>DASVHQ010000479.1:0-2674 GCA_036382515.1 Polyangiales bacterium | reverse complement strand
CGCGTCAATCGCGGCGCAGTCTCCGCCACACGAAGCCGACGACCACATAGCCCAGGAGCGCAGCGAATAGGCCCCGCAGATATGCGGCGATCGGCGCTGGCGTTTCGAGGTAGATGTGGCGCCAGGCGCTGGTCGCGCACTGCAGACCCTCTTCGCCGGCGCTTCCGTCCCAGACGCGCAGGTTGAAGGGCACGAGCGCCCCTGGACCGAAGTGCGTGGCATGGGCCTCGTCGCCGGTGCGCAGCGCGCGCTGCATCACCACGCGCCAGTGGCCGGCGCTCCAGCGGCTCTTGCCACGCGGTCGCGTCGCCGCGTTCGCGCGCTCCTGATAGCCGCGCTCGACGCCCTCGGCGTACGCCTCGTCGACGCGCCCACCTTCGAGCGCACTCCACGTCCACACGTCGATCGGGTGCTCCGGGTCGCCCATCAACAACATCGGGCGCTGCGCGTCGCTCGCGGCGCGCTCGCCCGCGGGCATCTGCACGTAGAGCGCGTCCGGGATCAAGCGCTGCTTGGCACGCGTATTGGCCTCGGTGATCGTCAGATACGCATGGCCCGCGTTTGTCGCCGAACCTGTGCCGGGCGCATCCGCTGCGGCTGCATGCGCCTGTGCACCATCGCTCGCGGCCTGCGTTGTCGTCCCGGGCCTTGCTCCACTCTGGTCATCGCGGAAGGGGTCGTCCCACTCGATGCGCAGTGCGATCGCTCGCTCGTCATACAACGCGCATACGCGCACGTAGTCCACCGACGGCGCTTGCCAGCGCGGTGCTCGCGAGTACTGCCCCATCAATGGAATGCCGAAGGGCTTACAGGTTTGCCATGCCGGCGCATCCGGGTCGTCGGGCAGCGGCCCGCGTGCCCGATGCGCGACCAGCGGGTCTTGCGAGCTCGTGCGCTCGCGTAACAGCGATTGCGCGTACATCGCGAGCGCCCAGCGATCCTGCTCGTCGGGCACACCGTCGCTGAAGTCTGCCATCGGCGTGCCGGAGAGGCCCGTGGACAGCGTTCGGAAGAGATCCGTGAGCGAGCGGCCGTTCTTGTTCCGCCAGGGGTTGGTCAGATCGTACGGCCGCACGGGCTCACCCAGGTCGTCGAGCATCTGCGCGGCAGCGGGCCCGTCGCCGCGACCCTGCGTGCCATGGCAGCGCACGCAGCCGCCCTTGGTCTGATCCAGGTAGAGGAGACGGCCCCGCTCGAGTAGCGCTGGCGTGAGCTGTGGCGGCGTGCCGATGCGAAGTCTCGGCTCGGGCTCGCCTTGCGCGGGCGCACGGTAAGGGTCGCTCACCGCGTCCCAGAACGTACCGTTCAAGTGTTTGACGTAGTAGATGACCTGCCAGCGCTCGGTCTCACTCAACTGGAAGATGCCCTGACCCCACGCGGGCATCGCGGTTCCGGGTACGCCGCGCGACACGGTGACGAAGAGATCGGCATCGGTCGGCAGCTCGCCGGAGCGCGTGGAGCGCAGCGCGAAGTTGCCGGAGGTGAAGTCGCGCGGTCGCGGGCGCATCACGTCCGCGGCCGGCCCGTCGCCACGGCCCTGCTCGCCGTGACACGGGGCGCAGAAGCGCAGGTAGAGCCGGCGGCCACTGTCGAGGTACGCATCGGCATCGCGCGGCTTCTGGCGCAGCTGACGAGGAGCGCTCGCCTCGATCGCCGCGCGGTCGTCGTAGCTCGGTTCGTCCGCTTGCACGTGGGTGGCGAGCAGGCCCGCCAGCGCCACGAGGCCGCACTGTGCAGCGACGAACAGCACGCAGGTCGTGAATCGCACGCCTGTGACACCGCGCGCAGCTCGGCTACGCCGTGAAGCTCGCGGGGTCACACCACACGGGGAGCTATCGTCACGTGCAACCATCTCACTGCATACCCGTCACGCGCGGTTGCATCCCACTGTCTTCGTATTCCGAGAGCACGATGCGCCAGAGATCGTCGGCAGGCAGATCGTCGTGCCAGGCCGGCATCGCCGAATCCCACGGCGTGGACACGGGCGGCAGGCCGGCTGCGCCCTCGTTCACGCGCCAAAACGCGGCGTTCTCGACCAGTACGGCGATCGTGCCCGGGTCGCGAAAGCTCACCGGCCGCAAGGACTGCGCGCGCGCCTCCGGTCCGTCGCCGTCGTGTTTGGCGCCGTGACACGGTGCGCAGTCGCGGAAGTAGAGGCCGCGCCCGCGCACGATCGCGGCGTTGGTCTGGGCCGGCGTGGCACCGCGAAACGGATTGCTGAGCCCGACGTAGGGCGCGGCGCTCGGCCCGCTGGTGCCAGGGTGCTGTTGTCGAGTCAGCGCGGCGGGTCGGGTTTGCGGCAGGCTGTCGACGAAGGTCCAGGCGCCGAGCGAAAGCGGCGCGAGCAGCGCCACGGCGCGCGCCACGTTGTGTTGCCAGCGCGCCGATTCGCCGCGTACCGCGGCTCGGATCGGCGCCATGAACTCTTGCGTCGTGCGCGTGCTCGAAGTGACGTAGACCGCGAGCGTGGCGACCAGCAAGACGAGCCACCACAGCTGAAGCGTCTGCGGCACGGGCAAAGGAGCGTGGTGCCCGACCAGGTGCTGCGCGAGCGACGGGAAGATGAAGCGCACGAACAGGGTCGCCGCGACGAAGACGCTGAGCGTGCCGCCGAACACGCCCAGGCGCGGTCGCTTCACGGCGCAGCCTCCTCGGCATTCGCAGCGGGCGCGGC
>DASVHQ010000478.1:0-1861 GCA_036382515.1 Polyangiales bacterium | reverse complement strand
GGGCATCATTCGCCCGACGACAAGCTGGCCGATGTCGAGGCGCGTGACCTGGTCGGGGTCGAGGTCGGCCAGCGGGTCGAGCTGCAATCCGACCCTGGGCGGATGCTCGGTGTCATGGTGCTGGTGTTCTGGGTGCCGCTGATGGCGGCGGGCGTCGCGGCCTGGTCCGGGTCGCAGGCGGCGCTGGCCATGGGCCTGGCTCCGTGGCTAGGCGCCGTCGGCTGCGGCCTGGTCGGCCTCGTGCTCGCCGGTGCTCTGGTGCGCCAGGTGGACAAGCGCAGCGCGCCCGGGGCCGGTCTCACGATCGCACGGATCGTCGATCGCGCAGGCTGTAGCTCGGGCCGAGTCGCCAGCGAGGAGTGAGGAATGCCGATGATCTTCAAGTTCCGCGGTGGCGCGAAAGTCCCTCACCACAAGCACGAAACCGCCGACCGGCCGATCGAAGCGCTGCCGATGCCGAGCCGGCTGTACGTGCATCTGCAACAGCACATGGGCGCTGCGGCCAAGCCCGTGGTGAACGTGGGCGATCTGGTCAAGAAGGGTCAATTGATCGGCGAGGCCAGTGCGTTCGTCAGCGTGCCCGTGCACGCGCCGACTTCAGCGCGAGTGGTGGCCGTGCGTTCGTGGCCGCATCCCACGCTCGGTCAAGGCGTGGCGATCGAGCTCGCGCCCGACGGCAAAGACAGCTGGCTCGACGGCCTGCCCGCGCAGCGCGACTTCCGCACGATGACGCCCGACGAGCTGCGCACGTGCATCAAGGACGGCGGCCTGGTCGGGCTCGGCGGCGCCACGTTTCCAACGCATGTCAAGCTCACGCCGCCCAAGGGCAGCCAGGTCACCACCGTGATCTTGAACGGCGCCGAGTGCGAGCCGTACCTCACGAGCGACGACGCGCTGATGCGCACGCGCGCGGACGACGTGGTAACCGGGCTCGAGATCATCCTCAAGGTGCTGGGCGCGAGCGAGTCGTACATCGGCATCGAAGACAACAAGCCTGAAGCGATCGCGGCGCTGACCGAGGCGGCCAAGCGCATCCCGGGCTGCCGTGTCGTCGCGCTGCCCGCGCACTACCCGCAGGGCGCCGAGCGCAGCATCATCAAGGGCATCCTCGGCAAGTGGCTGCCGGCCGGCAAGCTACCGCTGGCGCTCGGCATCGTCGTGCAGAACGTCACGACTGCCGCGTGCATCGCGGATGCCGTGAACCGCGGTATCCCGCTGCTCGAGCGCATCGTGACAGTCGCTGGCTCGTCGGTGAAGCAGCCGAAGAACGTACGCACCCCGATCGGCGCCACCTTCGCCGATCTGCTCGCATTCTGCGGCGGCACGAGCTCGGACCTCGCGCGCTTGGTCGCAGGCGGCCCGATGATGGGCGCTGCGCAGAGCAACGCGGAAGCGGCCGTGGTGAAGGCCACCGGCGGGCTGCTCGGCCTGAGCAAGCGCGACACGGCGAAGGCGCCGGTGGGGCCGTGCATTCGCTGCGGCAGCTGCATCGAGGCCTGCCCCATGGGGCTGGCACCGCTCGACTTTCCCACCTTCGTGCGCGAGCGCGCCTGGTCGAAGGCCCGCGATGCTCGCGCGTTGCAGTGTGTCGAGTGCGGAAGTTGTGAGTACGTGTGTCCGGCGAGCCGGCCGATCGTGCACTCGGTTCGCGTCGTCAAGAAGGCACTCGCCGACGCAGACGCGGCAGCGAAAGTGGCTGCGGCGGCTTCGGCCGCGAAGACGCCAGCCTGAGCAAGCCTTTTAGGGAGCCGCACGACATGGCAGAGACGAGCACAGCAACTTCGGTCAAAGGCAGGCTCCTGGCCCCGCTTCTTTCGGTCGCCGCATCGCCGCACGCGCACACCAAGGAGACGATCCCTCG
>DASVHQ010000477.1:0-1861 GCA_036382515.1 Polyangiales bacterium | reverse complement strand
CACGTCGGGTGGATCTGCGTGTAGCAGGGGTTCCCGAAGTACGCGCCCTTGCGGTGGGCGCGCCATCCCGCAGTGACGTTGCAGCCCATAGCGTTGGTGGACAGGTAGAAGAGGTTGCTGTAGCCGCCGGTGGCGAGGACGACCGCGTCGGCGAACCAGGACTCGACCGCGCCGGTGACCATGTTGCGGGTCACGATGCCGCGCGCCTTGCCGTCGGCGACGATCAGCTCGACCATCTCGTGACGGCTGTACATCGTCACCGTCCCCGCCGCGATCTGACGCTCGAGCGCCTGGTACGCGCCGATGAGCAGCTGCTGGCCCGTCTGGCCGCGAGCGTAGAAGGTGCGCTGCACCTGGACGCCGCCGAAGGAGCGGGTGTCGAGCAGGCCGCCGTACTCGCGTGCGAAGGGCACACCCTGCGCGACGCACTGGTCGATGATGTTGGCGCTGACTTCGGCGAGCCGATAGACGTTCGTCTCACGGGCGCGGTAGTCGCCGCCCTTGACGGTGTCGTAGAACAACCGCTCCGTCGAGTCGTTGTCGTTGCGGTAGTTCTTCGCGGCGTTGATGCCACCCTGGGCTGCAATGGAGTGGGCGCGGCGGGGGCTGTCCTGGTAGCAGAAGTTGAGGACGTTGTAGCCCGCCTCGCCCAAGGTCGCGGCGGCCGCGCCACCGGCAAGACCCGTACCGACGATGATGACGGTGAGCTTGCGGCGGTTGGACGGGTTGACGAGCTTGGCCTGGAACTGCCGCGTCTTCCACATCTTCTCGATGTCGACGTCTGGTGCCTTGGTGTCGGAGATCTCGGCGCCGAGGCGGTAGAACGCCAGGGCAGGATCGCCCTTCTTGGCGGCGGCCTTCTTGGCCGGTGCGGTGGTGGTCACTTGATCCCTCCGAACAGGACTGCAACGGGCATGGCCATGAAGCCGGCGAACAGGAGCACGGACACGATGATGGCGGTGTAGTTGAGACCGCGGCGCGCCGCGGGGCTCGTGTTGGCGCCGAGCGTGGTCAACGCGCTCCAGATGCCGTGCCGGATGTGGAAGCAGACCGTGCCCACGAACAGCGCGTACAGGATCACCATGTACCACTGCTGGAAGGTGAGCACGACAGACTCATAAGGCGTCGACGTGGCAGTGAAGCCGGTCAGGAACCACTTGATGGTGAACTGACCGAGGTGGAACAGCAGCAGCATGAGCAGGATGACACCGCCCCAGCGCATCGTGCGGGCTGAGAACGTCTGCGACCTGCGGTCCTTGCGCTGGTAGCGGCCCCGGCCGCCCAGTGAGCGCAGCGTCAGCAGGTACGCCGACAGCATGTGCAGCACGATGCACGCCACCATGAAGACGCGGAAGATCCAGATGAACCAGCCATGGGGCATGATCGGGTACAGGATGTCGCTCTTCAGCCACCCTGCGTAGTTGTCGTACGCCTCGGGCCCGAAGAAGGCCTTGAGGTTGCCCCACATGTGCATGAGCAGGAAGAGAATGAGGAAGAGGCCGGTCACGGCCATCAGTACCTTCATCGCGACGGATGAACGCACTGCCTTCTGATGAACGGTAAGTGTTTGAGTCGCCACGAGGGTCACTTTAACCTGGAAGCGCCCCTCGCGAGACCACCGCCCCCGACTGATCTCGAACACGTCGATGGTGTCACGAGCCAGGAGCCGCCTTCACGCCGGCGATGGCTCACGAAACGGGAGGTTTCCTGTCGCTGGTGAGCTGCTCCGCCTGCTGCCTGCGCCACGCGGAGATGCGGGCGTGGTGGCCCGAGACGAGTACGTCCGGGACGGCGAGTCCCCGCCACTCCAGGGGCTTGGTGAACACCGGGTACTCGAGCAGCCCGTCGAGCTCCGGTGAGT
>DASVHQ010000476.1:0-2448 GCA_036382515.1 Polyangiales bacterium | reverse complement strand
CGTTCGAGCTCACGTCGCTCGCGGATCATGCGGCTCTCGATCGCGTCAGACACCGCGTCCGGGCCACTGTCGAGGTAGCGCAGCGCCGACTCCAGCACGACCGCCTCGACCGAGCGGCTGTCCTTGAGCAACTTGGACGCTGCGTCGCGGTCGTTGTGCGACAGGTGCTCGATCAGCTTCTCGCCGAGCTCGTCGATGTCGACGGAGCGCTTGCGGAAGAAGAACCAGCGCTCGATCATCGTGGCGATCGAGAAGACCGAGAGCGCGAGCAAGAGATACATGACCCAGCTCGAGCCGAGCAGCGCCACCTTGAGCAGTTTTTCTACGAGCACTTAGGTATCCCTTTCTCAGTGAAATTCGAATTCGCTGACGAAGAGGCCGCGGGCCGCCCCGCCGTTTTCCGCGACCGACGTGAGCTCGCCGCTCTTCTCGAACCAGAGCTTCAGCACCTGGCCACTCTTGCTGTCACGATTCGGAACCGCCGTGTAGACAGCGAGCTTGAAGCGCCCCGCCGGCTGCTTGCAGGAATCGAAGAGGTTCACGTACATGCCGTAGCGACCGTGCGGCATGGTCGTCTTCCACACCAAGCTCTCGGCGCGGATCCCGTCGATCACGCACGAAGCGTTCGAGTCGCGATCGAGCTTGCCGTCGTCGGGAGGCGGCGCGCTCGGGTCACGCTGCCCGGTGAGCGGATGCTTGGCATCGGTCAAGACCCCGTTGGGGGCGATGACCTGCAGGTCGAGATCCACCTCGGTGTCCCAAGTGAGCGCGATGACCGCGCGCGGCGGCGCCCGGCTGTCGTCGCAGGCGTGCAGGTTGTCTGGGATGCGCCCGGCGACGCACACAGTCAGCGTGGCCTGCTCGCCGGCTCGGCCCTGCTTGTCGATAGCCACAACGTGGAGGTCGTGATGCCCAGCAGTGATGTTGTCCCCGAAGTCGGTGACCAGATCCCAGGTCAGGCCGCCCATCACCGGATCCGGCCCGCCCACCGGCTGCACCCAGTGGCCGCGGGTCTCGTCATCCAGCGCGACGGCGATGGCGTAGGTGTTGGTGCTGGCGAAGCCGTTGAACTTCTTGCCGCCCTGACCCTGCGTCACGATGTAGTTCGACGTGAGCACCTGGATGATCGTGGGCAGCGCGGCGTCACCTGCATCGGCCGCGGCCGGCTTCGAGCCAGCATCAGGCGGAACGGTGCCGGGGAGCGGCTCGGCAAGGAACTGCGCGTTTCGCACGCGGAAGTCTTCCGACGCGCCGTTCTGAGAGGCACCGGTGTCCGCGCAGCCGACGACGGCCAGACTTGCAAGCACCGACGACGCGAGCATCAGGCTCGACGTATGTGCGTCCAGCCGCATCACAGCATCCCCTGCAAGCGCAGCGTGAGCTGGTTGTTCTTCAGGTCCGTCGGCACGCCGCGCGCGTCACGTGCCAGGTAGTCGTTCACGATGTCCCACTGCAGGAGCAGCCGCGCGTGGTCGGGCAAGACGAAGCCGATGAGTGGCGAGTACGTCGTGATCTGTTGCGAGATCGGCACCTGCTTTCCGGCGCGCGAATCGAGCACGTCGGAGTTTGGGTCGTAGACGTCGTAGCGGAAACCCACCACCGCGTGACGCGTGATCTCCTGCGTCAGCGCGACGTAGTAGCCAAGCTCGCGCACGTTGCCGCCGGTCGAGATCGGGTCCGCAACCTGCAGCCCACGATCGAGGTTGCTGGCGGCGACGGCCTCCGCGTAGAGCATCGACCAGCCGAGCTTGGTGTGCAGCAAGACCTGGAGGTCGGCGCCGACGGCCCAGCGAGAGAAGGTGCGGGAGGGCTCGGCGGCCGCGCCAGCGAGGCCGCTCAGCTCGGTCTGCATCACGGTGCCGTCTTGGTTGGCGTCCTGCCAGACCAACACGCTCTTGCTGGCCGGCGTTCCGGGGTGGAAGCCGCGGCCTGCGTTGAAGGACACGCCGCCGGCAATCACCAGGTCCTCGGTGGGCTTGGCCTGCGCGCCAAAGCGAGCCGTGACGTCCTTGTTCTTGTTCGGGTCTTGCAGACCCAGGCCGCTCTTCTCGTCGAGCACCTCACCGTTGGTGACGGCGATCGAATAGCGAGCGAAGCCGAACCCGCCTGACAGGCGCGCGCCGACGTCGGGCTCGCTCGGAAAGAGCGCGCGCGAGGCCGTGCTGCGCTCCATGAACCAGCGGTACTTCGGGCCGTAGACGACCTCGAAACCGAAGGGCGTGTCGAGCTCGCCAAAGGTCAGCTGCGCGAGCGGCGGCTGATCCTTGTCCTTCGAGCGGCCGTAGATGAGTGACACCTCGGCCTTCTGGAAGCGCATCGTGGGGCCACGCGTGGTGTTGCCGTCGAGCTCGACGAGGATCTGCGCCCACTCCCAGTCGCGGGTCACGCGCAGGCGACCGCGACGCAGCACGAAGCGATCTTGGTTCAAGAGCGCGCCGCTCTGGCTCA
>DASVHQ010000475.1:0-16452 GCA_036382515.1 Polyangiales bacterium | reverse complement strand
TGTACGACGGCCCGTGGGTGGCCGAGCGTCTCGAAGCTGCGGGCGAGCTGCTGGCAGCCGAACCCAGCGCGCTCTTGCCGGTGATCGAACAGATCCTGAGCGCCGCCACGCAGCGCAGCGCCCGCGAGACCTTCGACGCGTTGCACGAGCGAGAGCGCCTGTCACGGCTGACCGAACCCCTGTGGGACACGACGGATTTCCTGCTCGTGCCAACCGCGCCGGGGATCCACACGATCGACGACGTGCAGCGAGAGCCGCTGCGCCTGAACAGTCAGCTCGGTACCTACACGAACTTCGTCAATCTGCTCGACCTGTGCGCGCTCGCGATCCCTGCCGGGTTTCGTCCAGACGGTCTGCCCTTCGGCGTGACCTTGATCTCGCGCGCGGGCCGCGATGCCGCGCTCGCGAGCATCGGCCGACAGCTGCAAGCGCAGCTCGGCGCTTCGCTCGGCGCCACCGGCCACTCGCAACCGTCTCTGACGACACCTGCCGCCGTCAGCAGCAGCACCGATCGCGTGGCGCTGGCGGTCGTGGGCGCACATCTGTCGGGGCAGCCGCTCAACCACCAGCTCACCGATCTCGGCGGGCGCTTGCTGCAGGCCACGCGCACCGCGCCGCATTACCAGTTGTACGCGCTGCAGCTGCAGCCGCCCAAGCCAGGCCTCTTGCGTGTGGCCAACGACGCGGGGCACGCGATCGAGGTCGAGCTGTGGGAGCTGTCGAACGCGGCGCTCGGCCAGTTCATGCGCGGGGTCGGCGCGCCGCTGTGCATCGGCAGCGTCGAAGTCGAAGGCGGTCAGCGCGTGCTCGGATTCCTGTGCGAGCCCGCCGCCCTCGCCGGCCAGCGCGAGATCTCCAGCTTCGGCGGCTGGCGCGCGTACCTCGCCTCGCGCGCAACTCACTGACAGCCGGCGACCCGGCAGGCCGACGCCACGTCTTGCCGCGCGGCTTGGCTCGTGCCTAGATCGCGGCATGCTCCCGCAGCCACCCTCGCCCGGCACACCAGGCCACGCGCACCCGCCCTACGACGTGGAATCCCTGCGCTTCCACTCGGTCGACGCGTATTGCGATGCGCAGCTCTACATGCCGACCGGCGTCTCGCGCCCGCCGGTGCTGCTGATGGCGCACGGTCTGGGCGCGCTGCGCGCGTTCGGCCTCGCCGCGTTTGCCGAGCGCTTCGCGACCGCCGGCATGGCTGTGCTGGTGTTCGACTACCGAGGTTTCGGTGCCAGTGAGGGCCAGCCGCGGCAGCTGGTCGATGCCTCACGGCACGTCGCCGACTACCTGGCCGCCATCGACTTCGTGCGTACGCTGCCGCAGGTCGACTCCGAGCGCGTCGGGCTGTGGGGCACGTCGTACAGCGGAGGCCACGTGCTGGTCGCCGCCGCGCAGCGCAAGCAAGTGCGCGCAGTCGTCAGTCAGGTGCCGTTCGTGGATGGCATCGCCAGCGCGGCCCTCTTCCCACTTTCGTTGCAGCTGCCTGCCCTCGCTGCTGGCGTGCGTGACAGCCTCGCGGCCCGCCTCGGGCGCCCGCCGCTCTACGTGCCGATCGTGAAGGAAGCTGGCCTGCGCGTGCTCGCCGGCGACGACTGCGTAGCGGGCTACAACGCGCTGGTGCCGAAGGACAGCGGCTTCTCGGGGGAGATCCCGGCACGCATCTTCGTCACGCTGCCACGCTACCGGCCGATCCGTTACGCCTCGCGCATCAGCGCGCCCGTGCTGATGATCGGCGCCGAGCACGACAGCCTGATTCCGATCAGCGCGGTTCGCCGGACGGCGGCGCGCATCCCCAACTGCGAGCTGCAGGTGCTGCCCCTGGGCCACTTCGGCCCGTACGTGGGCGCGCCCTTCGAGCGCGTGGTGGGCATGGAGCTCGACTTCCTCGGCCGCACGCTGCTGCGTCCGGCCTGAGCTCGGCGACGCTCAGCGCTCGGGCTCGCCGCCGTCAGCTGCCGCGGGTGATCAGTGCCCCGGGCAGCAGGTGGGATCGCAGGTGGGTCGAGCAATTCGCCGCAAGATAGCTCAGGCGAACCTCGATCGGTAGCCTTCTGGCGACGCGCGCGATGAAGCCGTCGAGACTGACCGCGATGAAGACCGAGCATTGCACGGCGCAGACTTTAGCATGCGCTCGTCGCCGCTCGAGCTGCCGCCGTCAGCTGCAGGTCACGGCGCCGGGCACAGGCACGGGCAGCCAACCCAGCGGCGGCTCGCTGGGCCCGGTGTGTCCCGAGCTGCAGGCCTGCTGCCCGACCATTACCGATCTCTCCGCGCTCGAGGGTCAGTGCGAGACCTCGGTGCAGGCGTGCCAACGTGCCGGTGCTGGACTACGACAGCGTCGACGCTGCAGGCGCATCAACCTGCACTGACTTCACGAAGGCCGCGATCGACGCGATTGCCTGGCTCGCCGCAGGGAAACCTGCGAATGCCTGAAAGACGTGCACCATGCCGTCGCTGACTTCGTGGCTCACAGGTACGCCGGCGGCGCGTGCGCGCTCGACGAACGCGAGGTTCTGGTCGAGGAAGATCTCTCCACCACCGGTCTGCACGAGCAGCGGTGGCAGGCCGCGCAGGTCGGCGTAGATCGGCGACGCCAGCGGCCCGTTCGCGTCGGCACCGGCGAGGTACGTGGCCGCGCCCCACACCAGCATCTCAGCGCTGAGGTAGTCGTAGCGGCCGTTGTCGTCGATCGTACCGCCGCGCGCGGTCAGGTCGACCCACGGCGAGAGCAGGATCGCCGCGCGCGGTTGCGGCAAGCCCGCATCGCGCAGCCGCTGCAGGAGCGCCAGAGCGAGGCCACCACCGGCCGAGTCCCCACCGAGCAAGATCGAGCTCGGTGCGACGCCCTCGGCGAGCAGCGCACCGTAAGCTGCAAACGCATCGTCGATCGCGGCGGGGTATGGATGCTCCGGAGCCTTGCGGTAGTCGAGCACGATGCAGCGCGCGCCCGTGCCCAGTGCGATCCGAGCGGCGAGACCACGATGCGTGGCTGGCGAGCACATGGAGTAGGCGCCACCGTGCAGATGCAGCCACACGAGATCGCCCGGCTGCCAGGCGCTCGGCGTGTGCTGTTCCATCGGCAAGCCCGCGATGCGACCGCGCTGCCAGTCCAGGCGCCGGCGCAGGCCAGGGGAGAGCGGCAGCGTGGGCATCTGCCGACGCAGGTCGATGGCCATGTAGCGATGCCCAAGCAGCATCACGGCCCGCACGACCTCCGTGACGATCTCGAAGCGATAGCTCCAGGCCGGATGCTTCGCACCGCGCAGCAGCCTGCGCAGCGTGGTGGCGACGACGACCCACACGACGAGCAACACCACGCTCAGGTCTCTAAAAAGACGTCGCACTGCAGCCCCGGTGTCTACTGTACCGGGCTGCGAGCGGCAAGTGGGGCAGCGCCCGTCGTCGAGCGTGCGAACTGGCCAGCGAGGCGAGCCTCGGCCGCTGGCCACTCGACGACACGTGCGTTGCGAACGCATGGTCGACATGCACCAGACACTCCCTATTCGCGTGCAAGGTGTCGCCCAGACGTCACAGCTGACGCAAGGCCTTCACGGTGCAGTGGCACTGCTGGCAACGTTTGGCTGGCTACTGCCCGTGGCACCGGCAGAAACTGGAGTGAGCGTCGTCAGACGGGCAGACTGGAGAGCGGCCTGCGCACTGGCGTGCTACGGGCACGGCCCACCGATCGAGCCTCGAGCGTCAGAAAGCGCAGATGTCACAGCCGTCGCCATCGCCGCAGCCTGCAACTGTCCTGGCTTGGCCACGCTCGGCGCTCGTGCTCGTCGCGTTTGCGCTGGTGCTCTGCGTGTACAACCTCCAGCTCGGTGCCGTGCAGCTGTGGGGCGACGAGGCCGACACCGGCAACTTCGCGCGCAGCGTGCTCGCGCACGGCGTTCCGAAGGCGATCGTCGGCCGCAACGTGATGGCCTATGGCGACTGCTATCAGCTCAGCGCCAATCTGCTGTCGCGGCGCCTGCCCTGGCTGCAGTACTACGTGGGCGCAGCCTCGACGGCGCTGTTCGGCGACGACGCCGCCGGCCTGCGGCGGCTCTTCTCGTGGCTCGGCGCGCTGGCCTTCTTCCCCCTGTGGGCCTTGCTACGCACGCGGATCGCGTGGGCGCCGCTCGGGGCGGCGGCGCTGCTCTTGCAGCCGCAGACCGTGCTCTTCGCGCGTCAGGCCCGCTACTACCCGCTGGTCGTGCTGCTCTTCAGCACCTGGCTGTGGAACATGGTGCGCGCGCCGAACGACCGTCGCCACGGCTTGGCCATCTCCATCGCCTGCAGCGTGTTGCTCTTCCACAGCCATCCGATCGCCGCGCTGGGTGCGTGCGTTGCGTTCTGCGCGCACGCCGCATGGCTCGACCGCGAGCGGCTGCGCGAATCGATCGTCGCCTCGAGCCTCGGCTTCGCAAGCTGGGCGCTCTGGTACCTCGCTCTCCCCGAGCTCGCCTCGGCGACCGAGTCGCCGCTGGCGCTGATGCAGCAAGACTTCGCGGCGTGGCTCTTGCAGATCGGCACGGGCACGCTTGCGGGCATCCGCGATCTCGACCGCGTGGGCTGCCTCGCGCTGCTGGCCTGGGCCCTCTTGCTCGCGTACACGCTGCTCGCGCGCACGGGCGCGCAGCTGCGGGCGGCCTTGCGCGGTCCTGCGGCCATCGTGCTGTTCTTGATGCTGAGCCTGCTGCCACTGGGGGCCGCCGTGGTCGGCGTGGAAACCCAGGACGATCTGGCGGTGCTGCGCTACATGCCGCACCTGAGCGCGCTTTCGCTCTTGCCACTCATGCTCGCCTCGCACGCAGCGCTGCGCTCGAGGCTCGCGTGCTCTGGCTTCGTGCTGCTCTTCACCCTCAGCAATCTCGGCGCGCTCGCGTTTTGGTCGCAGCCAGCGCAGCTTCCGGCCGTACCCACTTCGTGGTGGCCGGCCGTCTACGGCGAGCTGCTGCAGCCGCCCCACGATGACCTGCAAGATCTCGTGCAGAGCGTGCGCTCGAGCGCCGCAACGGCCAACGCGGCACCGCTCTTGGCCGTGGTCCCGAGCTACTGGACTGACGTGTTCGTCTATTACCTGGGAGCGGAGTTTCGACTGGTGCCCGACACCGTGCCAGGCTCGGCTTGCTCGCAGACTCTCGCCGCCGCACTGGGTACGAGCCACTGGGAAGGCCTGCATGCTCGCGCGCAGGCCGGCATCTTCTTCGGCAGGATCCCGCGCACCCCGCCCGGCTACGACGCCAGCTTCCTGCCACTGCATCGCGACGCGCTCGATGGCGCACGCCCAGAGCTCACACGCCATCGCTTCGCAAGCCAGGCGCCCGCCACCGAGCTGACGATTCTTCGAGCCCATGGGCCGTGAACATGCAAGCGCCGCGCGAGCTGCTGGCTCAGTGCTCGAAGTAGTAGCTCTCCCAGAGCGCGACCGAGAGCGACAGGGGCGCCCCGGTATGCGGATTGGCGATCACGACCTTGGGCTCGTGGCCGAGCGTCCAGAGCTGATAGCCCGCAACCGCGGCGAAGAGCTCGCCGTAGCGACACTCCTCTGCGCCTTGCGCAGCGCCGGCAGGACAGCGGATCAGCTCGCCCGCTTCGGCCTTGGCAACCCAGTGCTGCAGCGCTAGCGCCGGGGTCGGCGCCGCCTGCAGCCACCAATCAGCGGGGCGCGATGCGCTCTCGCGCTGCAGGTCTTCGATCACAGCGGGATAGGCGAGCAGGTGATGCAGCAGCAGCACCGCGACCGGGACCGCGCTGACCACGGTCGTCCGGCGACCGCCCACGGCCTGCGTTTGTAATTCCTTCATGAGCAGCGTCACGAAGAGATAGAACGAGAACACGAAGAGCGTGCAGCGGCGCAGTCCCGGCAATGCACTCGCGAGATTGGGCACGACCAAGCCAAAGACCATCATCACGATGGCGACCGCCAGCCAGCGACTGGACGCAGGGCGACGTGCCAACAGCCACAGCGCGGCGCCGAGTGGAAGAATGCAGGCGAGCCCGCCCAGCCAGCCTCCGAGCTCCACGCTCGACAAGTTGAAATAGTAGCTGCGGCCCGAGATCAGGAGATCGGAGAGCGTTCGTTGCACGCCCAGGGCGATCGCTCCGAGGTCGAAATCGATCGGCCCGCCGCCACCGCGAAACAAGCCCGCGCCGGTGCGCTCGTCGTGGAAGAGCCGCTTCGGATCCCGAAGACACAGCGCAGAGGCTGCAACCACGGCGACCATCGTCAGCGGTGCTGCCACAGCCGACAGCAAGCGCTGCATCACCTCGCGCCAGACGGGTGCGCCGGCAGCGCGCGCCACGCGGCCGGCGCGCCAGGAGGTCCAGTGCAGCCAGGCGAACAGCACCGCCGCGAACGGCAAATAGAACACGAAAGCCGGATACGACATGCAAGCCAGGGCCGCGAGCGCACCGAAGCCAGCATGCAGCAGCGTCGAGTGCAGTGGCCTACTCGGATCGATCGACAGCACACACAGCAAGGCGATGGGCGCCAGCTGCAGGTCGCTTCCGTAAGATGCCTGGTAAGTATTGAAGTACAGCAGCGTGGGCGAGAGTGCGATCGCGAAGGCCGGCAGCAGGTGGCTCGGACTCGGCAGCGCGCGGCGCAGGAGCGAAAGGACACAGCCGAGAGAAATCGCCTGCAGTCCGAGGCGCATCCACTTGCAGAGCGCGAGCGAGAAGCCGAAGAGCTTGTAGAGCACAAGACACAAGCCGTACCAGCCGATGTTGCTGGAGACGCCGTCGTAGATCGTGCGTTGCTCGAGCCAGAACGGATTGCGCACGGACTCGGCCAGCTCCTCGTAGCCGAAGCGGTCGCGCGCGGCGTACGTGGCGGCGGTCTGCAGCAGCAGTAGAAGCAGCCACACGAGCCCGATGCCGAGACGCGCGTGGAGGGACAGCACGGCCTTCGTGCGCTGGTCGTTGGGCATGCTGATCACCGATTGTACGATGATTAGCGGCGGCGAACAGCGCTACGGGCAGTCTTCGCGCTCTGCGCTTGCCGCTTGACTTCACCGAGGAGCATCCGTCAGCCACTCGACCGCCATCCGCAGATCGTCGAGGTCGAACGGTTTGTTGAAGACGAGCTTGGCTCCCAGGCGATGGGCCTCGGCGTGCGTTTCCTGATCACCGAACGCGGTGATGAGAATCACGGGCGTCGAGCGGTCCGTGCGTCGCAAATCTTCCAGCACCTGCAGGCCGGACATGCCAGGCATCCTGACGTCGGAGATGATCAGATCCACGGCCGGCCGGTCGCGCGCGTGCGAGAGCTGGGTCCCGATCAGGTCCTGCAGCTGGACACCGGTCTGCGCTTGCACCACGGCGTAGCCATCGCGCTGCAGGCACGAGACCAGCAGTCTGCGCATCTCGAGATTGTCTTCCGCGACCAAGATCCGTCGCGCTGTCGTCGGCTCCGACGGGTTGCCATGGAAGTCGGAATCGCGCGACACCGGAGGATCGTTGCGCATGACGTAGCTCCTGCGCCGGGCACCGACGTCCGAACGCATGCGGGCGCACGATGGCTTCTAGACGACCGCGGTGCGCGTGCTCGCATCCACCTGCGTGCCACCGTGGATCGTGATGGTGCCCGCGGCATCCACGGAGACCGCGAAGTGCCCGAGCGGTGTGTTCGCGGGACCGCGCAGCACTCCGCCGTTGCGATCGAACTGGCTGCCGTGGCACGGACAGTAGAGCGTCGCGGCGGCACCGCTGCCCGAGGGCTCGACGTCGCAGCCTTGATGGGTGCAGGTGATCGTCAGCGCGTACAGGCCGCCGGAATCGCGCCCGAGCACCACGGGCTCAGTGCCGACCAACTGCAGGGTTCCCGCGACCACGTCCTTGACGTTGCCGGCGTTCACGTCGCCGAACTGCACCGCGGAGGAATTCCCACCAGCGCACGCGGCGGTCGCGGCTGCGCCGGCCACGACGACGAGAAAACGTCGTCGATCCAAGAGCATCGAGCCATCCATGGTCATGTGTCGTATCTCCTTCGCTCGTTCGATCGCACAGGCGCGCGACTGCACGCACTCGACTCACGGCCGCCCTCGGCGGCGGCGACGTAGCAGCCATACGAGCTCGCAAACACCGACCACCGCAGCGCCCCTGGGGCTGCGTCCCTTCGGTGGAAGGCCGCCGCACCCGTAACCGGGATCCACCTCACTGACGAGGTTCGCGTTCGCGGCACTGTTCGGGTCGGTCTCGTGCACGAGCTCGGTGACGTCAGGTGTGCCGTCACCGTCGCTGTCGACCTTGTCGGCCTGCAGCCGAGCCAGCGAGCTGCGCAGCGAGGTCGCGTCTTTCCCCGACAGGCCGCGTGCCCGCAGCGACAGCGCAAACGGTGTGCCGGCCGTTCCCGGACCGGTGTTCTCCTTGAGGTGGCACACGCTGCACGGCACTTCGTAGGAGAGCGAGAGCTGGCGTCGGATCTGAGACGGAAACATCGACTTGGCTTGCACCGCAGAGCCCCAGAAGAGCGCGGCGATGCAGGTGACGGTGGCGAGGAGCGCAGGGCGTGCATCAATCATCTTTCACCCGACCTTGGAATCGACCCATCACAGGTAGACGTGGAGTTGAGCCATCAGAGCCGTGGCAGCGACGTTTGCCGGACCCAGCGCCAGGCTCTGGCGCAGCACGTCGAATCGAATGTCGGCGTGCGGTGCGAAGAACCAGCCCGCACCGAGCCAGCCGCTCCAGGACATGCCGGTGCCCGACCCGGCCTGGCGCATGTTCTCGCCCGTCAGGATCAGATGCAGCCCCTGGATCGGCTCGACGTCGGCCTGCAGCATGCTGGCGTATCCCCAGCCCGACAGCGCCGACTGCGCCACGGCGTCGCCTTCCAGCATCAGCACCAGCGGCCGCACCGGGGAGACGCGCGCGAACACGCCGTGCGCCTGACGCGTGTCGGGCACCTTCAAATAGATGTCGCGCGCGGCGTGCGTGACGAGACTGCTGACACCGAACGCCGCGTTCGGTAGCGGCGTGATCTCCAGGTAAGCGCTGTAGCCGCGCTCACGATAGACGTCGGGCGAGACCTGGTAGTTGCCGGCGATGGCCATCACCTCACCGCGGATCAGACCACCGGTGTAAGCGAGCGCCGCGCCGTGCTGCTGCGTGTCGTTCAAGTCGGTGCGCGTCGACTGCCGCACGAACATGGTGTGCTCGATCGATCGAATGCCGAAGGGTAGATCGAGCCGGCCGGCGCGCGCGACCACGGCTCCATCTTCGCCGAACGCCCAGCCGACCCAGTGCTCACGCGACACGACGTTGCCCACGACCGACGCGGCCGGCTGATTGCTGGTCACCGCGCCCAGGCTCGCATACGCACGAAAACCACCGGCCACGACGGCGGCGCGCAGATCAGCCTGCATCAGGATGAAGTTGGTGGTGAAGCCCGCGCTGCCGATCTTCGAGGCCAGGCCCAGGGTGCGTACGCTACCGCTGGGCAGCAACCACGCGGGCGGCTTCACGGCACCCCACAGAAAGCCCGCGGTCGAGCTTGGCTCGTCGCTGTTGCTCGGCGTGTAGTGTGTACGCAGCAGCAGGTCACCCTGCGCGGCACCGTATTCGGTGAGGACACCGCCACCCGAAGGGTCCACGTGGCAGGTTGCGCAGCCGGTGTAGTCGTGGCGGATCATCCACGGATAGGCGTGCGCTCGCTGCGGCGCGAGCAGGACACCGGCGAGCAAGGCCGCTGCAGACACGCACAGCCGCAGGCGCTGCACACGCGCTGGGCACCGACGCTCTCGAACGAGCTCAGTCATTCTTCGCCTCGAATTCGCTGCCGATCTCGACTTCCGGCTTCACGCTGACGCCGAGATACTTGGGCACCTCGATGCCGAAATCACGGATATCGAGGTGCAGCTTCCCGCTCACGCGCAGGCCATGCGCGCCGAGCGCGGCGTGATAACGAAACGCCACGCTCTTCTTCACGCCGTGCAGCAGCAACTCTCCCTTGGCCTCGGCATCGACGTCTGCACCCTGTCCGGGCATGCGAAGCAGCGAGCGCGCGACGCTCAGCTGCGCCTTCGGGTACTTCGGAACTTCGAGGTACTTCTCGCGCATGTGCGAGTCACGCAGACCGATGCCGGTTTCCAGGTGCGCGAGCACCACGATCACGGTGAGCGTCGTGCCATCGTCCACGAGCTTCAGCTCCGTCGTTTGGCCGGCGATCTTCATGCCCATGGGGCCGTTCGCCGAGAACGTGACCTGCGCTTTGCCCGCGGCGCTGAGCGCGGCCTGCGACGCGTGCGGCGTCGCCAGCAGACAGAACGTGAGGCCGACCAGCAGCGACCGACGAATCAACACACGCATGGGCTTTGACTCTCCTGCATGAAGGACCTCTCCCGGTCGCACACTGCGCACCGGCGGGCACAGCGCTGCGATCCGCCGCGCCATCGCGCCGCGGGCTTCGCGCAAACACCCGCGTTCGGGGCTCTGTTGGACCATTCGCCCCAGAGCCGCCCAACCTTCACGCAAAGTGAATTCTTTTTCGGCGTGCGGCGCCACGCCTCGGACGCACGGCGGCCGAACCGGCGAGCACGCGTCCGCCGCGTGGACGCAGCCTTTTTTTGAAGGAGGGAGCCTCGACGGGCGAATAGGCTATAGATCGATCCCGGCCATGCACCTTCATCCCCGACGCGCGCCGCTGCAGCTGGCAACTCTCACGGCGCTCGTCGCGGCGTTCTGGCTGACCGCCGTGCCCGCAACCGCCAGCTGCACGTTGCAGGTGATCCCCGAGCACCCCGACGAGACCTGGCAGGCCGCGATCGACGGCGTACGCGGCGCGTTGACCACGCAGCCGGGAGATTGTGCGGCCGTGGTGCTCGAGATCGACGCCGGTTACGCGACGCTGACCTTCGTGACGCTCGACGGTCGACGCGCCGCGCGCGTGCTGCACGCTGCCGACGAGCTCTCGCCCACGCTGGCGGCGCTGCGCGTGACGCTGCCGTCGCCTGCGCTGGCAGCAGCCTCCGCGAACGAAGCACCCCGCGCCGCAGCCCTGAGCGTTCCGCACACGTCACCGTCAGCTGCACCCGCGGTGCACCTGCTGGTAAACGCCCTGGTCGGGGCACGTCTCGCCGGGCCCGGCCCAGTCGTGGGTCCCAGCATGCTCTTGGGCGCGAGTCTTGGCCTTGCACACTGGGAGATCGGCCTTTTGGCGCGCTGGACGCCGGTGTACGAGATCCTCGCGCCCGACACGCGTGCCGCGCGCCTCGCCGATGTCTCGGCCGGTCTCGCCGTGGGGCGACAGCTCTCGCTCGGTCGGCACGTAGCGCTCGTCACCGGGATGATGCTGTCGGCGGCGGCGCAACACGAGGGCTGGCGCACACCTGACCCGACGACGGGCAAGCCTGTGCACAACGAGCAAGACCGCGGGCAAGCGCTGGTGGGCGCGTATGCCGCGGCCGTGTTCCCGATCAGCAGTCGCACGCATTTCCGGGCGAGTCTGCTGGCGGACGTCGACGCGACACACGTGGGCGAGAACGACCCGCCGGCCAATGGCTTGCCGCGCTTGCCCTGGTGGGCCTTGACGCTGGCCGTCGGCCTCGAAAGCGAAGTGCTATGAACACCGTGGTACGAGCTGCTGCGCTCGCAGAATCCGATCCCGCGCTGCTGGCTAGAATCGTCGCAGGCGATCTGGAAGCGTTGGGCGGCCTCTTCGAGCGTTACCACCACGACGTCCGCCGCTTCTTGCTGCGCATGGGCGTCCACTCGGAGCTCGACGATCTCGTGCAGCTCTGCTTTCTCGAGGTGATCGGAGCCGCTCGCAACTACGATGGCCGCGCGTCGGCACGCGGCTGGCTGCTCGCAATCGCCGCCACCATGGTGCGTCGCCAGCGCCGATCGATCGGTCGCATGACGGCACGGCTGCGCGAGTGGATGAGCTCGCACGATCAGGCGCGCGAAGAGCTCCCGAGCGAAACCCTCGAGGGACGTCAGGCCGAGGCGCGCTTGTTCCAGGCGCTGCAGAAGCTCTCCCCCAAGAAGCGCGAAGTGTTCGTGATGGTCGCGCTCGAGGGAACGTCGGGAGAAGAGGCCGCGGCGGCGCTGGGCATCCCGCTCAACACGATCTGGACACGCCTGCATCACGCGCGCAAAGAGCTACGCCGCAAGCTCGGCGAGGCGCTGCCATGAGCTGCTCGAGGCTGTGGCAGGCCGAGGCCGTCGAAGACGGGCGCATCGACGCGCTCGACGCGGCGTCGTTCGAGCGCCACCGGCTGCAGTGCAGCGAATGCGCGCACGAAGCCAGCGTGCTGCGTGCACTGCGGGACACGTTGCAGCGCGTGCAGCCGCGCGAGCCGTCGCCGCTCGAACAACGCCGGGAGCGGGCCGAGCTGCTGCGCCGCGCCAATCAGCTCATGCTCGCACGACGTGATGCGCCGCGCCGGCCGCTCTTGCTGTCGGCCGCGGCCGCGCTCGTTGCACTGGTCACTGTCAGCTTGGCATGGCGCGTGAGCCACTCGCCTTCGGCCGCATCGACGACAGCGCCCGTATTCGAGCTGCGCGCGGTCGGCGGCGCCAGCTTCCACGATCAGAGCCGCGGCCCGTCCGGGCGTGTCACGTTGACCAGCGGCGCGCTCGCGGTGCACGTCGAGCACTTGCAGCGGGGCCAGCGCTTCGTCGTAGCCGTACCCGATGGTGAGCTCGAAGTACACGGCACGCGGTTCATCGTCGAGGTCGAGCACGCCCACACCCAGCGTGTGCTCGTCACCGAGGGTGTGGTGTCGCTGCGCCTGTCGGGTGGCGCCGAGCACCAGCTGATCGCCGGCTCGAGCTGGACTCGTCCCCCACCGTCCGCACCCGACAGCGCGTTGCTGGTCGCCACCAGGACTGCGGACGACGCAGAAAAGGCGCGCCAGAGCACGTCGGCGCCGCCTGACGCGCCACGCGCGCTCGCTGCTCGCGCGGACGAGCGCGCACCGACCAGCGCCGCACGGCTGCGGCGGTCGCATGGCGCGACGCACGCCCGCGACACGTCGGAGCAGAGCGTGTCAGCCGCTTCGTCGGTCGCAGCACCGGCCGCCGTCGGCGGCTCGAACGCGCCGACCACGTCGAACGCTCCGCTCGAGTTCGCGGCCGCGATGGCTTCATTCCAGACCGGGGCGTATCTCGACGCCGACGAACGCTTCGCCACCTTTGCCGCGCGCTTTGCCGCCGACCCACGCTCCGAAGACGCAGCGTTCCTGCGCGCTGTCATCGCGACCAAACGCGGCGATGCGGCCGCCGCGGTGGCGCGCGCGCGCGACTACGTGAAGCGCTTCCCCAGTGGACTGCGCAGCGCCGAGATGCAGCGGCTGCTGAATGCCCCGTGGTAACCGAAGCCGAGCGCGCGCGAATCCGAGCCACACGCATCGACGGTCAACAACTCTGATCAGAGAGGCCGCGTGCTCGCCGAGGTATGCATGCCTCGTACCATGACCTCATGAAGCGACACGGCGCTCCGATGTGTAAGCGCTGAGTGCCGAGTCGCCCGAGGCAGGTCCGCGATGCGCACGGGACGCCGTGGTCGTCGACTTGCCGACCTACTGCAAGAACACGATCCCCTGAGCTTCGAGTCAGCTGCGTCGGCCGCTGGCTTGCGCTTGCAGTGCCGGCTGCGGTCGACCTCGGCGCAGCACCTCGCGCCACTCGGCCGAGCTGTAGGAGGCCGGCGCGGTGGATGCGAGGAACTCGCGCAAGAGTCGCAAGAAGCGCTCTGGCTCGCTCTGGTGCGGGAAGTGTCCGGCGTCCTCGAACACCTCGAGACGACTGCCAGGCATCGCGGCGTGCGCGATGTGTCCGTGGTGGCACGGGATCACCGCATCGCGCGCACCCCACAAGAGCAGTGTCGGCATACCGGCCGTCAAATAGCAGCGGTCGAGCATGGTGATGGCCTGACCGCGCCAGTCCACCACCGAGCGCAGCGTGCGTACGAACGCGCGCCGCGCCGTGGCGTCGGGCAAGTTGTCGAACACACGCAAGAGGTTTGGGGCATCGTGGCCGAGATCAGTGCGCAGCTGACGCAGCACGCGAAACAGGCCGTGGCCCGCCAGCCGCACGCCAGGCATTCCCAAGAGCGGCAGCACGAGATCGGCGTTGGGTGCCGCCATCAGCCGCAAGAGCTGGTTGACCTCGGGACACACGCCGCCGCTGCTGATGAGCACCAAGCGCTCGCAGCGCTCGGGGTACTGATACGCGAACTGCATCGCGACGCCACCACCGAGCGAGTGGCCCACGACGCTGGCGCGCTCGATGCCGAGCACACTCAGTAAGTCGCGCATGGCGTTGGCGTACGCCGCCACCGAGTAGTCGGCGCGAGGTTTCTCCGAGCGGCCGTGGCCGAGCAGGTCGGGCGCGATCACGGTGTGGTCGCGCGCGAGCTCGGAGACCAGGCCAGCAAAGGTGTCGGAGCTGTCGCCGATCCCGTGCACCAGGAGTAAGCAGGGCCCGCTGCCCGCCTGGATGAACGCGCGCCGGTAGCCGTGGATGGTGCGGTATTGCACCTCGGGCCGCTCGGGCGCCACAGGTACCCGAGCGGCTTGCGGCGGGCTCACCACCGGCGGGGTGCGCGGCAGACGCAGCAGCTTGGCGACGGCGACCTGGGACATCGGAACCTCGTGCGATCCGAAAGTAGTATGACCGGCAACTTCGATCCGGTGTGTTTCCGCCCGGTGAACAATGCGCGCTGAGCGCGCGATGCCTGCGGGACGTGAGGCGGATCGGCCGCGCTGCTGAGCACCTGCCGCCCGTCCGGCACGCAGCCGACGGCCTGTGCACAGCCGCGGGTTTCGCGGCGGTTGCGCATGAGCTATACGTCGCGCCGAGGTGCGAGCACGATGAGCTTCGGACGAAACCCCCACGTGGCGAAGGCAGAGGCTGCCGAACAGAAAGCCCTGGCCGCGCGTGACGACTCGGCACGCGAGCATGCGTGGCGAGACGCCGGGCGTCAGTGGGAGCGCGCCGCCGAGCGCGAGAAGGACGACAAGCGCCGACAGCTCTACACGGACAAAGCGGAAGCCGCGCGCAACAGCGCCGACGAAGCACCCGAAGACACGGATGCAGCGGGCTCGGCCGCCGAACCTGCACCTACCGGCGGGCTCGGCGCCAAACCGAAGCCCAGGCTGCTGCACTGAGCCGTCACTGGCACAGCGCGGGAAGGTCGCGGTTCTCGATCACCGGCTTGGGTGCGCCATGTTTGGCCACATGCAACATGGCGCAAGCGCTTTACTCCGTCGTCCAGGCGAACACGCGCGAAAGACCACCCGGGCTCGGTTCGCAGCGACGTGGCCTGCGTCCGACGCTACACTCGCGCTCCGATGCGTCGCTTCGTCATCGTCGGTCAGCGCGCCAAGGCCTCGCCTGACTTCCTGCTGGTCGACATCCCGAGCACCAGCGGTCGGCTCGACGTGCTGGTGCGTTGTCTGCGTGCGGCGCTGCTGGTCTCGCACGGTGTGCGCCGCGACACCGTGGCCTACCTCGTGCTGCTCGGCGAGCCCGACAGGCCAGCCACGATCCGCATCGACGGTGCCGCCGCCCGCTACCTGCGTCCCGATGAACGCAGCCTCGCAACCCTGCTCAAGAAGGTGCTGGCGGTGGAGCCCGCGAGCGCGAGCTTCGCCGAGGTACGCACCGGTGTCGCGATCGCACGCGGAGGTCTCGAGACGCTCGAGCCCGAGCTCTCGGCCGCAAACTGCATCGTGCTCGACGAGGCCGGAGCCGACGTGCGCGAGCATGCGCTGCCGCAGGGCGATCTGGTGTTCTTCCTCGGCGATCACGTGGGCTTCGACGAGCCGACACGCGCACGCCTGGCCGAGCTCGCCGCCGCCACGCTGCGCATCGGGCCCCTCGGCCTGCATGCCGAAGATGTGATCGCGATCGTGCACAACGAGCTCGATCGCCGCGGAGCGTAGTGCCGCGCGGCGATCGGCCGGCGCCCAGGCGCTTGGTCACTCAGAGACGACAGCCCTGGTCATCGCTGCTGCCCGACGAGGCCGCGTTGCCGCCACCTGCCCACCCATCTGACCGGCGTCACTCGATGAGTGGATCGTTGTCATGGAACCTCGGTCGCGGAGGTGTGGCAACTTCGAGACACGCTACGTGACGAGTTGCGCCAGCTCAAGCCGGCGCACGACGTTTGGCGTGGAGGTGCGTAGCTCGCGACGCAGGGCGATGTGCAGCGCAGCCGACGTTGACCAGAGCGCCGCACGCGCTCGCGCGAACCAGCGGATAGCTGCCGCGCCCAGTACAGCGAGCTGCTGCCCGCTGGTTTCCGCGCGCGACAGTGCCTACACTCGCCCTCCGGTGAAGCATGGCCAACGTATTCAAGAACGATGATCACGCGCGTCAGGTCGCCCGCGAGCTGGCGTCCCAGGTGTTTCGACCGGTCGGCATCGAGCTCGATCGTCTGACGGATCCACAGAGCGTGGCCTCGCGCAGCTCTCGGCTCTGGGAAGCCTACCGGGCGTTTCGCGCTGCGGGTCTGCACCGCAT
>DASVHQ010000474.1:0-4161 GCA_036382515.1 Polyangiales bacterium | reverse complement strand
GGAGCCGAGGCCGAAGGCAAGCAGGGAGTCGGATGGCCTCGTACGAGCGTTGAAGTCGGGAAACCGGTTGTGAGCCGGAAGCCGGCGGAGCAAAGGAGGCCAGTGTTGGTGTGAGCTTCAGCAGGGCCCCATCTTCGATGCATTGACATCGAAGCGCATGTCACTGTCACTGCTGAAGGTAGCGGTAGTCAGTAGGTAGTAGCCGCGAGACGCATCAGCGGAAGAGCCGTATGGTGGCAATCTCCTTGTACGGATCTGGCGGGGGCCCCGGGACGGTAACAACCCGGGGCTACCCTACAACACCACCCAGTCTGCCAGCCGCCCCGCGCCGCGTCACCCGCCTGAGCAGCTACCGCGGCGGCGGACGCAGCTCGCCGCCCTCACACCTGCTACGTACGCGCCAGCGCGCGACCTGCTAGTCGGGGTTCGTGTACCGTCGCGCCGGGCGCGAGCGCGATTTGTCAGAGCTCTTGTCCTGCGTGGCGTGCTTCGGCGGTCTGCGCCGTGCACGCGAACGCGACCGCGGCTTGCGGCTCGAGCACTCGAAACGTGAATGACTCGGTCAGATACAGCTTCAGCGCTTGGCCTTGCTGCTGCTCGAAACCGATGGAGACATCTTGTCCAAGCACCAGCTCGAAGTCGCGCGTCGCGTCGGCCGCAAGCAAGAACGCGCCATCGACATACGGCGCGAGCACGATGCTGCCACCGATCAGCGCCTCGATCTGCTTGTGCAGTGGATACTGCCCAGTGTGATGCTCGATCGTGCGGAACACTTCGGGCCCGGTGACGAGCGCGTACGGCGCTTTCACGCCGCTGCGCTGTAGCGCGATACTGGCTTGTGCTATCAGCTCGGCCCAGCCGGTGGTCTCGCGCGGCAGCACCACCACCGCATGCCGCGATGCCGGTGCCATGCCGATGATTCCTGCGCTGGGCAAGCCCTCGTAGATGGCGTGCTCTTCGAACGCCACGAGCTTGCCTGCGGCAGTCACCAGCGGCCCGAGGTCCGGGTCGCGCGCCCCGCGTACCACGTCGTCCAGTTGCCAGAGATCGAGCGCGAACGGCACGCGCACCTCGACCAGCGGTAGCACCTCTCGCACGCCGTAGAAGACACCGTCACCTGCAGCGGTGGCGTGCGGCACGAGCCGTCCGAGATTGACGGCGGCGTGAGTGGGACCGTGCGGTCCGCTCACGCTCACGAGCTTGCGCGCTGAAAAATTGGCAGACAAGACCTCGCGGGCTTGCTCGTCGATGAGCTTCCAAGATGCGGCGGCGATGGGCGCATGTTGACGGCGTAGGAAATCCATTTAGCGTTGCCTCCGAAGACTACCGATACCGAGATCTCCGAACGCAAGTGCGGGCGGTGCGCTGCCCGCTTCGGCACCTGGCGCGACCGGCGGCGCTGGTGTGCCGCTCTCCGAGCCGACGATCGACGCCTCGCTGAACAGATACTTGTGCAGCTGCTCGTCCCACTTGGGCACGCTGCGCCGCAACCACTCCAGTATCATGCAGGCGTGCTCGATCTCTTCGTCGCGGTTGTGCGCCAAGATGGCGCGCAGACTTTCGTCCTGCGACGCTTCCCAGCGCTGGTGGTACCAATCGACGGCTTCGAGTTCTTCCTTGAGGCTCGTGATGGCGCGATGGAAGTCGCGCGCAGCGTGGGGTAGCTCGGCTTCGGGTTCGTGGTATTCGCTCATGGGGTTCTAGCAAGTGTTCGGTGCACGCGTCGTGCCACGACGCAACGCGCTCAGCCGTGATGGGGGACGGGGTGTTTTGGTGGAGCCGCTCGCTGCGGTCTGCAAAACTGTCCCAAGCGGTCGCTGGAAGCGCCGAACCTTCTGCGACCATCCTCCACGTCCGTGCGTCACTTCGGCGGCCAGGCGTCGCGCCGTCAGTGCTCCTGGCACGGCGCGTGCTCCCTTGCAATTGAGATTCAACCACCAAGGGGTAGCGGTATATGCAAGCCACGGTACAACAGATCCTTCAGGTCAAGGGCACTGCGGTGTACGCAGTCTCACCCGCGGCAACAGTCGACGAGGCCGTCGGGACCATGAATGAGTGTGGTGTCGGCTCGGTGTTGGTGCTGCACGACGGGCTCGTGCAGGGGCTCGTCAGCGAGCGCGATATTTTACGCAGGGTCGTCGCGCAGCGGCTCGACCCGCGCGACACGGTGGTGACGCAGATCATGACGCGCCGGCTGTGGACCGTCACGCCGACGACCACCATCCAAGAAGCCATGGAGCTCGTGACTTCGATGCGTTGTCGGCATCTACCGGTCATCGGTGCGTGCGGGCTCGCGGGGCTGATTTCGTCGGGGGATCTTGCCGCGTGGCACACAGGCGAGTTGCACGCAGAGGTTTGCGACCTCACCACCTACATCTGCGGGCCAGCGTCCTCGCCGCCGCCGCCGAGCGCGCTGTATGCGCTGCCCCGCGTGCATTAGACAGGAACGCCTGGACCGCGATCCACGTCGCGATCCGCCTGCGCTTTCTCCGGTGCGTGCTCACCTAGCCAGGGTGATGACACGAGACCCCGTCACGGTGACGCCCGAGACACGCAACGCCAGCGCCGCGCAGCTCTTGTTCGAGGCAAAGGTCGGCTGTGTTCCTGTCGTGCAGAACGATCGGCTCGTGGGCATCGTGACCGCTGCTGCGTCCGCAGCCGCGTGCCTGACGAAGAGCCCCCTGGACATGTTCGTCAGGCACGCGGCACGTCGGTCAGGCCGTGGCGTGAGCACGCTCGCTGTAGGCTTCGGTCAGTTGCTTCGCCACGCCCTCGACTCTCTCTCGATGGCGTCGTGCGCGAGGCCCCGCGCAACCTCGACCAGCTGCTGCCGGGCCTTGCCGAGCCACGAGCTTTCATCGCGCGACCCGAACGCGGCCAGGCCGAATCCTACCCCCGCGGTCAGCATCGCCGCACTGATGGCCAGCGCGCTCGTCGGCGTGAGCTGCTCGATGGTCCGCTCGAGCTGAAGACCGCGTGATTCCACCATCTTCAGCATGCGGTCGACGAGCCGGCTCGCGGAGTTTGCCGGCGGTTTGCGATTGTTCATGATGAGCCAACTGACACCGGCTCCGATACCGAAGCCGACGAGTGCAACCGGGATCGGGTTCTCCTCGAGCATCTGCCGCACCGAGGCAGTGAGTGACTTTTCGCGATCCGCTTGCGCAGGCGTGCTGCGCAGACTTGGCGCCGCCTGCTGGCCACCCCGAGCTGGCTCGTGGCCAGCGCTCTGACTGTGGTCCCGCGCGTCGAACCGGCGCTGCGCGCTCGCCTGCTCCAGCGGGGAACCCGCTGACTTGCCCGCGTTGTGCGGATAGTCGTGTTGTTGTCCATTGTGGCCGGATTGATGCTTGTTTCCCATGGTGATGAGCAAGCCAGCAAGGCGCGTGCCACCACCTGCGCGCGCGCAGTACGACCAAGTGGTCGGTTGGGACAGTTTGGCGCCCAAGCCTCGAGGCGGCGTGACAAGAATGTCCCGACGGACGGCGCGGGGCTAGAGGCCGGTGCGCGTCGTGCTGCCGCTAGCGTGGCACGAAGCGTGCACTGGGCGGTCAGCGACTCGCGCACAGCTCTGCAATTTGCGCAGTGCCGGCGTGTGTCGCTGTCGCGCGGACATCATCTCAATGCACAAAGCGGTCACGCTGGTCCTGTTCGCGACACTCGCAACGAGTGCAAGTGTAGCAACCGCTCATGCGCAAAGCGTGTATGCGGGGTTGCTCGGCGGCTACGCTGTTAGCTCGCAGCAGCATCAAGAGCTCGAGCCTTACGGCGGCGCAATCGGTGCCAGCGCTGGCGTCACGCTGCCCGTGCTGCCCATCTACTTGGGCGCGCGCGGGGCTTGGTTTGTCGGGAACACCGGCACCTTGGCGGCACTCGTAGTCAACCGCCACTACCTACTGTACGGCGTCGACGTCGGCTATGACGCGATCATCGGGCCGCTCGTGCTGCGACCGTCCGTTGGCATCGGCCGTGCGACGCTCGAAAACAGCGTCATGAACTCCGGGCTAACGCTGTCGTCCAGCGACAACAGTCTGTATATCGCGCCAGGTTTCGGCCTTCTGGTGAAGCTCCTGCTGCTCTATGTCGGCGCGGAGCTCCGTTACAACGCGCTCACGGCCAGCCATCAGTTCGACAGTGTGTCGTTGCTCGGGAGCTTCGGTC
>DASVHQ010000473.1:0-5688 GCA_036382515.1 Polyangiales bacterium | reverse complement strand
TCTCCGCCGACGCCAAGGCCTACGAGGCCAACTACGACCTCGGAGTCGTCTCCGACCGTGAGGGCAAGCCGGACGAGGCGTTGCAACACTATGCGGCAGCGCTGCGCATCCAGCCCGACTACGAGCTGGCGGTGCAGGGTTCGGTGAACATCATGCTGCGCCGCGGCACGGCCGACGCAGCCGTCAGCTACGTCCAGCCGATCGCCAACCAGTGGGAGCGCAACCTCTACCTGCAAGCGATTCTCGCCGACGTGCAGACGCGCGCCGACCGCGTCGACGACGCCGAGACCACCGCACGCAAGGCGCTGCGCCGCGACGAGCGCTTCGTGCCTGCGATCGTTGCGCTGGCCAAGGCCAGCTTGCAGCGCGGACGCACCGAGCTCGCCGCGTCGATGCTCGATCAGGCCAAGGAGATCGACCCGAACTACGCCGAGATCTACTTCCTGCAGGGCAAAGCGTTCCAGGCCAATGGCCAAGTGGCACAGGCCCTCGAGGCCTACCGCAAGGCCGTCGACCTACGCCCCGACTACGCCGAGGCGCGCGTCGCGCTCGGTATCCAGTCGATGGCGTCCGGCAACTACAACGATGCGCTGACGCAGTTCGAGACTGCGATCAAGCTCGTACCGACTCTGGTGGCCGCGCACTTGAACCTGGCCGACGTCTACCGCGCGCTCAAGCGCTGGACCGACGCCAAGCGCGAGTTCGACCAGGCGCTGCGCATGCAGCCCCAGCTACCCGAGGCGCACTTCGATCTCGCGCTCTTGTACATGACCGCGGGTGCCGACTACCCAGGGTTGCAGCTGCTCGACGCGCTCGACCGCGCGCTGCTCGAGTTCAACACCTATCGCACGCAGCTGGGCCCCAAGCTCAGCTCGGATGACGCTTCTGCCGCGTACATGGCGGACATCCAGCGGCGCGAAGACCGCGAGAGGAAGCGCATCGAGCGCGAGAAGGCCGCCGCGGCGAAGGCTGCGGCAAAAGCCGCGAAGGCGGCTCCAGCCGGCGCTGCACCAGCCCCCACGCCGGCCCCCACGCCAGCCCCCACGCCAGCCCCCGCACCTGCCCCCGGCAAAGCCAAGTGAGAGGAGCATCGACCATGCGCATCCTGTTCGGACTCGTCTGTGCCCTCGCGCTCACTTGCTCGGTGCAGAGCGTGCACGCTCAAGGCAAGACCAAGCGCGTGCCCAAGGTCATCCAGCTCGAAGAGATCAAGATCGAGGGCCGCGTGCAGAAGCCCAACGCCTTCTACATCTTGAATCGCTCGAACCTCGGCTACGAAGTCATGGACCTGCGCACGAGCTTCGTGCGCGACATCGTGCGCTCGGTGCAGAGCGACGCATTCTGAGCGCGGTCTCTCGATGCGTCAGCTGACCTGGCTCTTCGGTCTGCAGGCGACGCTGTGGCTTGCCGCCTTCGCCCTGATCCTGTGGCGTGCGCGCCTTGTGCTCGTCACGGCCAGCGCCGACCGACCGGCCTTCCTCGCCGCACTACGAGTGCTCTTGGAGCAACGCGATCTGCCCGCGGCCCAGACGCTCGCGAGCTCGCTGCAGCCGGCGTGGGTTGCGCACCTGAGCTGTGCCGCGCTCGCGGCCTGGTCCGAGCCTGCCGCCGTGCGCAGCGCGATCGAAGAGAGCATCGCCGAGCTCGAGCTGGATCTCTCGCGCTACGTCTTCGCGATCCGCACACTGGGGAGGATCGCGTCGCCGATCGCGTTTGTGTGTGCGATCGCCCAGATGAGCCTCGGCTTCCGCAAGGACCTCGGCCTTTTGGCGCTGCAAAGGGGCCTCGCCGAGAGCATCGCGATCGAGCGCGCCATCTTGTGCGTGGTGGCCGGGGTCGCCACCTCGCTCTTGTGTCGCGCCGGTGCTGCGCTGCTGCACAAACACGAGCGCGCGCTGCATGGCGACATCGCAGCCACGGCCGAGCTACTGCTGCACTGGGGCGCTCCCGAGGCGTAGTGAGGAAAGGTGCGCTGACCGCGTCACAGCCACGCAGCTGCCTCGCGGAGCGGATCGAAGCTGGACCCCCACAACGCGCCGATGGTAGTCTTCCGGGGCTGTAAGCGGGGAAGCGAGCCATGAGCACCGATAAGACGCCAGATACTCAGACGCCAGCACCCAAGGGTTCTCGTCCCGGCGCAATGACCATGGCCATGCAGGCCGTGCAGATCAAAGCCAGCGGGCCCAAGGTCCTGCGCATCGGCTTGATCCAGGCCGGCAAGATCGTCGAAGAGCGCGTGATTCGTAAGCGCGAGACGGTCACCGTCGGTAGCTCCGAGAAGAGCCACTTCGTCATTCATACCGAGGGCATGCCTGCGCGTTTCGAGCTCTTTCAGCTCGTGGGCAACGACTACATCCTCAACTTCACCGACATGATGACCGGCCGCGTCGGTCTGCCTGGCGGCGTGCAAGATCTCACGCAGATGCGCGAGAGCGGTGCAGCGCGCAACGCCGGCACGCACTACCAGGTGAAGGTCAACGACAACTCGCGCGGCAAAGTCGTGATGGGCAACGTCACGCTGCTGTTCCAGTTCGTCGTGCCACCGCCCGTGCAGCCACGCCCGCAGCTACCGGCGGCGGCGCGCTCAGGCTTCGTGCGCAGCATCGACTGGCTGTTCACGGCGTTCATGGTCTTCACGTTCATGAGCATGTTCGGCTTCATCGTGTACCTCGAGAACGCCGACTGGCCGCTCAATGAAGGCCTCGGCGCGATGTCCGAAGACGTCGCCAAGATGATCTTCGAGGAGCCGCCTCCGCCTCCCGATCTGACGCCACAAGACAAACCGAGCGACGATTCTTCCGCCGACAAGTCCGCAAAGCCGGAGCCCAAAGAGAAGGCGCCTGCCAAGCAGGACAAGGCCGAAGCCAGCCCGTCGCCCGACAAGGCGGAGGCAGCGCAAGCGGCCGTCGCCGAGAAGTCGGCGCGTATCGCCCAAGAAGCTTCGCAAGCGGCCGAGGCCCTGATCGTAGGTGCTCTCAGCTCTGAGACGGGTGGCGCACTGGCCGACGTCTTGGCCGGCGGCGCCGTCACCGGCAACGCGGCGGACATCCTCGCGACCGCGGCAGGCATCGGCGTCGCCAAGGCCGGATCCGGTGGCGATCTGCGAACGCGCGGTGGCGGTGCAACAGGCAGCGGCGTCGGCGGCCTCGGCGGCCTCGCGCGCAAGGAAGGCACAACCGGCGCCGTGGGCGAGGGTGGTGCCGTCGCCGAGCGCGTCGTGCATGGCAAGGTTCAGGCCCAGGAAGCCGACATGAGCGGCGCGGGCGACTTCGACGCGAACATGGTCGTGCAGACCATCAAGACGCGGCTGCGCTCGATCCAGATGTGTTACGAGCAGCAACTGCGCCGCAACCCGAGCCTGGCCGGCAAGGTCACGATCGAGTTCACAATCGAGATGCGCGGCAACGTCACCGGCGTGAGGGTCAAAGAGAACAGCACCAACGACCCCGCCGTGGGCGCGTGCGTGGCCGACACGGTCGGTCGATTCCGCTTCAATCCAGGCCCGCAGGGCGGCAGTGTGACCTTCTCGTACCCGTTCGTGTTCGCGCCTTCGAGCTGAACGTCCGCGCGCTCAGCAGCAACTCATGAGCACTCGGCGTGCACCGGGCATCACACGCACGGGCGCGCAGTGTGCAAGTTATCGATTTGCTTGTGCATTGACACCAAGGATCCAAGCATTATACTGGCAAACCTCGGGAGGGTGGCTTATGAAGACGACCTCGGCAAAGAGTCGCGTTGCGACACGCCTGCTTGCAGCAGCTCTAGTGCTCGGCGGCGTGCTCGCTGGCGCAGCGTCGGATGCAGCACTCGCGCAGGCACCTGGCGGTAAGCAGCCTGGTCAGCAGCCTGGTCAGCGCGTCGCCGCGCTTTCGGATGCCGAGCAGCTCGCACAGGCTCAAGGCATCGTGCAGCGCGGCAACGACCTCGCCACGCGTGTCAGCCAGCAACTCGACTCCGCCACCCGCGAGAACGACATCATCCGCGTCACCTGCCTCAACGACAAGCTCGCGCAGATCAACGCCGCCGCGCACACTGCGCAAGGCCGCCTGTCTGCATTGCAGGCCGCCGTGGGAACCGACGCACGCGGCCACGAGTTCACCGTGCTCACCGTGCTCGGCCAGAAGCTCCAGGTCCTCGACCAGGAAGCCAACCAGTGCCTCGGTCAAGACCTGTATTCGACAGGTGGAACCAAGACCACGACGATCATCGACACCAGCTTGATGCCCTTCGAAGACAACCCGAGCTCGCCGCCGGTGCTGCTTCCTCCTGGCGCATCGCTGGGCGTTGGTGTTATTCCTCCACCCGCAAGCGGCACCAAATAGGCCGCTCGGCCTCAATAGTTTTCTAAGACTCTGTTCACTTGGGGGAGAAGTTCCCGGCCCCCGCGGAGATAACCGGGACAATGCGCGGCACTTGGCATTCATGGCTTGGTTTAACGATTGCTAGCCTGCTGCTATGTGCAACGGCCTCCGTGCACGCGCAGGAATGGCTCTCGGATCGCAAACGTGCCGAGGGCGCGGGCATTCGCGTCGGCGACTTCGAGCTGCACCCTGGTGTAGGCACCGAGGTCGGTTACCTCAGCAACGTCTTCAACGCCGACAAGCACCCGGTGTCGAGCGGCGCGCTGCGCATCGCACCGCACTTGTTCCTGTCCACGCTCGGGGGCGAGCGCGCGACTGAGGGCGACACGCAGGCCGCACACCCTGGTATGGCCGCGTTCCGCGGCGGGCTCTCAGGGTCCTTCATGGAGTACTTCGCGCCCAACCTCCCTGGCAGCGTTGGTGCGAATCTCAACCTCGATCTCACGCTCAACCCGCAGCGGCCGGTCTCGTTCGGTTTGATCGAGACCTTCGATCGGACCAACCCGCACTCGAACATCAGCGTCACGGGTCCCCTCAAGAGCAGCGCTGCGGTGCCCAACTTCGCGCGCAATCAAGAAACGCTCGGTGCCAGGCTCATTCTGCAGACGCCCGGTGGGCTCTGGAAGAACGACCTCGGCTACCGCTTCCTGTGGGACTTCTTCGATAGCGACCAGTTCAAGGGCAACAACAACCAGGTGCACACGGTCGATCTCAACTCGAGCTGGGAGTTCCTGCCAAAGACCGCCATCTTCTCGCGAACCGACTTCGCGTATCAAAACTACCTGAACGAGTCTGTGTTCGCCCCGGGCTCCACGGCCGCCATCCCCCGCTACACGAGCGTCAGCGACAACTACCGTGCATCAACGCGACTCGGTCTGAATGGTGCGGTCACCTCACGCATCGCCGGCACTGCAGCGGTTGGCTACGCCGCTGACTACTTCAAGACGGGCAACAATGCCGAGTCGCTCGTGGTCAACTCTGAAGTCCGCTACGTGCCCGCCGATGGCACCGAATGGGCGGTGGGCTACGACCGCACGCTGACACCGTCGTTCCAGGGCAATTTCATCAAGACGGACCGTCTCTTCACGCGAGCCAGGGCGATGTTCGGCGGCTCTACGCTCGTGTCGCTGCGGGCTGGCGTCGAATTCCTGCACTACGGTGCCGACATCAACCAAGGCGGAGCGCATCGCTTCGACCGGCGCTACTTCGTCGAGGCCTCCGGTGAGTACCGCTTCGTCAGCTGGCTCGCGGGCACGCTGCAGGGCGGATTGATGGTCGATGACACCGCCTTCGTATTCAAGGCGCCGACTGGCCCTGGCGGGGTAGT
>DASVHQ010000472.1:0-19292 GCA_036382515.1 Polyangiales bacterium | reverse complement strand
TCCACCGGGGTGCCTGTGACCGCGAACCGGTGCGAGGAAGGCAGCGACCGCACCGCTGTCGCCGCTCGGGTTGCCGCGTTCTTCACCGCCTGCGCTTCGTCCAGCACGACGCGACGCCAGCTCATTTCACGCAGCGCGTCGACGTCGCGGATCACCAGGCCATAGGTGGTCACGACCAGGTCAGAGCCGGCCACAACCGCGTGGAAGGCCTTTCCCTTGGGCCGCTCCGCTCCGTGGTGCACGTGCACCCGCAACCCGGGAGCGAAACGCGCCGCCTCACGTTGCCAGTTGCCGACCAGCGACATCGGACAGACCAGAAGCGTCGGGGCAGACTCGTGCGGGGTGTCACCGCGGAGCAGAGCGAGCAGCTGCACCGTCTTGCCCAGGCCCATGTCGTCGGCGAGCACGCCGCTGGCGTCGTGCTCGCGCAGGTGCTGTAACCACGCGAGCCCCGCCTCCTGGTACGGACGCAAGCTCGCTTGCAGCGACGTGGCGTGCACGCGCGCCATCTGGCGCGGCGGTGCGCTGAAAGCCTTGGCGCGCTCACGGATCGACTCGTGGCTCGTGAGGCGCAGCCGCTCGGGCTCGCCCGCGAACGCTTGCTCCAGCCGGCCGAGCGCCGCGGCGCGCACCTCCGGGAAGACGATCGTTTCTCCGTCGCATTCCAGGCCGTGGTACAGCTCGGCCATCACCTGCATCAGGATCTGCAGGCGCTCCGCGGGCACCGGTACGTAGCGCGACAGGCCGGGGACTTGTACGAAGCGTGGTGACAGGCGCGACGCACGTTTGGCATCGAGCTTCACGCCATCCTCGACCATCGCCAGCAGCACCGGCAGCAAGTTCACGCGGTGGCCATCGATCTCGATGCCCAGCTCCAGGCTGAACCAGTCGGGCTTCTGCTCATCCTCTTCGACCACCGCGTACCAGGGCGGCTCGTCGTTCAGCACCTGGTAGGGGTAGTCCTCGGCGATCTCGATCTTCCAGCCGAGCGCACGCAGCTGCGGCAGCGCGTAGGCCGTGAACGCGCAGCGCGCGTCCTGTGCCTCGTCGATCTGCACCAGGTAGTCGGCACGCGAGCCCGGCGCTGCGCCGTAGTCTTCGAGCAGCTCCAGATCGATCGCGCCGAAGCCTTCGAGCACGTGGCGTGCGCGCGACTCGGCCTGCGCGTCGCGCGCGAAGGTGGACATGCCCGAGCGGTCGGCGCAGAAGAAGCGCTCCTTTGGATCGCTGCTGCGCACCACGAAGCCCGGGTACTCGAACGAGAGCTCGAGCACCGGTGCGCTCAGCTCCTGGTAGTCGGGCCGCAGCGGCTCACCGCGGTCTATCTGCAAGCGCTCGCTGAACAGCCGAGCATGTGGACGCAGCATGCGCGCCACTTCGGCCTTGGGCGCGACGTCATCGAGCGCGCCCAACGCCGCGTCGAACTCTGCTTCTTCGAGCGCGCCAAGATCATGGGCCATCGTCGCGTTTAGATCAGATTTGACCCACAAAGTCGAATTTGAAGGGCTGTCGGGGGCGCAACGTTGTGGCGGCGCGCAGGTACGACCACCACAGATCGTGGCACGACGCGCGTCGGCGCTGCGGCGACCCGAATTGCTTCACGCATGTGGCTCGACGCGTGCGTAGCTCGCCGTGCGCACTTCAGCTGAGTCGGCGCGCGGCTTCAAGCAGCAGCCTGCGTTCGGCCTGCGCGATCACGCCGCGGCAGCGCTGTGCCGCGTCGGGGTTGACCGAGATCGATGTGATGCCGAAACGCACCAGGTGATCGGCGAACTCCGGGCTGTTGCTCGGCGCTTGCCCGCACAGCGACGAGGTTAGGCCGTGCTCGCGCGCGCGCTTGATGATCTGCGCGATCGCATCGAGCACCGCCGCATCCGACTCGTCGAAGAGCTCGGCGCACACCTCGGAGTCGCGGTCTACGCCCAGCATCAGCTGCGTCAGGTCGTTCGAGCCGATCGACACACCGTGGATCCCGAGCGCTGCGTAGTCCGCGATGCGGTAGACGACCGACGGCACCTCGGCCATCACCCAGCGCAAGAGGCCGCGCTGCTTACCCAGTGCATGCTTGTCGATCATCTCCAGGCACGCCGCGAGCTCCCACTTGGTGCGCACGAACGGAATCATCACGTGCAGGTTTGGTGTCTGCTCGCGCACCCGCGCCAGCGTGTCGAGCTCCAGCTGGAAGACCTCCGGCTCGCGCACGTAGCGGTAGCAACCGCGATAGCCGATCATCGGATTTTCTTCGTGCGCCTCGAAGGCCTCACCGCCGCGCAGCTTGCGAAACTCGTTGGTGCGAAAGTCGTACGTCCGGTAGATCACGGGGCGCGGTGCGAACGCCTGCGTGATCTGCAAGAGCGAGGCGCTCATCTTGTCGACGAACTCCTGACGCTTGCCCTCCGCCAGAAGCTGCTTGGGGTGCACACCGCCGAGCGCATCGGTGATCATGAACTCGGCGCGCAAGAGGCCCACGCCATCGACTGGCAACGCCGCCACGGCCGCCGCTTGTTGTGCAATCGCGAGGTTCACGTAGAGCTTGGTCGCCAGCGGCTCCGGGCTGCCGCCGCCGTTAGCTGCGGCGTTCGCCTGCGCGCTCGCCTTCAGCTCGGCGGCCGCGCTCGGCAACACTCGGCCCTCGATCACTTGCCCCTTCTCACCGTCGATCGTCACCACCTCGCCATCGCGCAGCTTGCGCGTGGCTTCGCGCGTGCCGACCACGCACGGGATGCGCAGCTCGCGACTCACGATGGCCGCGTGACAGGTCATGCCACCGCCGTCGGTCACCAGCGCACATGCACGTCGCAAGGTCGGAACCCAGTCGGGGCTCGTCATCTGCGCCACGAGCACGTCGCCATCGCGCAGCTTCGCGCTCTCGTCCGCCGAGCGCAGGATGCACACCCGGCCACTGACGCGACCCGGCGACGCCGCCAGGCCCGAGAGCAAGACCTTCTCGACGGGCGGCTCGGCTTGCTGCAGCTTGGGCACGCGCTCGAGTGTGGTGATGGGCCGCGACTGAACGATGAAGAACGCTCCGCCCGAGGCCGCCCACTCCACATCTTGCGGCGAGCCGTAGTGTCGCTCGATGCGCAACGCCAGCTCCGCCAGCGCCAGCGTCTCCGCATCGTCGAGCACGCGCCGCCCGCGCTCGCGCGGCGGCAAGTCGACGCGCAGGTCTTTGCCGTCGGGGCCGCGCACGATCTTGTGGGTCTTGTCGCCGATGCGCACAGAGATCAGGCGCGGTCCATCCTTGTCGATGATGTATGTGTCGGGCTCGACCTGGCCGCCCACCACCACCTCACCCAGACCAAACGCGCCCTCGATCACGATGCGTCCGAGGTCGAAGGTGGCCGGGTCTGCCGTGAACATCACGCCGCTGCGATCGGAGTCGACCATGCGTTGCACGACCACCGCGATCGCCGGCTCCTCGTCGATCTTCTGACTGGCGCGGTACGAGATGACGCGTGGTCCCCACACACTGCAGAAGCAGCGCACGATCGCGTCGATGAGCGTGTCGTCGCCGCTGATGTTCGTGAAGGTCTCGTTCATGCCCGCAAACGACGAGCCTGCCGTGTCCTCGCTCGTGGCCGACGAGCGCACCGCCACGCGGCCGCTGCCCAGCGCGTGATAGGCCTGCAAGATCTCCTCGCGCAGCGCCTTGGGCAGGCCGGCCTGCTGTACCAGTTGCTTCAGCTCGGCAGACGCCTTCTGCAGCCCCGGCTCGTCATCGGCATTCACGCTGCTCGCGCGCTTGCGCAGCGCCTCGCGCACACCCGCCGCATCGAGTGCGGCCAGATAGGTTTGCGCAGTCACAACGAACCCGGGCGGTACCGGCAAACCGGCTTGCGTCAGCTCACCAAGGTTCGCGCCTTTGCCTCCTGCCACGGCCGTGTCGACCGCACGTAACGTCACGAAGGACCGCACGAAATCGGACTTCTGGCTCGGACTTTCTCTGTCGGACATGGTGCTGTGCTCCCTGGCTCCGAGGGTACGTAACCCCACCCCGGGGGCGTGCTACACAGCGCAGCGATGGCTGACCCCGACTTCTCGCCCGAGAGCCTGTGCGTGCTTGGTTCCGTGCTCGCGGTGCGCGAGCTGCCGCTGTGCCCCGAGTTGCGGCTGTGGCTCTTGCGCGACGACATTGATCTGAACGCGCGTGCACAGGATCTGCTCGATGGCGGTCCTGCACCGTACTGGGCGTTCTGCTGGGGCGCAGGCCAAGCCCTGTCGCGCTACATCCTCGACCATCCCGCGCTCGTGGCCGGCAAGCGCGTCGTCGACTTCGGCGCGGGCTCCGCCGTGGCTGGCATCGCCGCGGCGCTCGCGGGCGCGGCCCAAGTCGTGGCTGTCGACATCGATCCTTTGGCCTTGCGCGTGGCCCAGGCCAACGCGCGGCTCAACGGTGTACACCTCGACGTGGCGCCGCGCGTCGGCGAGCCCTGGGACGTGCTGCTGGCGAGCGACGTGCTCTACGAGACTGGCAACGAGCACTGGCTGCGCACCGCCGCCGACAGCGGCCGGCAGGTGCTACTGAGCGATCCGCTGCGCCACGGCACCCCGCGCCCCGGTCTGCAAGTGGTGGCCGAGTACGCCGTGCGTACGCTACCCGACGTCGACTACCCGATCCAGCGCGCGCTCATTCATCGTATTCGTTCCAGCTGACGACTCTTCTTGGAACGCTCTGCTCACGGCTCGCCCGCGAGGCTGAGCGCGACGTCCGGTGCAAGCTTCTGGAGCCTGGTCACCACCAGCGTTGGGCTCTCGCTCCAGCGCACGTCGAAGTCGAACGCGATCTTGTCTCCAACTTTCACATCAGCCGCCGACAGCTTCGGGCCGAAGCCGAAGATCATCTTCATCGACGCCATGTCGGACGCGTGTCCGTCACGATCCTTGAACCGCGCCACGGCCTCGTGATGGATCGTCACGCGCGCGTCCGCGCCGCTGCCGCTCAGGTCTTGGACCAGCCCACGCACGTGGTAGCTCTGCACCGGCTCTTTGTCGGCGTCGCATGCGCAGAGCAGGCAGAGCGTGGCGAACGAGAAGCTGAGCGTGGTGGCAAGGCGGCAGAGCATCGGCAACTCCTGAGTTGTGCCGCCAAGCTATACGGGCGCGTGCGCCACGGCGAGAATGTGCCTCGAGGACGAGGGCGAGATGCTCGCCGTCCTCGGCAAGAGCGCCGATCCCGAGGTCTGGGCACGCAGCGATCGCAAGCTCACGCCGAGCGTGAGCGAAATGACCTGCCCGCGCTGCCACGCGCGCATGCACATGCACCCGCTGGGCGACGACGAGCTCGCGGTCGACGTCGACTTCTGTCTCGGCTGCGGTGGCATCTGGCTCGACGGAGGTGGGGTCGACACGGTAATGCAGATCGGCGCGCGCAAGCTCGCTGCCAACTGCGCGAAGGCCGGTAACGTCAAGGCCAAATCCGCAGCGCTCGACACCGCTCCCGAGCTGATCGGTCGCTACTTGTCGCTCTTTCCCAAGAAGTAGCCGCCGCTGCCGCTGCCGGGCCGCACGTCTTCGAGCTTCGCTGCGCACACGCGCACCGCGCCGTCCACGCGCGCCAGATAGCCAACCTCGCGATAGCCCGCTGCGCTGATCGCACGCATGCTGGCATCGAGCCCGACGCCAACGTCGTGCGCGCCGTGGCTGTCGTCGCCCAGTGTGACGCCGATGCCCATGTGCAGGGCACGCGTCAGGATCTCCGGTACCGGATACACCGGGCCGAGGCTTCGGCGGTGTGGCGCCGAGTTCACCTCGAGCAAAGCGCCTGCGCTGCGCACGGCCTCGAGCGTGTTCTCGAGATGTTTCCAAACGCGTGCGCTGAACGTGGGGCTCGGCCCATCGAACTTGCGGATCAGATCGATGTGGCCGACCACTTCGGGTCGCAGCGTGCTCACGAGCTCTGCGAGCGCATCGAAGTAGCGCATCTGCAACGCTTCGGTGCCACCGAGCTGCTCGGCAATCGTCCGGGTTTGCTCGGCCTTGAAGTCGATCACCAATCCGTCCACGTCGTGCACGCTGCCGATGATGTAGTCGAAGCTCCAGCGCTCGCGCACGGCCCGCATGCGTTGCGCCCAGTCGTCCGGCGGCAAACGCTCGGTTTCGAAGCCGACCAGGACCTGGATCTTGTCCTGGTACGCGTCGCGCAGCGCTCGCGCTCGCGCCACGTAGCTCTCGAACGTGCGCGTGAGATCGCTCGGCGTGAGGTCTTGCTCTTCGGGGAAGAGATCGATCTGCCGGTAGCGCGGCACGTGCTCGGACAGGCCGTAGTGCGTGAAGCCAGCCTGCACGGCCGCTGCAACGACGCTCGCCAGGTCACCCTTGGCGTGGCGACAAAACTCACCGCTGTGACCGCCGTGATAACTGAACCAGGGCATGATGCTCACGCCAAGCTAGCGCGTGTAGTGGTCGCTTGCGAACAACTAACGCCGCGCGTGCCCGCCTACGGGCGGCTCTTACGGTAGCGATCCGCGATCGGCGGCAACTCGGGCGACGAAGGCCCGCGCTGCAGCTGCTCGGTGGCCGCGATCAGCGCGGCTTCGATGTTCGGGAACACTTCGCCGGCGGTTTCGCCGGCCGGCAGCGTGAGCTGATAGATGTCCGAATCCTCGTTCTCCCAGCCTTCGGTGACGTCGGCGGTCAGATCCGAAGCGCGCGGCGCCGGCTCGCGGCTCTTGCGCTTGCCTTCGAGGACGGTGCCCGCAGGAGCGTTGGGTTCGGATCGACGCGCTCGGCTCATGGTCTGCAGCTACTTCAGGTGGTGGGATTCGCACACACCTATACGACATGTAGCACGGTCCCGCAAGCGCCGCCGAGCGCCGCCCACGCGGGCCGGATGGAAAGCTCAGTGATCCAGCGCCCTAAGCGCGCACGCGACGGAGCCGGATCACGGCTGGCTGGCGGCCGTCGCCAGCCGCGGCCGTGCGCACGTGGGCCAGCCCGTCAGCGGCCCGCAGCCATCAGCGGCGTTGCGGTGACGCGTTCAGAGCCGGCTCAAGAGCTGTCCAGAAATCGGCGCAGAGCGAGCGCGCCCGCAGAAAGAACCGCAGCAACACTCGTGTATTTCGAGGATCTTTTCGAGGACGTAAGCTGCTATGAGCCATTTCTGGACAGCTCTTCAGCGCTCGGGCGTGCGCGCGCGCAGCAGATGCTGCTGCACGAGCGCATCGAAGCGCGAGAGGAACTTGTCTTGCCTCTCGGCCTTCGAGATCGCACCGATCGCGCCGGTCCCTTTGATGATCGGCACCAGCTCGGCTTCCGACTTGCTCGAATGCAGGATGATGCCCACGCCCTTGGTTCGTTCGCTGCCCTTGAGCAGCGTGGCGATGCGCTCGCCGTCCAGCGCCGGCATCATGAGGTCGAGCAGCACGATGTCGGGTTGTTCTTCGCGCACCGACTGCACGGTGCCCAGCGCGTGCTCGCGCACCATCACCTGGTAACCGGCGGCTTCGAGGCGCTCGCGCACGACCTCCAGCACGAGCGGGTCATCATCGATCACGAGCACCTTGGTTCTTGCAGTGGCGGATGGGCGCATAACGAACGCAGACGCTCCCAGAGTAATGAGTCTAACAGCTAGGAGCCTGTCGGAGAAAGCCGGACCGAGGGCTTCGAGTCGATTCTCGAGACAGGTTCTTGTACGAAACCGCAGGAATACTGCGTGGCATCTTCTTGAGGATTTCGCACAAGAAGATGTCCGAGAAGCGGCCGAAGACCGACGGGAGCGCCTTCTCCGACAGGCTCCTAGGGCTGCACGAACCAAAGAACAGTTGGACACGAGCCCGCATCTGCGCAACGAAAGAGGTCCGTCGGTGAAAGATACCTGCGCACGTAAGGGCCGTGTGGGCAGCAAGCCACACCTTGCCGCCGATTGTTTTGCGAGCGAGGACACGGCAAATTCCAGAAGTCTCGTGCGCCGCAGCGGTGTCGATTCGTCGACCAGCGCCGCGTGCAGCTCGCAGGCGAGAATCTGAGTCAGATGCAACGCAACGCACGCGCGTTGTTGGAGGTCCCCGAGTGAGTCACGACGCCGCCGCAGGGGCACGAACACTGGAGCTCGAGACCGACACCCACAGCGCGGAGCAGCGCAAGCGCGTGCTCTCCGGCTTGCGCCTGAAGGTCGCGCTGATCGCGATGGCCGTGTTGCTCATCACGGTGCTGTCTGGGCTGGTGTTCTTCCTGGTGTCCAACCTCTTCGACTTCCTTACGCCCACGCTGCGGCGCGATCTCGAATGGAAGACCGAGCGCGGCGCCGCCGAGCTCAGTCGCAGCACCGAGCTGGGCATTGCCGCCGGTGACCGCACGTTGATTCAGCAAGCCGCCCGGCACTACGTCAACGACAGCGACGTGCTCGGGGTGCTCGTCGTGGGTCAGGATGGCACGACCATCTACAAGGCCGGTCGCGCGACCGTCGATCCAACGGTCGTGTTCGCGAACCAGCCAGCCAGGACGCGTCAGGTGGGCGACCAGTTGCTCTCCTGGTCACCGGTCGATATCGAGGGCCTGCGTATCGGCAAGGTGGGTCTGGCCGTGTCCACCAAGCGCCTGCAGACTGGCATGCAGTTGCGGCGCGACCTCATGGCCATCGGTCTCGCCGCCGCGCTCGTCTCGCTCCTGGCGGCGCTGGCCTTCGTGCGCTTCTACATCGGGCCGATCTTGCGCGTCACGGAGAACGCGTTCTTGCGCCTGGAACAGACGACGGCCCTTGCACTCGAGAGCGCCCGTCTCAAGAGCCAGTTCTTGGCGAACATGAGCCACGAGATCCGCACGCCCATGAACGGCGTGCTCGGCATGACCCGGCTCATGCTCGACCTGCCTCTGGACCTCAAGCAACGTCGCTACGTCGAAACCATCGACGCCTCCGGTCGCGCGCTCTTGACGATCATCAACGACATCCTCGACTTCTCGAAGATCGAAGCGGGCAAGTACAAGATTCAGACGCTCGACTTCGACGTAGTCGTGGTTACCCAGGAAGTCGCCGAGCTGCTGTCCGAGCCCGCGCACCGCAAGAGCGTCGAGCTCGTCTATCGCATCGGGCCCGAAGTGCCCTCGCGTGTGAAGGGCGATCCCGATCGCTACCGCCAGATCCTGATGAACCTGATCGGCAACGCCGTGAAGTTCACTGGCGAAGGCGAGGTGTTCATCGACGTGACCGCGACGCCGCAGCCCGACGGCGGCAGCGTGCGCTTGCGCGTCGAAGTGCGCGACACCGGCATCGGCGTCAGCGACACAGCGAAGAACAAGCTGTTCGAGGCCTTCTCGCAGCAAGACGGCTCGTCCGTGCGCCTGTACGGTGGCACCGGGCTGGGCCTCGCCATCTCCAAGCGCCTGACCGAGATGATGGGCGGCTCGATTGGATTCTCGTCGCGCGAGGGCGTGGGCTCTTCGTTCTGGTTCACGCTGCCGCTCGTGTTGGCAACCGATCCGCATCAGGTCGAGTATCCAGCCATCGAGCCTTCGGGCCGTCGTGCGCTGGTGGTGGATGCCAGCGAGAGCTGGCGGCGCTTGCTAACCGAGCAGCTGGGGCGCTGGGGCATGCAATGTGCCACCGAAGCCAGCGGTGAAAAGGCCCTGGCGCTGATCCAGGATGCGCACGCCATCGGCCAGCGCTTCGACGTGGTGCTCGCATCGAGCACGACCGTGGACATCACTGGTCAGGAGCTGATCACGCGCCTGTCCGGGCTGCCCGCGAGCACGCCGGTCGTCTATCTGAGCCAGCTGAGCACGGGCATCGTGCCGAGCGAGCTGTCGCAGGCGGTGGTGGCGCAGCTCAACAAGCCCGTGCGCGCATCCGATCTCTACGATTGCCTGGTCACCGCCTTCAGCGGGCGCACGCGTCGCTTGCGACGCCGCTCTGGCAATCCAGCGGCGCGCGCCGTGCGCAAGGGCGCGCGCGTGCTGATCGTCGAGGACAACGAGGTCAACCAGTTCGTCGCGATCGAGCAGCTCAAGCAACTGGGCTACGACGTCGACCTCGCCAAGAACGGCCGCGAGGCCGTCGAGGCCGTGCAACGCAACAACTACGGCGCCGTGCTGATGGACTGTCAGATGCCCGTGATGGACGGCTACGACGCCACGCGCGAGATCCGACGCCTCGAACCGGCAGGCCAGCGCATCCCGATCATCGCGCTCACCGCGCACGCCTTGATGGGCGAGCGCGAGAAGGTGCTCGAGGCCGGCATGGACGACTACTTGACCAAGCCGTTGCGTGCCGACGCTCTGCGAAAGTTGCTGGTGCACTTCGTCGACAGTCGCTTGCCGGTCGACCCGCTGATCGCCTCGAACCCTCCGGTCGGACTCACGTCTGCGCGGCCCGCCATGCCGGACCTCGATCCGGACACGTCGCGCTCCGACAAGGTCATCGAGCTTTTCCTGCGCCTTGTGCCCGGTCAGATCCTGGTGCTCGAAGAAGCCGTCAACGCGGGCGACGCTGCGCAGGCTCGCGCACACGCGCACAAGCTCAAGGGCAGCGCGGCGAGTCTCGGTGCACAGCGGCTGGCGCAGGTCGCCGAGACCCTGCAGCACCTGCAGGACGCCGATTTCGCGCGCGCCAGCGTAGAGCTCGCCAAGCTGCGCGAGCGCTTCGAGACCGTGAAGAAGCTGCTGCACGACGAGCAGGCGAGGCGACAGAGTACCAGCAGCGGCGGCAAGCTCGGTGTGGCGTGAGCTGCGCGCAGCGTACGTGAGAAAGGTTGTGTTATGGGCGAGAAGGTCGCGTTCATTGGCCTCGGCGTGATGGGTGCGAACATCGCAGGTTGGCTCGTCAAAGCCGGCCACGACGTCACGGTGTTCAATCGCACCTTCGCCAAGGCTCACGCGTTCGTCGAGAAGCACGGCGGGCGTGTCGCCGAGTCGCCGGTCGAGGCGGCGCGCGAGGCCCACGTCGTGTTCGCCTGCGTCGGCAACGACGAGCAACTGTCCGCCGTGACGCTCGGCCCCGAAGGCGCGTTCGAGGGCATGACGGCCGGCGCGATCTTCGTCGATCACACCACCAGCTCGGCTACGCTGGCACGCGAGCTGTCACGCGCCGCGCTGCGCAAGGGCCTGGGCTTTCTCGACGCACCGGTCACCGGCGGCCAGGTCGGCGCCGAGCAGGGCATCCTCACCGTGATGGTCGGCGGCACTCCGTCCGACTTCGAAGAGGCTCGACCGCTGCTGGCGGCCTACGCCAAGCACACGCGCTTGCTCGGGCCCTCCGGCAGCGGTCAGCTCGCCAAGATGGTCAACCAGATCTGCATCGCCGGCTTGCTCCAGGGCCTCGCCGAAGGCCTGGCTTTCGCGGAGCTCGCCGGTCTCGACCCGATCGACGTCGTGGACGTGGTCTCCCGTGGCGCGGCGCAGTCATGGCAGATGGATCAGCGCCACATGCCGATGATCCGCGGCGAGTACGACTTCGGTTTCGCCGTCGACTGGATGCGCAAGGACCTGGGGCTCGCCATCGACGAGGCCCGGCGCAACGGCGCGGCCCTGCCGGTCACCGCCCTGGTCGACCAGTTCTACGCCGAGGTCCAGGCGATGGGCGGCCAGCGCTGGGATACCAGCAGCTTGATCGCCCGCTTGCGCGCCCGCACTGCCGGCATGCCCTGATCGATCTAGATCAATGCGCGCGCCCGCTTCTGCACAGCCGCGAGTTTTCTGCGCTCGTGCAGCAACGGTTCAGCGCTCGGCCCGCATTGAAAGAGAAAGAAGTGACCCGGTGCTTTTGTTGACCTGAACAGGTGCGTCGTGGAGGCTCCGCCTCCGCCCTACGAGTCTCGAGGGCGCGCGCTTGTGGGCGACCACACGTGGTAAGCCGTGTCAAGAGTGATGCACGCAGTGTCTTGCATAGTGAGCCATTACACGGATTCGCTTACACTGATCGACACTGGCCACCGGGAATCTCCTGGGTTCGTACAACGAGGGATCAAGGCAAATGACTGAAGTAGCGAAGCCTGGTGTGAGCGGCATGAGCGTCTACGTCCCGCGGCTGCGCGTGCGTCTCGAAGACTGGTGCAGCTGGACCGGGAACTCCTGGGACAAGATCCAGGCCGTCGTCGGTCGTAGCTTCCGCGTGCCCGCCCGGCACGAGAACGTCTACACCATGGCCGCCAACGCCGTGCTGCGCTTGATTCGCGAGTACGACATCGACCCGCGCAACGTGGGCTTCCTGGGCCTGGGCACCGAATCCAGCACCGACAATGCCACCGGCGCCGTGATCGTGCGCGGCATGGTCGACCGTGCGCTCGACGACCTCCACCGCCCGCGCTTGTCGCGTCACATGGAAGTGCCCGAGTTCAAGCACGCGTGCCTCGGCGGCATCTACGCGCTCAAGGCCGCGCTGCGCTACGTGTCGTGCGACGCGGGTGATCGCGTGGCGATCGTGGTCTGCGCCGACGTGGCCGAGTACGAGCGAGGCAGCACCGGTGAGCAGACGCAGGGTGCCGGCGCCGTGGCCATGCTCGTGACGCGCGAAGCCAAGCTCTTCGAGGTCGACCTCGCGCACGCGGGCTCCGCCTCCGACTATCGCGGGCCCGACTTCCGCAAGCCCTTTGCGCGCCACTTCGCCAAGGCCTACGCGCCCAACACCAATCGCATGAGCGACTTCCCGGTGTTCAGTGGCAAGTACTCCACCTTCTCGTACCTCGACGAGACCGTGCACGCCGTCGAAGACATGCTGCGCAAGCTCAACGTCTCCGCTGGGAAGTACTACAACAGCGTGCACAGCCTGTTCTTCCATCGCCCTTACCAGATGATGCCGATCCAGGCGATGTCGTTCCTGTACGTGCGCGGTTTGGCGCGCGGGGATCACCATCAAGAAGAGCTGCGTGCGCTGTGCAACGAAGCTGGCGTGTCGCCCGACAGGATCGTGAGCGAAGCGCTTTCGATGCCGGATCTGTACGCGAGCGTGGCCGAGCACGGCGCCGCGGTGAGCGATCCGTACGAAGCCACCAGCGCGGTCGCTGCGATCGTGCGCAAGAAGGCGACGTTCCGTGATCTGCTCGAGCGCAAGATGAGCATGGGTTCGAGCCTGGTGCGCGATCTGGGCAACCTGTATTCGGCGGCGCTGCCTTCGTGGTTGGCCGCGGGCTTCGAGGAAGCCGGCAAGCAGGGCGTGGATCTCACGCACCGGCCGATGGTCGCCGTGGGTTACGGCAGCGGCGACGCCGCCGAGTCGTGGCCGATCCGTGCGGTTCCAGGCTGGGAGCAGGCCGCGGCGTGCATCCAGCTGCGAGAGTCGCTCGACAACGCGATCGATCTCACACGTCCGCAGTACGAAGCGCTGCACGACGGTCACGAAGTGAAGGGCCTCAACTACGTTCCGAGCGGCGAGTTCGTGATCTCGCACGTCGGCGAGAAGTACGAGCCGGCCTTCCAGGACCTCGGCATCGAGTACTACAAATACGTGGGTTGATCGCGGCGCGCCTTGGGGTCCATCCGCGGCTTACGTCCTCGCTCGACTCGGTCATGCACGGGAGTGCACTCCCTCATCTCGCTGCGGGCGCGCTCGCGGCTGAACCCCAACTCGCGCCGCTCGCCTCGGCGTCTCTGTTGTTGGCAGCCTGTTAGCTGCGACGCCAACGCGAGCGGCGCGAATTGGCCTCTAGATGCGAGCGCGCCCGCAGCAACCGAGGGAGCCGTACTCCCGTACGGTGACCGAGGGCGCGAGGACGTAAGCCGCAGCTAGAGGCCAAGGCGCGCCGCGTCAGCACGCCAAAAGACAAAACCCTTGCGGCTTGTGAGAGCGGCAAGGGCCTTGCACGTGCTGCGGAAGCCTGGCTTCACGCAGCGTTCTTTGCGCTCACGCGCAGCTCACCAGCGGTCGCCGCCGCGATCGCCGCGGTCGCCACGATCGCTGCCACGACCGCCACGGTCACCACGACCGCCGCCGCCGCCGCCGCCGCGGCCACCGCCACCGCTACCGCCACCACCGCCGCTACCGCCACCGCCGCCCCAGCCGCCGCCACCGCCGCCGCCGCGGGGACCACCGCCGCCACCGCCGCGGGGACCACCACCGCCACCGCCGCGCGGCTGACGCTCTTCAGCTTCGTTCACGCGGATCGGACGACCGTCCAGCATGGTGCCGTTGAGCTGCTGAATGGCGTTCGCCGCTTCTTGCGCAGAACCCATCGTCACGAAGCCGAAGCCACGCGATTGGCCGCTGTCGCGGTCGGTCACGATGTGAACGTCCACCACTTCGCCGATCGCCGCAAAGGCGCCGCGGAGCGTTTCCGTCGTCGCTTGAAACGACAGATTGCCAACGTACAGACGATTACCCATGGATGTCTCTCTACTCGTTCTCACGGCTCAAGTTCGTTGAGTCCTGCCATCCGGTGAGCCGCCGGACCGGAGCCAGGGCTGCTTCAGCGTCCGCGTCCCCACAGTGGCGTGGACACGTCGTGATGACGTGTCTCTGAGCGAGACCGAGATGGAGAAATCCTCGTCGCCAGTACCGGGTAACGTGTCATGAGCGCCAAGAGGATAGCGGAACACCCAGAATGCGCAAGGACCGGTCTTTTGGGGTTTTCGTCGGTGCGCACGTCGGGCGCGTGGGCGCGCATCAGGCTGTGACGCGGAGTCAGCTCTGGAGGGCTCGGCGCATCACCGCAAGCGGTGCGGGGCGGCCGGTCCAGCGCTCGAACGCCAGCGCTCCCTGGTGCAGGAGCATGCCGAGGCCATCGACGGTGGTCAGGCCCTCGCGGCGCGCGTGACGTAGCACCGCAGTTTCGAGCGGGCGGTAGACGAGATCGGTGACGACCGCGGCCCTGGGCAGCGCGGACAGGGGCAGGGCGGCGGCGAAGGCTTCGGCGCCCGGGGCGTCGTCCAGGGTCGCGCTGGTGGCCTGCACCAAGAGGTCGGTTTGCGCGAGTTCGGCCCGCAGCGTGGTCGAGTCGCTCGCTGTGGCACGCAGCGCGGTGGTTTGCAGGTTGGCAGCCAGCGCTGCGACCAGGGCCTGCGCTTCGCTCGACCGACGCGCGGCCACGGTGATGCTGCGCGCTCCCGCACGCGCGAGCCCCACCACGCTGGCGCGCGCTGCACCGCCTGCGCCCAGCAGCGTGACGCGCGCGCCAGCGAGCACCACGCCCGCTTCGCGCAGCGCGCGCGCCAGGCCTTCGGCGTCGGTGTTGGTGCCGCACAGCCGCTCGCCCTCGACGTAGATCGTGTTCACCGCGCCGATGGCGTGTGCATCCGGCTCGACATGATCGAGCAGCGGCATGATGTTCGTCTTGTGCGGCAGCGTGATGTTCAGCCCGCGCAGCCCCAGCGCGCGCACGCCGCGCACCGCGTCGGCTAGCTTGTCGGGATGCACAGCGAACGGCACGTACACCGCGGGCAGGCCGAGCGCGGCGAAGGCTGCGTTGTGCATTGCGGGTGAGCGCGAGTGGCCCACCGGCCAACCGAAGATGCCGTAGACGTCGGTCACTCGTTCTCCACTCTGGCGCGTAGTGTGCCCTCGTGCAGGCGGACGCGCAGCACATCACCCGCGTTGGCATCGGACGCACGCAACAGAGCCCTGCCCGAGGGCTCGTGCAGCGCGATCGCGTAGCCGCGCGCCAGGATGCCCAGTGGCGAGAGCGCATCGAGGCTCGCGACCAGCTTGGACAGCGCAGCGCGACGGCGAAAGAGCAGCGGGCGCGCTGCGCTCGCGATCTGCGTGTGCAGCCGCACCAGCAGCGCGCGTCGATCGGCCAAAAGCAAGCGCGGATCGAGGCGCGCCAGACGATCCCCCAGGGCTTGCAGCTGCGCACGCTCGTGCTTGAGGCGCGCTGCGAGCTCTTCGCGCAGCTGGGCGCGCAGGCAGTCGATGCGTGCGCGTACAGCCGACAGCGCGGTGCGTGGATCGCGCAGGTGCTGACTCGAGCGCTCCAGGCGCAAGCGCTCGCGACCCAGGCGCACCTCGGCCGCACGCAAGATTGCGCGCTCGGCCGTGCGCAGCTCGCTGCTGAGCGCGCGTCGATCGGGCACCACGAGCTCTGCCGCGTTGCTCGGTGTGGCGGCGCGCAGGTCGGCGATCAGGTCGGCGATGCTGATGTCGACCTCGTGACCCACGGCGCTCACGGTCGGCACACGGCACGCTGCGATGGCCCGCGCCACGCGCTCGTCGTTGAAGGCGATCAGATCCTCGGCGGAGCCACCGCCGCGGCCCACGATCACCACGTCGAGCTCGGGCAGCTGTTGGATCGCCTCGAGCGCAGCCACGATCGAGGCCGGTGCCTCGGCGCCCTGCACGAGACAGGGCGCCACCACGATGCGCACCGGACAGCGGCCGTGGGCCACGCGAATGATGTCGTGCAGCGCGGCGCCCGACGCGCTGGTCACCACGCCCAGCACGCGCGGCAGCTTCGGCAGTGGGCGCTTGCGCTCGGGCGCGAGCAGCCCTTCGGCTTCCAGGCGTTTGCGCACGCGCTCGAACTGCGCGTGCAGCTCGCCGAGGCCGTACGGCATGGCCACGCGCGCGATCAGCTGGTAACTGCCGCGCGGTGCGAAGAGCGAGAGCTGGCCTTGCAGCTTCACGCGCGCGCCGTCTTCCAGCCGAGCCTTGCTGCGTCGTGCGTCGTTCTTGAACATCACCACGCGCACCTGCGCGGGCTCGTCCTCGTCGTTCAACGTGAAGTACACGTGACCCGACGCGGCGTGCGTGACGTCGGACAGCTCGCCCTCGACCCACACCCCGCTCCAGCGCTCCTCGAGCAGCACGCGCACGGCGCGGTTGAGCTGCGAGACGCGATACACTCGCTCGACATCGCCGTCGTCGTTTGCAGCGGGCCGGGTCGAGGTCGACATGCGTCCGACCGTATGCAAACCTCGCCCGCAATTGAAGCGTGAAACGTCACGCAGCCCGCGGAAGCAAGCGATGTCCGGCGATTTCGTGATCGGCCTTGGTACCAACCTCGGCGAGCGCACAGAGCATCTGTGCGCCGGCGCCACCTTGCTCGCGGCGCTGTCACAGGTGCGAGTGCTCGGGCTGTCCAGCGTGTTCGAGTCCGACGCGCTCGGACCGCCGCAGCCGCGCTACCTGAACGCGGCGCTGCGCCTCACGAGCGAGCTCAGCGCACCGGCGCTGCTCGAGCGCTTGCTTGCGGTCGAGGCCTCGCGTGGCCGGATCCGCACACTGCGCTGGGGCCCGCGTACGCTCGACCTCGACATCCTGTGGGCCAGCGAGCCCTTTGCCAGCGAGCGTCTGCACGTGCCGCATGCGCATCTGCACGAGCGGGCCTTTGCGCTTGCGCCGCTCTTGGAGGTCGCGCCCGAGCTTGCAACCGTGTACGCCGAGCCGCTGCGCGCGCTCGGTGGCGCGCCCTTACGCGTGGGCCGCTTGGTCGCCGTGGCTGCGCCGGGCGACAGCTCGCACGTCGTTTTCGAGCGTTCCGGTGCCGCTCCGGTGTAGGCTGAGTGCACACCGGGGATCGCGAGCCATGCGCACTTCTAGGAGCCTGTCGGAGAAAGCCGGGCCGAAGACCGACGGGAGCGCTTTCTCCGACAGGCTCCGAGGTCGCGCGGCCCGTTCAGACGCGGTAACATTTTTCCGCACGATCACCGAACGTTAGGGGTTAGGTTAAGACGGTCATGAGCGAGATGCGCAAAGATCGGCGTGCGCCCGCGTCGCTCAAGGTGAAGTACAAGAGCGCCACCGTCGATGAGTTCATCGAGCAGTTCGGCACCGACATCTCGCGCGGCGGCATCTTCATCAAGACGAAGAAGCCGCTCGACGCCGGTGCGCTGCTGAAGTTCGCGTTCCAGCTGCAAGACGGATCGGCCGTGATTCACGGCGTGGGTCGCGTGACCTGGCGGCGCAGCGAGCAGAACGCCAAGCCCGACGCGCCTGCGGGCATGGGGATCAAGTTCATCAAGCTCGGCGACGAGAGCCGAGCGGTGGTCGATCGCATCGCGGCCACGCATGGCCCCAAGAGCTCGCGCTTCGAGCATACCGAGGGCGCGGAGCTTGCACCGCCTATGAGTCTGGCGCCGCCGCCTGCGCGCGACAGCGTCCCGCCGGCACGACCTAGCAGCGCGCCAGCGCCGCTGAGCACGAGCAACGCGCCGCGCGTGGCCGGACCCGCGCCGCGCACCAGTGGAGCACCGCAGTCGCCAGCGGCAGCGCGCACCGGCACGGGTCCGCAAGCTGGAGCGGCAGTTCGCAGCAGTGCCGCCCCGCAAGTCGGAGCGGCGGAACGCACCAGCACAGGTCCGCAAGTCGGAGCGGCAGTCCGCAGTCGCGCCGCCCCGCAAGTCGGAGCGGCCGCACGCACCAGCACAGGTCCGCGGGCGGCGCCCGTGCGCAGCAGCGAGGAGCCAAAACCCGCCGTGTCGGGGACCACCAGCGCCGGGTTGTTCGCGGCGCCAGCGGGTGCCTCCGCGCCGCGTGTTGCTCCGCCCGCGCCGCCCGAGACTAGCGGGCCCTCCGGAGCAAACCTGTTCGGCGACGAGCCTGACCTCGCGGCGAGCGCGCCTGTCGGGCGTGCGTCGGCGCCTGACTCCGGACCCGCGCTACCACCACGGCCTGCCGTCGCGAGCGACAAGCCGGCGGATGCGGCGTTCAAGCTGCCCAAGGGCATGGTCGGTTCGTTCTTCGGCGAAGAAGCCAAGACCGCCAGCATGCCCAAGACCACGCGTGACACCAGCGAGTTTCTCGCCAGCGCATTCAGCGCAGGCGGAGCGGGCCAGGACGTGCGTGCCGAAGCGCACGCGCAGGCCGAACAAGCGCGTCGCGACCAGGGCCCGGCCGACCTGGCGGACGAGCTGTTCGGCGACATGCCTTCGCAAGGTGACCAGTCGGCCGAGCTGACGCCCCTCGGCAACCCCGAGGATCTCGCGGGCCTGCCAAGGCTGAGCGAGCCCAAAGTGCCGAGCCTGGCCGAGGTGTCGCTCGCCGAGCAGATCCCGAGCCTCGAAGAGCTGACCGACGAGAGCAGCGACGAAGTCAGCGGCGTCGGTGCCGGCATCGAGGGCGCGGACGACGACGACGAAGAGATGTTCGGCGAAGCCGATCTCGGTGCGGCGTCGGTGCGCCCGTTGCAACCTGTGAGCTCCGCTCGTGCACCGGCCGCGGCGCAGCCGTCGCGCGCGGGTCTGTGGGTGGGCCTGCTCGTGCTGCTGCTGGCTGTGGGCGGTGGCGCCTATTACTTCCTCGTCATGCGGCCATCGGCGGCGGCGCCGGCGAGTGCGCCGCAAGCCGCGGCTGAGCCGCCATCAGCGGCAGAGCCTGAGCCGGTCCCCGCGCCCGCCGCGGCACCGAGCGAACCCGAGCCTGCCGCTGCGCAGCCAACGGCGGCGGCTGAGCCTGCTGCAGCACCGCCCGCAGCAGCGGTTGCCGAGCCTGC
>DASVHQ010000471.1:0-1858 GCA_036382515.1 Polyangiales bacterium | reverse complement strand
GCAGCCGGCGTTCGACACGTGGCTGGCGCAATGCAAGGCGGACCCGACCTGGCGCACCCATGGCGTCGAAGGCAGCGGCCACGACATCATGGTCGACAAGCCCGATGAACTGACAGAGTTGCTGATTGGAGCGGCGTGAGAGCTAGGCCGTGTATTGATAAATCGGCCCAGACCGATTTCATCGAACGATGTCCGCTTTACACCCGATAGCGACCGAAGAGCAGACCTTGGTTCATGTCGGCTTCGTGCCAAAGGACTAAATCGCTCGCGCGATAGCGTGCTGCGGCGGGCGGCTTGGCCGACGCGGTATTGGGATTGAGGCGTCCTGTCTTGAGGATCGAGGGGTTTTCAACCTCACCCAAGATAGGAGCATCCCATGACCAACGAGGCGATGAGCCCGTTACGCCGGCGCATGATCGAAGACATGACGATCCGCAATTTCGGGCCGAAGACCCAGCACGACTATATCCGCAGCGTCAGGAACCTGACTGTGTTTCTCGGCCGCTCGCCTGACACGGCCAGCAACGAAGATGTGCGTCGCTTTCAGCTTCGTCTGTCCGCAGACGGCATCTCTGCGGCCAGCATGAACAACACCGTTTCGGGGCTGCGGTTTTTCTTCCGTGTAACGCTCGGCCGCTCCGATATAGCGAGCCATCTGCCGTTCGTCCGCCAGCCCCAGAAGCTTCCCATCGTTCTGAGCACCGAGGAGGTCTCGCGGTTCCTGGAGGCGGCGCCGGGCCTCAAGTACAAGGCAGCGTTCAGCGTGGCGTATGGTGCCGGGTTGCGGGCGTCCGAGGTGATGTCGCTCAAGTCCACGGACATCGATAGCAAGCGCATGGTCATTCGTGTGGAGCAAGGCAAGGGCCGCAAGGATCGCTACGTGATGCTGTCGCCGCAACTGCTCGAACTATTGCGCGATTGGTGGCGCGTGGGGCAGCCACAAGGCTGGCTGTTTCCGGGTCGCGTGCTCGGGGCGCCGCTTACGACACGCCAGCTTAACCGCGCCTGCCATGCCGCAGCCCAGATGGCCGAGCTTGAGAAGCCGGTGTCGCTGCATACGCTGCGGCACAGCTTCGCCACGCATCTTCTGGAACAGAACATCGACATTCGCGTGATCCAGGTTCTGCTCGGGCACGCCAAGCTCAACACCACGGCGCTCTACACCCAGGTGGCCACCAAGACGATCCGTAAGGTCACGAGCCCGCTCGATCAGCTCATCAGGAAGAGCCAACCGGACGTGCCGCCCACGTAACGCGCGGCCGTTGTGTCGCGTCCAGTTCTGGAGGTCGCGGATATCTTCCGCGGCCATGGACCGGCTTGGCGCAGAGCCAACGCCGGCCATGTCAGCCTCGGCCAGCTCAAGGTCATGTCAGCCATCGAGAACTGCCGCACGGCGGCGCTCGGCGGGCATGTCGAGCGATGCGAGGACTGCTCGCACATGCAGATCGCCTACAACTCCTGCCGCAATCGGCATTGTCCGAAGTGCCAGGGCGCGGCGGCAAAGCGATGGCTGGCCGAGCGCGAGGCTGAACTGCTGCCAGTGCCGTACTACCACGTGGTGTTCACACTGCCGGCGCCGATCAGCGACATCGCCTACCAGAACAAGGCCGTCATCTACGATCTCCTGTTCAAGGCGTCAGCCGAGACGCTGACCACAATCGCGGCCGACCCCAAGCACCTCGGTGCCCGAATCGGGATCACCTCAGTGCTGCACACCTGGGGCTCGGCGATGACGCACCATCCGCACGTGCACATGATCGTGCCCGGCGGCGGCATCGCGCTGGATGGGGAGCGATGGGTATCGTGCCGGCCAGGCTTCTTCCTGCCCGTGCGCGTTCTCTCCCGATTATTCCGGCGA
>DASVHQ010000470.1:0-2892 GCA_036382515.1 Polyangiales bacterium | reverse complement strand
AAGGCGCCGGGCGTGCTTGCGCACAACTTCGTGGTGGTGAAGCCCGGCACCGAGGCGGCGGTCGCCGCGGCAGGTCTGCCGCGAGGCCTCGCGGCTGGCTACCTGGCGGAGGGTCCGGATGTGCTCGCCCACAGCGAGATGGCGCAGCCGGGCGAGACGGTCGAGTTGCGCTTCAGCGCGCCGAGCGAACCCGGCAAGTACCCGTACATCTGCACGTTCCCGGGGCACTACATGATGATGAAGGGGGTGCTCGAGGTGACACCTTGAGCCCGGCATCACGTCGCCGCGCGAGCGCTCATCCGAGGAAACCATGCTGAATCGACACCGAAGGTTCGTGCTGACGCTGCTTCTGTGCACGGGCTGTCGCAGCGGCAGTCCACTGTTCGACGATCTGCTTGGCGGGGGCTGGCACCCACAGACGACCAAGCTGCAGGACGATGCGGGCGCTCCGATGACGGCGCATGACGCAGGTGCAGCTGCGCGACCGAGCGCTGCGCCTCCACCTTGCGTCGCGCCTGTGACCTCCGAGCCGCTGCCGGCCCGTGCGGCGACCATGACTCACAACTCCGGCGCCAACGAGACCGAGGTATTCACGCGCGATCTCTTCAACCTGTTTCGTTCTCACTGTGGCGCATGTCACGTCGACGCCAATCGCGGCGGCTTGCAGGTCAACCTCTCCAACTTCTCGCAGACGGTCACGCAGGCTTCGCTCAACGCCATCGTGTCGGACGATGCAGCCCGTTACATGCCGCCTTCCGGCCCGGATGCCAAAGCGTTCTCGGCGCGCGCACCGGGCGATCCGGTGGTGGAGTTGGCCACGCTGCTCGAGCAGTGGCTCGCCGCCGGCAGCCCGCCCGACCGCTTCATCCTGGTCGACAGGAGCGCTACCACGACGCAGAGCCCCTATCAGCTGGCAGCGCGGGTGGGTATGGCCTTGAGCAACCTTGGAAGCTGTATTCCTCCCAAGCAGATCATCGGCAAGGACACCGATCGCATGGTAGCGATGGACAAGTTCTTCGCCGCTGCGACGCAGCTGCCGGCCAGGCTCGAGGACACCGACCTTGCGTCGTTCGATGCCGAGGTGCTCGCGCGCCAGGGTGTGATCGCCTACGCCCCTGCATACCCGCTCTGGTACGACGCTGCCAAGCAGATGCGTGCTGTGCGTGTGCCTCGCGGTCAGGCGATCACCTTCGACGGAGTGTCGCCTTGCATCACAGATGGCGTCCCCTGCGACCATTTCAGGATCCCTGCGAACACGCGCTTCTACACCACGTTCCTGCAGCGAGTCATCGATGACGACGGCAGCGTGCGCTATCGCAAGATGGAGACGCGGGTGATCGTGTCCCGTCCCGACGACCCGAGCGATCCGCTGGCCCCGCATCCGCACAGCGCCACGCATGCGCTCTTCGGCACCTACGTGTGGAACGACGCCGAGACCGAAGCGGTCCTGCTGCAAGATCCGCTGCGCAACGGCAAGCCGTGGCGTGACCATCTCCTCACGTACGTCACCGACGCGCGCGCCGCGAAGAAGATTACCGACAGCCATCCAAGCAACGTGCTCGACGCGCTCGAGCAAGGTGGCGTGACGCGCACGTATGCTGTGCCGGGCTCCGAGCGCTGCTGGCACTGCCACATGGGCTCGGACAACGCGAGCTTCGTGCTCGGTTTCATACCAGTGCAAGTGAACCGCCGGCCCCTGGGCGAGGGCGGCGTGATCGACCCTGCGGAGCGCGACGAGCTCGGTCAGCTGCAGCGCCTGATCGACTACGGCGTCGTCAAGGGCCTCGGCTCGCCCGCCGACGTGCGCAAGCTCGAGGACACGCAAGCCGACCGCAAGCCTCGCAACGACTACGAGTTGCAGGCGCAGGGCTACATGCTCGGCAACTGCGCGCACTGTCACAACCCCAACGGCTACCCGCTGAGCATCGCACCCGAGCTGGACGGGCTGCTCGATCTGCGCCCGAGCGACGAGGGCGGCGCGTTCCAGTTCACGCTCGGCCGCTTCAGCCCGCGCATCCGTCGAGGCGCAAGCCAGGACCAGCCGCTGCCGTACATTACGCCTTCGGTGCTCGATCGGATCCCAACCGACACCTCGTCGTACGACAAGAAGGTCGTCATCACTCCGACGGTCGATGGCGACGGCAACCCCTACGATCGCGAAGACACGATCTTCGCACCCTGGCGTAGCCTGCTCTACCGCACGGTCGATGCACCGTTCAGTTACGCCGAGGACTCGGCCATCTATCCGCGCATGCCGATGCACACGGCCGGCTACGACTGCCGCATTCGGCGCATCATGGGCACGTGGATGGCCAGCATCCCCTCGCTGTGGAAGGGCCGCAACGACCCCACGCTCGACGCCACGACCGCGCAGCTCTATTACTCGAAGGGCCAGCCGTACGAGGAGATCACCCAGGATCCAGCGCAACCGAACAGCGCGGACTGGCAGCGCGCGCAAGAAGAAGCCGCCACGCGGGTGCGCCTGTTTCAGGGCAGTCTGCGCTACAAGGATTGTCCAGAGCCGGCGCCCGACATCGTTGATCCAGAGGTCGTGCGCGGCTACACGATCGTGCCGCGGCCGCTGCGCGAGGTACTCGACAACGCCGATGGGACCAGAAGCTCCGTCAATCTGCGTATCCCGGCGCGCCCGCATTTCGCCGTGACCGATCTCACCGAACCGCCCGGCGACTGGGCTCCGCGTCGCTCCGACTGGAAGAGCGTGCTCGTCGATCGCAAGCCCGGAAGCACAGCGAGCGCGTATGAAGCCGCCGCGGTCGAGCTCCTGCAAAACGTGAAGATCACGGACGCCATGAAGGCCTTCGCGCTCACCGACGTGCCGTTCGGCCTGTGGCAGCAGAAAGCCGCCTGCGACTTCTCGAAGGTCAAGCATGC
>DASVHQ010000469.1:0-54356 GCA_036382515.1 Polyangiales bacterium | reverse complement strand
GCACGACCGCAGCCATCAGCTTCAAATCCGTTACTGCGTGCGAGCTGGGGCAACGGCGAGCTGCGCATGGAAGCGATCTCGGACGCGCTGCGCCAGAGTGCGGCCTGGGCCGAGCTGCGTGCCGCTGCCAGCAGCGGTGCGTTGTTCTACGCGAGCTACGACGGGCACGTGCGACCGACACACAACGTGCTCGGCAAGGTGCTAGTCGATGCCGGCGGCGACGCCTTCGGCTTGCCGACCGAGCACGTGGTGAAGCAGCTTCGCGCCCGTTACGGTGCGGCGGCAGCTCACGTGGTGCCGACTTTCAGCGACTGGCGAGCCATCACGCGCAGCTTGTCGCTGTGCGTGGCGAGTCGCTACGACAGCGCGCCGCCGTCAGCTGCGCAGCCCGTCCCGACCGATGCGATCTGCGCTGTGGTCTCAAGCTTGCTCGCACCCCTGTCGGTGCACGGCGGCGGTAGCCCGCTGCCCGCGGGGCAAGTGTGCATCAAGCACTACGCCCACGAGCTCAGCGTGCAAGGCACGCGTACGGCCGAGCCCGTGTCGGATACCTGCGTGGCGCTGCCGACCGGCAACACCGCCGAGCCGCTGCTGATGAGCGCGGCGACCGGCGACGCGCTGCTCTTCGGCGTGGCGTCGACGCAGGGCTTGTTCGTTTGTACCGACAACCGCTGTGAGCCTGCGCCTTCCGCGGACCGGCCACTCACGCTCGGCCACTCGGGGCTGCTCGAGCTGCGCCTGGCGGGCGACGGCACGCAGGCGCTCTCGCCGCAGGGGCTCACGCTCTTGCGCGTGGCCGTGATCGACCCGGCGATCGACTGGCAACCGCTGGGGCTCTACCACGCCAAGGGAACCACCCCGGACAAGCGCTGGACGCTGCTCGATCACGACGCGACGGACGTGTTCAGCTTCGTGCGTGGGCGCGACTCGCTGGCCGGCGCGCTCGCTGTGTCTGCGAGCTTGCAGGCGGCGTGGAATGCCCAACCGGAAGTGCCCGCGCTGCTGAGCCGCGAGCTACCAGGCGTGCGACCTATCGCCGGCAGCTGGAGCTCGCCGCGACCGGCGGCGTTCGTAGTGCTCACGAGCCGCGACGCCAGCTGTCCCGATAAGCCGGCGGGTGAGTTGACACCGAGCGATCTCGTCACGCCCGAGGGTCTGCTCATCGACGAAGAGTTCTATGCACACCTGGCGGTCTACGAGGGCGAGCGCGTGCCCTATCGCTGTCTGGCGCGTGCACATCTGCGGATCGCCGAACACTGGACGCGACGGCTCACGCCGCGGCTGCGCGCGGGGCTGCTCGGGGACACGCAGGCCATGATGTTCGTCACCAATCCCCCTGCCCTGGGTCTGGCGGTACCGCTCGTCTACGCGCGCTACAGGCTGGTTTCGGGGCTCGGGCTCGACGCTTCCGGATCGGTCACCGTGGCGGCCGCGCTGGACCACGGTCAGCTGTCGCGTGCCGGGCTCGGTCTGTCCGGGAGCGCTTACTTCGGCCCCGAGCGCTATGCCCCGCGCCTCTTGTCCGTGGGCGTGATGCTGCACGCCGCGAGCGGATCACATCCCGACAAGCCTCTGGCGAGCCTGTTTCTGGCGCTCGATCTGTCGACGCTCTACGACTTGGCAGGGGGACGCTGATGCAGCTGACGAGGGTGGGCGCGGCGTTCTGCGTGGCACTGTGCGCGTGTGCACAGACCGCGTATCCCGCGCCGCCGCCGCGCGCGTTGCCCAGCACCGTGGCCCGCGCCCCTGCCACACCAGACGATGGCGACCGGGCGCGCATCGCGGAGCTCGAGAAAACCTGCCGCACCCACCTCGCCGGTGCCACGGCCGAAGCGTCGCTCGGTGCGCTCGACCGTGTGCACGAGGTGCTCGGCGCGAGCTGCGAGATCGCGACGGTGGGGCGTGATCCGCTGCACTGGCTCTTGCGCTGTCGCTCGGACGCGCTCTTCGGCAGTGGCAGATACGTGATCAACTCCGGCGAGGAAGCGTGTCCGGAGCTGGCGAACAGCCGCACGACACCGCTCCAGTGCCTGGGCGCCGTGTTGCAGACGCTGTTGTCGCGCGAGCAAGGCAGCGCGCTCGAGGAGCTCGGCATCGCCGTGATCGGACACGTCGACATGCAGCCGCTGCGGGCCAGCAGCGATGCGCATCTGTGCACCAGCCTCTTGAACGAGCTGGGCTACACGCCGAGCGTGCCGTGGGCCGCCGTGCCCGACGATGCGAGCGACGAGGAGCGCGCGTACGCCAACGATCAGCTCGCGTTCTGTCGGGCAGCCAGCGTGACGCAGGCGCTCCAGAACGGCATGGCACGGGCCGGCAAGCTCGCGAAGTCGGCAAGCGCCGATGGCACGCAGCGCGTGGACATCGCCGTGCTCGGCGTGGGAGCGAGCTGGCTTGGCTCGCGGCCGTCGGGGCAGTGCCCGAGCACAGGCCAACGCTATCAGGCCGAGCACGCGTGCGTGGACGCTCGGCGTGTCGATCTACTGCTGCGCTTCACGCCTCGCCTGCAAGCGACGAGCTCGCACTGCGCGCTGCCAGGCGACGACCCTGCGAACGCACTGACGTGCCTCGAGCGCTGCTACGACGAAGCGGCGATCGACGATCGCTCGGCACAGCGCGAGCAGTCGACGCCGCTGTTCTCGGCAGGTGCGGCCGCCGACACCGCACTGCCTGCAGGCTTCTACCTGCAACAGCTCGGCCGCGCGCAGGACCGTCACCTAGCGCTCGCGCGCGTCTGCCAGACGCTGGGGATCGATCGCGCGCACTGCCCTGTGCGCTGAAGTGCGCGCGCCGAGAATTACGTGAGGCTGCGAGCGGCGTGATATCCAGTGGCTGAAGTAGCTGACGATGGCGGTAACACGCGGGAGCGCCCATGCCGGATCACGTCGCGAGAATGGTGCACAGCTGGTTTGAGCGGGTTCGCACGCAGGACAGCGGGAGCGAAGCCACCACCCACCTGATCGATTCGATCCACCGGTTGATCCGCGAAGCGGAGATCCAGACCCGCAGACGCTGCGAGGAAGTCGCGCTGCGCACGGCGCGCGCGCAGGGTCCGGATCAGGTCGCGCTGGCGATTCGCTCGCTCGGCGCACCGGCCAACGCCCAACCGCACCCGGACGAGTGACCATGGCGCGTGGCGGCGCGCGAAAAGTCTCGTGACCGTCAGCGCGAGCTAGCCACGTTCGGAGAAGACGGCGAACACGCTCGTATAGCCGTGAACGAAGGTCTTGCCGGCCACCGGCCCGATCTCGCCGTTGCAGAAGCAACCAGCCAGCGAAGCCGCACCCACGCGCCGCTGGAACACGTCGCTGTCGTGGTCGGCCACACCGTACAGCCGCTCGCCACGACCCACGCACGAAAAGACCAGGGCACCGCGCGCGCGCGCCGCCGCATCGGAGCGCGCGAACTGTCGCAAGCGTTGCGCGAGGTCTTGAGCGGCCGATTCCCGATCTCGCATGTGGAACTGCACGACTTGATACTCACCAAGGCGCGCGTCGGTGGCCATCGCACCGCTCTCGCGATCCACGCCCAGGATGTTGCGGATCAGGAAGTCGCCTGCCTCGTAGCTGCCTCGCTTGTCGGTCATCGCCAGGCCCAGAAAGAGCGAGGAGTCGAAGAGCGCAAGATCGCGCGTGGGCAAGCGCGCATGCAGACCGCGCAGCACGTCGGCAGGCTTGCCGGCGTTGAGTTCCTGGATGATGTTGCCGCGGCTGCGCGTGACGATCAGCGGCTCGCCGACCGGCCGGCAGCCCTGCGCCACGATCGTGGTCAGCTCGATGGGCCCATCCAGCATGAGCAACAGCGCCCCGCCGCGCTCCACACGTGAGCCGTGCAGCAGCGCCGGGGTCTGCTTGCCTTCCCCGCCGCTCATCAGCCCGCCGATTTTGACCGAGCGCGGGAACGCGGTGTCGAGGCAACGCAGCAAGCGGTCGCTGTCGCAGCTGCCCGGGTCAGCCAGAACCAGGAAGCACGGTGCCGCCGACAGCGGCACTCCGAGCGTGCGACTCCAGCTGTGCGGGTTGTCGTCGTCGGGCAGCTGCCGCAGGTGCACGCTGCGCACCAGCGTGTCGGGCAGCCACGCCGCGGTCAGCGACAGCGCCTCGCGGCCTTCGAGCTCGCGCCCGGCACCGATCACACCCGCCGCCGAGGTGCCGACGAACAGCGCCTCACCCACCGCCTCCCGGAGCCAGGCGTACAGGCTTTCGTAGGCAGGGGCGTGATGTGCCGACACGAAAGCCAGCACGAGGTCGGGCGAGCGATCGCTGCCGGCCAGCACGGCGCTGACGGCTTCCTCGAGCGCCGCACGCGTGTCGACGCGCTCGGAGACGGCGGAGGCCCAGCGCATGCCGGACTTGCCGCTGCCCTCGGCAGCCGGTCCACGATGGCTCGCTGCTGGTTCAGTCAAGGCGTTGCCAAGCATACGGCCAGCGGCCCAAACCCGCCACGTCTTGTGCGGGTCGCGCTTCCGGGTGCGCGGGCTTTTCCTTATGCTGCGCGAGCATGCAGACGTACAAAGCCGAGTTCATCGAGTTCATGGTCCGCTGCGACGTGCTAACGTTCGGCGACTTCACGGCGAAGAGCGGCCGCAAGACGCCGTACTTCGTGAACACCGGGCGCTACCGCACGGGCTCACAGCTGACTCGGCTCTCGGGCTTCTACGCGCAGGCAATTCGACAGGAGCTCGGCGCCGAGTTCGATGTGATCTTCGGGCCCGCCTACAAGGGCATCCCACTGGCCGTCGCGACGGCCATGACGCTGCACCAACAGCACGGGCACGATGTGGGCTTCTGCTTCAACCGCAAGGAAGCGAAGGACCATGGTGAAGGCGGCGTGCTCGTGGGGCACCCGCTGCGCGACGCGGACCGCGTGCTGATCATCGAGGACGTCACCACCGCAGGCACCTCCATCCGCGAGACTGTTCCGATCTTGCGCGCAGCCGCCAAGGTCACGCTCGTCGGGCTCGTGGTCTCGGTCGATCGCATGGAGCGAGGCACGGGTGCACAGAACGCGCTGACCGAAGTACGCGACAGCTACGGCATGAAGACGTTCTCAATCGTGAGCATCGAGGAGATCATGACCTACCTGCGGGGCCGCGCGATCGACGGTCGAGTCGTGCTCAGCGACGAGATTCACGAGCGCATGCTGGCTTACCGGGCGCAATACGGCGGCACGCCGTGATGCGGCGCCACCGCGCGCGACTCAGTAGATGAGCGCCAGCTGCCGGCTCTGCACGAGCAGCTGTCCCGAAGGCGACCAGATCTCGGCTGACTCGTCGAAGTAACCGTCCGCCGCCATCAGCGACTGGGCGCGCAAGGCGAAGCAGTCGTTCGGCGTCGACTCCGGCAGCGGCAGCTGGGTGCGGAAATACAGGCTCGCCTCGATGGTGGGCGCAGCGCCCGTGAAGCGCTCCTCTATGCGGCGAAAGAGCGGGGTCGGCGTCCAGGCGTCCCAAATCGCCGCCATCAGCAGCGCATCGGGCATGCGCGGCTCCGCCAGGCGGATCCACCCGCCCGACAGGGCATGCTCGCCCTTGCGCGGCTCGGCGCCGAGACCACGCCACATGTCGAAGCGCTCGTTGATCGGCAGAAGCTTGGGTACCGGCTCGCATTGCTCGCGCGCGGGCAGCTGCGGCATCTGCGCATCGCAGTAGCTCACGTTGGAGGCGGGCGCACCGAGCGCGGCCGACGCCTGGATGATGTCCTTGCCTGCCTGACTGATGCGCGCGGTCATGACAGTCACGGTGCGCCCTGCACGCAGCGTCTCCACGTGCACCTCCGCCTCTGCCGCCACGGCGGTCGACAGGTAGCGCAGGTGCAGCGAGCGCGGCGCGCGCGCAGCGTCGCCAAGCACATGCAAGATCGCCCGCAGCGCGATCGCGGCCAGGTAGCCGCCATTCGGACCCACCACCGCCCAAAAATCTGGGCTGATCTGCGCCTGGAACACGCCCGGTCGCACCGGCGTCAGTACGGTGTCGCGGTCGAAGTGCGTGGCGTGGGTCAGCGCATTCACACTGTCACCATGGGTTGCAGAAGACAGAACGGCGACCCGCCGAAGCGAGCCGCCGTCTTGTGGGCAACGCGGCTTCGTGATCAGCCGAAGATGTTGCCGAACACCTCGGGACCGCCCTGGAAGGCCTTCGCCTGGCTCATGTCGGAGATCTTGTCGAGGTTCGCGGCGACGTCTTCCGCCGTGGCATTCTGGCCGAGCTTGGCGCCCTTGCCTTCCACGATCTGCACCTTCGAGTAGTAGCCGGCGCCGGCTTCGATGATCATGCCCGTGGGCGCGTCCTCGCTCGAGAGGAAGACGACGGCCGGCGTGATCAGCTCGGGCTTGAGCTGCTTCATGACTTCCTCGGGGATGCCGAGACCTTCGGTCATGCGCGTGGCAGCGACCGGCGCGATGGCGTTGATGCGGATGTTGTTCTTCGCGCCCTCGATCTTGAGCGAGTTCATCATGCCGATCATGCCGAGCTTGGCCGCGCCGTAGTTGCTCTGGCCGAAGTTGCCGTACAGACCCGACGACGAGGTGGTCATGACCACCCGGCCGTACTTCTGGGTGTTCATGTGCGGCCAGGCAGCCTTGGTCACGTAGGCCGCGCCGAACAGGTGCACCTTCAGCACGAGCTCGAAGTCTTCAATCTCCATCTTCGAGAAGCTCTTGTCGCGCAAGATGCCAGCGTTGTTGACGACCACATCGACGCGGCCCCACTTGCTGATGGCGTCGGCCACGATGCTCTCGGCACCGGCGCGATCCGAAACCGACGCGCCGTTCGCGATGGCTTCGCCGCCCGCCGCCTTGATCTCTTCCACGACCTTGAGGGCCGCTTCGCTCGATCCACCCGAACCGTCGACCTTGCCGCCGAGATCATTCACGACGACCTTGGCACCACGACGAGCGAACTCCAGTGCGTGGCTGCGCCCAAGACCCGCGCCCGCGCCGGTCACGATCACGACTTTGTCCTTGAAACTGATGGCCATGACTCTCTCCTGTTGACTGTGCTCGGTCGAAACTGCCGCATTGCTGCGGGAAACCGCTGGCTGGCCTCGATCCACATCCGAGGTTGGCAGCCGGCGACACTTACTAAGTCGCCCTGTCCCACGTCAAGGAGCAGCGCGTGCTTTCCGGTCCTGGCGCCGCCTGAATTCGCCAATAGTTCCGCGGCGGGGGCCGTGACCGGCAAGCGCTCGACGCGTTGGCGCAACTGAGGCCTTTCTGGTACCTAGCGTGCAAGTAGCGCGGGGGGGTCTGGCTCGCAACAACGCATGTACACAGTCGGCATCGACCTCGGCACCACCAACACCGTCACGGCCGCCAACGCTGGCGTGCTGCCGCTGCAGATCGGCGACGTGCCCACCCGCGTCTTGCCTTCCGTCGTCGCGTACCTGCCCAGCGGCGAGATCGCCGTGGGTCCCGCTCCGCGTGAACGACGCGCCATCGACATCAAGAACACGATCTACTCGGCCAAGCGCGTCATCGGCGAGACCTGGCACTCGTATCGCGCACGCGAGTTTCAGGCGCACTACCCCTTCGATCTGCTGCCCACGGCCGAAGGCCTGGTCGGCTTCAGAACACGCGCCGGGGTGGTCACGGCCACCGATGTCGCGACCGAGGTGCTGCGCGCCGTGTGTCGCTACGCCGTGCTCGAGCCGCAGGAGATCAACGCGGTGGTCACGATCCCGGCTTCGTTCGGCCGTGCACAGCGCGTCACCACGCTTGCCGCCGTGCGCGCCGCGGGCTTCGCGCAGGCGCGCTGCATCGCGGAGCCGGCCGCCACGGCGCTGGCCTACCTCGACCGCAACGACGTGCGCTACGGCGTGGTCTATGACCTCGGCGGCGGCACGTTCGATCTCGCCGTCGTCGACTGCACGATCTCGCCGGTGCGCATCGTCGCGCACGCGGGAGACGCCTACCTGGGTGGCGACGACATCGACCACGCCCTCGCGAACTGGGCGGCCGACCTCGTGCTGCGTAGCACCGGCTGGGACCTGCGTACCGACCGCGAAGTGTTCACGCGCCTGGTGATGGAAGCCGAGCGCGCCAAGATCCGCCTCTCGCAGGTGACCTCGACCGTGATTGAAATCGATGGCGTCGATGCCGCGGCACCACCGGACCTACCGGCCATTCCACTCGACCGCGAAGCCGTGTGGAAGCTCAGTGCGGGTCTGATCAAACGCACGTTCGCGATCTGCGACGAGGTGCTTGCCGCCGCAGGCCTCACCGTGCGCGACGTGCAGGCCGTGTTCCTCGCGGGTGGCGCCACCCTGGTGCCGGGCGTACGCGACGCCGTGGCCGAGTACTTCGGCAAGAAGCTGCGCTACGAGCTCGATCCGTTGCACGTGGTGGCACTGGGCGCGAGCATCGCGGCAGCGCGACCCAAGCTCGCTCCGCTCTTGCTCGACGAGCTTTGAGCGTCAGAGCCGAGCACGCGGCAGCGCGGCGCGTTCAGCGCAGAAGCAACCACAAGAGCAGCGCCGCACCTGCGGCAAGAGCCACCCAGACGGCAGCGCCGCCGCCACCGCTCGCGCTCGGTTGCTGCGCAGGCGCGCCTTTGGGGATTGCGGCCACCGGGTCGGCCGCCGCGATGCGATGGGGCGCAGCGACCTGCGGCGCCGAGCCCTGCACAGGCGCCGACGCGAGCTCCGCCGAAGTAGCCGCTGGCACGGTCTCGGTCACAAGGGGCGCGGACTGCGCGGCGGAAGACCCGGCAGACTCCGGCGCCGCCGCCAACAGCGGCGGATTCGGTAACTCGGTCGCGGCCACCGCCGGCTCCGAAGCGATGGCCAGCAGGCCCAAGCCCACGGCCGGGTCCTGCGCTGGAAAGCTGTCGGTGCGCCGCACCTGGGTCTGCAACGGCGCCTCGGGCGCGGTGGTGCCGCGCGCCTGCGCGTCGCTCACCAGCTGTGCGATCACCTCCGGGCTGCCCGGCTCGAGCTTCACGAACTTGAGCCCCATGCCACTGGGACGATCCGGCCCCGCCCCCGTGCGGCGCCAGACCACGCGCCCCACGCCCTTGAGCGCGCCGGCCTTCCCGTCTACCGCACACTCGAACTTGATCAGCGTGCCCTGATCGGCAGGCAGGTCGGCCGCGATGAACATGCCGCCTTCGGACAGATCGATGCAGCGCCCGTCCACGTACTCGAACGAGCTAGCGCTGCGGTAGCGTGGCTCAAGGGGCACAGGAGCGCGATTCGACTTGCGAGCGTGCTGCATCGGCTAGGTTCCGTCGTGGTTGGGACCGCCCCGGCTGTGGGCGCGATCGTTTCGCGTGCGCAATGTACGGCAGACCTCTTTCGCGCTCAAAGCTCCAGCCACCGAAAGATTCTATCTTTTGACGGCATTCCAGGCCCGCGCCGGTTCAAGCCACGGTGGCCCCCGAGAACCCGCATAAATTGACCGTGTGCCCGAGGCTCTCTAGCCTTTCCGTCCATGCAATGGCCGCAATCGGGGTGGGTCGCAGCGGGTTTCCTGACCCTATTTGGCGCTAGCGGGTGCATCACCGGTCATCCGGCCATCGCCCACAGCTTCGCCTCCACGCCGCGCGCCATCAGCGAGCTACGACGAGGCTGGGCAGACGCGGTGCTCGGCGACTACCCCGTGATGGCTTACATGGCGCGCGAGTCCACGGGCGGCACGCTCGAAGTCGTGCGCGAACAGTTCGAGCCGAGCCCCTTCGGCATCGGCGTCAGCAAACGCGCGCCCCAGCTGCGCGCCGCCATCAGCGACGCACTGCGCAAGATCATGGCCGATGGTACGTACATGAACATCTTGCGGCAGTGGGCGATCCACATCGGCAGGATGGACCCACCGGCCCTCGTGGGCCCGGTGCCTGCGCCGAGCGACGTCCCGCAACTCAAAGACGGCAAGCTGCAGGTCGGCATGGAGTTGAAATTCGCGCCGATGGAATTCTACGACGAGTTCAAGCACCAAGCGGGCGCGGATCTCCAGCTGGCGCAAGCGCTGGGCAAAGCGCTGGGCGTGCCAGTCGAGGTGGTCGAACTCGATTTCGATTCGCTGCTGCCCGCGCTCGACGACGGTCGCGTCGATGTGGTCGTTTCGGCGATGACCATCACCCCCGAGCGCAGCGCGCGCGCCGACTTCGTGCCCTACCTGATGACGGGCACGGGTCTCTTGGTGAAGGCCGGCAACCCTGCCAAGATTCGCCGGTTGCGCGACCTGTGCGGGCGGACGGTGGCCTTGCAAGAAGGCACGGCGCAGCTGGAGCTCGTGCGCTCGATCAAGTGCGACTGACTGCGGCCGCCGCCCAGCGCCGGGTTACCATGCGGACCGGGCCAGGCCGCAGCGCATGAAGAAGCTCGTCGAACGCGCGTTCGGAGTTCGACCGCAAGAGTTCGCGATCGTCTCCGCGTTCTTCGCGTTCTTCGTGGGCATCGGGATGTTCTACACGGTCGGCTGCAGCGTGGCCGACACGCTCTTCCTGTCGAGCCTCACGCCCACGCGCGTGCCGGCCGTGCTGCCATGGGTGTACGCCGGCGTCGCCGTGGCGAACGTCGCCGCAGCCGTGGCCTTCGATGCACTGTCGAGGCGCTTGCCGCGCGGCGCGCTGCTGGTCGGCATCCAGGTGCTGCTCGCCATCTCCGTCGTGATCTTCCGCGAGCTGATCGAGCTGCCACACGCGGCGCTCTACTTCGTGCTCGTGATCTGGATCGAGCTGTGCGCAATCGTCTCGATCACGCTCTTCTATTCGCTTGCCGGCGACTACTTCGCGCCACGCGACGCGCGCCGCCTGTACGGCTTCATCGCCGGTGGCATGTCGCTCGGCACGGTGGTGTCGGGCGAGTTCGTGCGCGTCGCCGTCACGTACCTCGGCACCAAGAACCTGCTCTACCTCGGCGCGGCCCTCTTGCTGGTGAACGCAGCCATCGCCCTGCACATCCTGCGCGTAGGCAAACCCGTGACCTACGACGCAACGGAGGAGACCGACGCACCGGAACACGCGCAGCTGCGCGCCATCTTCGCACGGCCGTACGTGCGCTATCTGGCGCTGGTGATCCCGCTGGCGATCGCGCTATCGGTGATGGCCGACTACCAGATGAAGTGGGTCGCGAGCGCCAAAACCGAACAAGCGTTGGCCCGCTTCTTCGGCAGCTTCTACGCGTGGCTGGGCTTCGCGCAGATCGTCTTCCAGTTCGTGCTCGTGCCGCGCCTTCTGCATCGTCTGGGCATCATCAACTGCCTTTTGATCTTGCCGCTCGCGCTCGGCGCCGCGAGCTCCTTGCTCGTCGTCGGTTCGTTTCGGGACTTCTTCGGCTTGCCACTCTTGTCGTTCTCGGCTGCAACAAACTTCCTGCGCCTGACGATCTTCGAGACGCTCGACCTGCCTTCGCGCGAGCTCTTGTTTCTACCGCTGCCACCGCGCATCCGCTTGCGCGCCCAGCCGCTGGTCGTCGGAGCGCTCGCACCCGCGAGCCAGGGTCTGACCGGGCTCGTGCTCTACGCGTGCTTCAGCCTCGGCATGCACGTCGAGCGCCTGTCGTACCTGGTGTTGCTGCTCAGTGCGGTGCTGGTGCTGGCGCTCTTGCGGCTACGACCGAGCTACCGGGCCACGCTCGCGGCCACGCTGCGCGAGCACAAGCTCGACCCGACCGACCTCGAGCGCATCCTGCAGAGTCCGAACGTCGAGCCGGTGCTCGAAGAGCTCCTGCGCTCGCCGGACACCGAGGTCGTCCGCGCGACGCTGGAGCTGATCAAGGACCGTGAGCTTGCCGGGCTCGCGCTGATGTTGCAGCAGCTGGTGAGCTCGCCCCACGAAAGCGCGGCGCTGGGAGCCCTGGCGGTGCTCGCCGAGCGCGGCGGCCCGCCGGCCATCCAAGCCATCGAACGCGCGCGGCAGAGCAAGAGCCGCGAGCTGCAGAAGGCCGCGGTGCTCGCGCTGTGCAAAGTGTCCGGAGCCGATGCCCTGCCGCGCGCACGCGAGAGCCTGCTCTCCCACGATCGAACGGTCCGCAACTCGGCGATCATCGGCCTCGCCAAGCACTGCGGCGAGCAAGGCATCACGCTGACGCGACCCGATCTCGAAGCGCGCGCGCACAGCAAGCGCATGGCCGAGCGCATCGAGGCCGCGCAGTTGCTGGGTAGCATCGGCAGCGCGGGCTACGCCGATCTACTGGGCCCCTTGCTCGACGACGCCGACCCCGAGGTCCGCAAGGCGGCGTGCGAAGCCTGCGCGCAGATCACCGATCCCTTGCTCGTGCCGGTGCTGCTGGCGAAGCTGGACGACGCCGATCTGCAGGCTGGCGTGCTTGCCGCCCTGGGCAACACGCCACCGAGCGCAGCCCAGCCGTTGATCGACCGACTGACCGACACGGCCGCCCAGGTCAAGCAGCGCAGCGTGATGGCGCGCGTGCTCGCGTGTGTCGGCGGGGAGCCATGCTGCAACGTGCTGTTGCATACATTGTCCCACGAAGAAGACGTGGTGCTGCGGACGGCAGCAGCCGAAGCCCTGTGCTCGTGGAAGGCCAGGCAGAGCGGCCAGTTGCACGTCGCGGACCTGGACGCGTTGATCGCTGGCCTGTGCGACGCGATCGAGCTGGGCAGCCGAGCCCACGCCGAGCTGGGAGCTGCCGATGCGTTCGCCAGTGGCGCGTACCGCGAGCACGCCGACATGCATGTCGAGCTGCTGCTGCTCACCGTGCAGGTCGCCCTGCCGGCAGACGCGGCCCAGCTGCAGCGCGTGCGTTGGAATCTGTTCCGAGATCCCGATGCGTCCGGCCTGCACGCCATCGAGCTGCTCGACGAGATCCTGCCGCGACGCCTGGGCCCGCCCGTGGTCTCCGCGCTGCAAGCCTGGCTCGATGGCCGGACCGCGCGCGGCACGGCGCTCTCGCCCCAGACGCGTTCACGACTGCTGCACGCAGGTCCCTTCTTGCGCGCGCTGACCATGCACTACCTGAACCACGCGCCCAGTGGCGACGAGCCCGACGAGCCGCTCACCATGAACCTCGCCGAGGCTCGTATCTACGGCTTGCTGGACGTCGTGTCGTTTCTCAAACGCGTCCCGATCTTCGCCGAGCTGCGCGCCTGCACGCTGCTCGAGGAGGCGGAGATCTCGGAGTGGGTCGCACGACAAGCCGGCGAAGGTCTGTTCGCGCAGGGCGACGCTGGCGACGCGCTGTACATCATCTGCGACGGCAGCGTGGCCGTGCTGGCCGCGGGCCACGAGGTAGCACGGTTGGGCGCAGGTCAGTGCATCGGCGAGCTGGCGCTGCTCGACGACGAGCCGCGCTCGGCAGCGGCCATCGCTACCACCGACACCCGCCTTCTGCGGGTCGAAGGGCGACGTTTCAAGGGCCTGATCTTGACCCAGCCAGCCGTGGCCAAAGCCATGCTGCGCACGCTCGACCAGCGCATCCGCGACACACAGGCCAGCGTCAAGGCGCGCGTGCAAGACGATCCTCCGATGCGCCGCTCGCAGATGTTCCGTGCGCAGAACCTCGGTCTGTCGGAGCTGATCTCGACCATGTCGTTCCTTCAACAGATCGACTTGTTCAAGGACCTCGACACACCCGAGATCGCAAACCTCGCAGGCATCGCGCAAGAGCTGCCCATGCTGGAGGGCGACGTGCTCTTCAACGAGGGAGATGTAGGTGAATCCCTCTACCTCGTGTGCTCCGGAACCGTCGCCATCCAGATCGCCGGCCGCGAAGTCGCACGCTTTGCACGCGGCGGCTGCCTCGGCGAAATGGCGCTGATCAGCGGTTTACCGCGCTCGGCGACAGCCGCGGTCCTCGAGAGTGGGCAGCTACTCCGGATCGGCTCGGACGACTTCACGAGCCTGCTGGAGGCGCGCCCGGAGATCGCGATGGCGCTGCTCCGCACATTGGCGCAGCGCCTGCGACGAATCTCGATCGCGGGTTGAGCTCGCGTGCCACTTCCTTGGCACCGCGCCCCGGTTTCGTGGAATGATGCACGTACCCGCGCTGGGTGCGCCGCAGGTCACCCCGCGGGCAGCGACGGGCCGAGAAAGTCACTTGCTAGACGAAGGCAACATCCTACGCGAGCGCTTGAACGGACTGCTTGGCGGACACCTCGGCGAGGCCGATACGCTCAAGCTCATCGCCGACGTGATCAAATCCGGCGGCGGCATCACGATCGAGCTCGACGACAGCCGCTGGAAGCTGATTCGGCGCGATGGACACTTCGTGCTCAAGAAGGACGAGCCACGAACGCGGCCCTCGACGATGCCGCCACGCCCCGGACGCGGGTGCTGAGCACTGCGCGCCGCAGGCATGGTCACTCGCATCACTCGATCGGGTTGACGACGTAGAAGCCGCGCGCGTGGTAGAGCACGCTCTGCGGGTCGGTGCCGACCGAAAGCTCGAACGTGCTCTGGGTCCCGTCGCTGTCGAGATCGCCGTTTGCGTAGAAGGTGTAGACGTCCGTGAGGTTCGCCTGATCCTTGCAGACCAGCTGGTTCACTTGCCCGATGCTCTGGATGCCGTAGCCGTAGTAGACGAAGTCGCCGATCGAAAAGCCCAGCGCCTTGAAGCCGCCAGCGGCGACGAACTTGTTCTTCGTCCCCGAGGGGTTCGGCGGTGTGATCGAGGTCGGCTCCACCACGCAGCCGCTCACGGTGCTCGCGGTGAGCCCCTGGAAGGTGCGCTCACGCTGGTAGAACGCGGCGGCCGATTTGAAGATGTTGTTGAGGTTGGTCGTGGCTTCGCTGGTCTTCGAGTAGCGCACGAAGCCCGTCATCGCCGGCAACGCGAGCGAGGCAAGCACTCCCAAGATCACGACCACGACCATCAACTCGATCAGCGTGAACCCGCTGCGACGCGGCGAGGATGGGGAATGGTGAAGCTGCAACATGGGATCGACCGCGGACTGACTCTTCCGGTGAAGAATAACACTCCTGCTGCACGACCGCTACGCATTGTGTGAATGCGGCATGGCCAATGCGGGCGCACATCCGGCGCACGGGTTGCGAACTCGGGGAGCCCGTGGCTAACCTTCCGCGCTCGTTTGCCGACGGAAGGAGCATCTCATGAGCCAGCCACGCGATCGCGCTCGATTGTCATGCATCAACGTGCCCGCAGCGCTCTTGCTCGGCGTGCTCGGCGTGCTGTGCCAGAGCGGCCGCGTGTCGGCCGAGGAGCTCGGAGCCAAGGGCAACTTCACGTTCGCGGCCGAGCGCCTCTTCGGCTTCTACATCGACAAACAGTCGGTCTCGAACAACGGCGTGACGGTCGACACCGACGCTACCGACTTCTCGCTCGGTTGGAACCACTCGCCCTCCGGGCTGACGCTGCCGCGCCTGGGCGTCGACTACTTCCTCACGGACCACGTCACGCTCGGTGGAACGCTGGGCGTTTACTCGGTCAGCACCGATCGCGGCACCGCAGGTTTCAGCGCGAGCGGCGATGAAACGGGCGTGTTCTTCGGCGCGCGCGCCGGCTACGCGCTGCGCATCTCGCATGCGGTGAGCTTCTGGCCCCGCGGCGGCTTCACCTACTTCACGATCAACAACCACCGCCCGACGGCCGACGAGCATCTGCTCGCGCTCACGCTCGAGGGTATGTTCACGCTCGCCCCGAGCGAAAACTGGGCGATCTTGGTCGGTCCCGCCGTGGATCTCGGCCTGACCGGCCGCACCAACGGCAACGATCTCTCCGAGCAGAGCTTCGGGATCCTGGCCGGCTTGGTCGGCTGGTTCGGGACCTGAGCAACCGCCTGAGCACCCGCGGTAGCACGCCAATTCCCCACGCCCTCCGCGCTCACTCGCGCCCCGGTGTGGGGAATCTGGCCAACGGATCTGGACTCGCGTACAGTGCGCCCAGCTTATTGAGGCGGAGTGCGCCCCAACACAACACACGCTGGAGACGACATGAAGGTTTCGAAATTTGGTTGCGGCCTGGTGGCGACGTGCTTCGCGCTGTCGCTCGGACTCGCTGCTTGTAAGAGCGACAAGAAGACCCCGACGTCGAAGGACGCTGCGGTGGCAACCGACTCCGCCGTGAAGGCGGATGCTGGCGGCGGCGGGACGGACTCGGGCACGGGCACGGCCGCGCAATGCGAGGCGACGACCAAGACGACGACCGACACGGCCACGGGCGGCAAGGTCACCGCAACGTGCGTGACCTGCGTGTGCGCGAAGGCCATGCCCGAGACCTTGGCGTGCAATGCTACATGCTGGGGCGCGATCGACTGCTACGCCCGCATGTGCAAAGACAACGCGGACGGCACGACCAACGTGGGTTGCGCGGGCACCAAGTGCGCGAGCTTCCTCACTGCCATCACGAGCGCCATGACGCTGGGCACGAAGATCAAGGCCAGCTGCACCAACGAGTGCAAGGCCCCGGCGGTTGACGGTGGTACGAGCAACGACGCTGGCGGCGGCAACGACGCCGGCCACGCCGACGCCGGCAACTGATCACGCTGCTACCCAACGCAAGACGCCGCTCCGGCCTGCCTCACGGCGAACCGGTGCGGCGTTTTCTTTTCTTCCGCGCCCCCATTCGCGCACATCGCGTAGCTTCTACTTCGAGCACACACATCATCGGAAGGCGGCAGTCTTCCGGGCTCGCCCACCGCGCTGCGCCACCTCGACTTCTAAGCGCGGCACTGCGTGCGCGCAACGCTCACGGCGCTTCGAGCGACTGCTCGACGTGGCCCGCAACGCGCTCCTTCTGCCAGAGGAAGCTCCACTTGTACGAGGACACCTGGTCGGGCTCCGACTCGGAGGTGGGCACCACGATCTTGAACGCGCACGTGACCACCCAGCAGCGCGCCTCGGTGAGACGTGGCGTGAGACACTCGTCCAGCTTGATGCGGTACCTCGGGTACAGGCCTTTCAGATAGGTCTCCACGGTCTTCCAGGTCGCGGTCGGTAGCGGGCCACAGCGCTGCTCCAGGGCGGCCTTGGCAGCTCGCTGCTTCGCGAGACGGTCTTGTTCCACCTGGTTCATGCGCTTCTCGAGCTCGTCGGCATGAGCCGTGTAGATCGTCTCCATGTACTCGCGCGAGATGTGGAGATTGGCTGCGACCTCGCTCAAGAGAGCGGCTTCCTCGCGCTTCTTGTTCGTGGCCGCCGTCAGCACCTTGTAGGCCTGATCGAACGCGCGATCCTCGAAGGCACGAAGCAGAGAGCGCTCCTCTTCGAAGCGAGCGCGCAGCTGCTCCACGTCGGTTGGCAACACGTCGGCCTGAGCGTCGATGACCACCAACACGTCGAGCGGCGCGAACAACTGCGTGAGCTTGTCGATGCGAGCGCGCGCCTGCTCGTAGCGCTTGCGCTTCAAGGTCTTGTGGGTGTCGTCCATCACGGACTTGATCTGCGTGATGGCTGCGGAGATCTGGGCCGCGCGCTGCTCCGCCTGCCGTTTCTTCTCTTCGGCCTCGGCCTGCTTGCGGCGCTTCTCGCCCGCCATGCGCGTCAGATCGCCGTGCACCACGTCGACCACCACCACGGGCACGGGGAGCCCGTCATCGCGGGCGTCGGCGCCCACGCTACGCGGCTGGCACTTGCCCTGCACTCGCTCGAGTAAGCTGCAACGCTCGGGGCGATAGCCGAGGAAGGCGCCGGCCAGCGCGATCTCGTAGTGCCCCTCCGGTGTTTCCTCCGTCGCGGCGAGCAGAATCGTCGCGCCGCCGACGCTGCCGGACACCTGCTCGTCGCTGGCAGCGAATAACAGGCCGTACGCCTGATTCGGCAGCATGAGCTCGAAGGTCGGCAATTTGCCGTCGGCCCAGTGTCGCGGGTCGACGGCCTTGCACTGCGCACCGCCCGGAAGAGGTCGCTTGCAGTGATCGCGCGGGTAGAGCTCGACGCCGCGCGTGAGCGCCGGCTCCTTCGACGCAACCAGCACGGTCACGGCCACGTGCGCCTCTTCGCCTTGCTGGAGCACCAGCTGGCCCACCTCGCGCTTGAGATGCACGTCGGTCAGATCGATCCCGAGCATGGTGATCGCCAGCGGCGCGAAGAACATCAGCCCGCCAGCCGCAAGCGCCGTGATGATGATCGCTAGCTTGCGTTTGCTCTGCGCGCGCAGCGACGGACGCGCGGCGACGATCACGCCCGACCGCAACGCGTCCTTACACACGTCTTCCAGCCGATTGGCTGCGATGTGCACGATCGGCAGATCCGGCAGCTCCTGCGGGTAGGCGCGCCAGTACTCCAGCTGCTGTTGGATCGACGCGACCGAACGCCGCACTTGCGTGACGTCGGTGAAGCCCGCCGCGTACGCCTCCATGCGCTCGGCGATCTGCGGTGCCTCGGCAGCCCGCAGAGCCTTCGCGAAGTCGCGCACACGCTGCTGGATCTCTTGTATCCGCGCAGACTCCATCGCTCTCGGGCGCTCGCTCCTCCACCCGCGATTTTACACGAGCGCGAGCTTTGCCGTTTTTTTCGGACTGCGTACTTGGTGCGTTAGTGTGCTCCTTGTGCCTACATCGAACACCGCCCGCGTCCTGCCGCAGCCCAAGGTCCACAGTGCCGTCGCCGCCCGGGTCGCCCCGGCGTCGCCGATCGTGAAGTGGGTGGGCGGTAAAACGCGCCTTTTGTCCCAGCTCGTGCCGCTCTTGCCCGCGGGCAGCGAACTCATGCGTCACGTCGAGCCGTTCTTCGGCGGCGGGGCGCTGTTCTTCGCACGCAGGCCCAAGCGTGCCCTGCTGTGCGATGTGAATCCTTCGCTCGTCGCGACCTACGAGGCGGTGCGCGACTCGCTCGACGAAGTGATCGCGCACCTGTCGCGCCTGTCGGCCGCGCACAAGGCCGAGCGCTACTACGAAGTCCGGCACCGCTACAATCATGCGCAGCGCCTCGACAAGGTCGAACGCGCAGCGATGTTCGTCTACCTGAACAAGACCTGCTTCAACGGCCTGCACCGGGTGAACCGCCGCGGCGAATTCAACGTACCGGCGGGACGCTACGACAAGCCGCGCATCCTCGACGAGGAGCTGTTGCGTGCCGCTAACGGTGTGTTGCAGCAGGCCGAGCTGCGGTGTGCGAGCTTCGAGCAAGTGCTCACCGCAGCCAAACCCGGTGACTTCGTCTACTTCGACCCGCCGTACGAGCCTGTATCGAGCACCGCGAGCTTCACCGCGTATTCCCAAGGTGGCTTTGGCCGAGCCGATCAAGAGCGTTTGCGCGACGTGTTCGCACAGCTCGACCGCCGCCGCTGCAAGCTGATGCTGAGCAACAGCGACGTGCCGTTCATCCGTGATCTCTACGCGAAGTTCCGCATCGACGTGATCGCCGCACCGCGTGCCATCAATTGCGACGGCAAGAAGCGGGGCCTGGTCAGCGAAGTCGTCGTGCGCAACTACTGACCGACGCCGTCAGCTGCGCTCCCGCAAGGCGGTGCGCAGGTAGGGGTTGGTGCGCAGCTGCTCGGCCATGCTCGCCGTCGGGGTGTTGCCGTAGTCGTGGCCGGGATGTAGCACGACGTCGCTCGGCAGCTTCGCGAGCGTGCGCAGGCTCTGCTGCATCTGTTCCGGATCGCCGCCCGGCAGATCGACGCGGCCACAGCCGTCGATGAATAGCGTGTCGCCAGCGACGAGCTGGTTGCGTACCAGAAAGCACTGGCTGCCCGGCGTGTGGCCTGGGGTGTGGATCAGCTGGATAGAAACGTCGCCGACCTCGACCACATCGCCACCCTCGTGACGCACGAGATCGCTCTCGGACACGCCAGTGATCTCGATGAGCCCGTCGGCCTCGTGCTTGTTGACGTGGATGCGCGCGGACGCCTTGCCCACGAGGCCCACGAGCTCAGCCACACCGCCCGGGACCTGGAAGAGGCCCATGGCGCCGCCGACGTGGTCGGGGTGGTAGTGCGTCACCAAGGCACCGACGACGCGCATCTCATCGCGTGCCGCCAGAGCGAGCAGGGCATCGGTATCCCAAGCGGGGTCCACGATCAGGCATTCGCGCGTACGCCGACTGCCGATCAAGTAGACGAAGTTCTGCATCGGCCCGATGCCGGCCTGCACGAAGTAGAGATCGTTGGTTTCGGTCACGTCGCTCGGCTCCTACGCAGGTGCACGGCTCACGCGCCGTGCTTGTACTCGATGATGGTGGGATCCGTGCCGCGCAGCCGCTGCAGGTAATATTGCGCGATCCCGAGCGTCTGCGGCACGCAGGCGCCACTGCAGTGCAGCGCCCACACGCCGGCGTCGAGCACGGGCAACCCACGGCGTCGGGCGTGGCTCGCGATCCGCGCGAACCGCACCGGGTACAGGCCCAGCGGCAGGAGCGAGAGACCGACGGTAGGCAACGCGAAGGCCGCCGCCAACAGCGGCAGAGCACCGCCCCACGCCAGCGCTCGGCGCTTGTCTTTCACCCAGAAACGCTCGGGCGGCGCGCCGTGCAAGGCGCTGACCTGTGCGTAGGCGTAGCCAGAGCGCCGGGCACGGATCCACCACTGCCGGAAGCTCGTGATGTCCGCGTCGTGCAGTGTCATCTCCGCGTCGACGCGCACGATCCGGTGGCCTTTGTGGCGCAGTCGCAGCGCGAATTCAGGATCTTCGCCGGCGATGATCCGAGGATCGTAGCCGCCGACTTCGCGCACGGCAGCGCAGCGCACCAGCACATCGCCGCCGAAGCTCGAGGCTTCACCGGCAGGGACCTGCGACCATTCGAGATCGCACATGCGATTGTAGACCGAGTGCTCGGGATGAGCCTCGCGACGACGGCCCCAGACGGCGACCACGGCCGGATCGTCGTCGAGCACGGCGGCTGCGGCGTGGAAGAACCCCGGCGCGACCGCGCAGTCGCCGTCGACGAAGAGCACCAGCGGCACGTCGGGCTGGCGCTCGGACAAGCGCTGAAAGCCGGCGTTGCGCGCACGCGCTGCCGTGAACGGCCGTGACATGTCCAGCTCGACCACCTCGTGGCCACGCGCACGCGCAAGCTCCACGCTGCCGTCGCTGGACCCCGAGTCGACGTACACCACGAGGCCCAGGCCCGCGGGCAGCGAGTCGAAGCAGCGGCGTAGGCGCTCACCTTCGTTGCGCCCGATCGCCACCACACCGATGCGCGAGAGTTGTCTGGCGTCCAGGTCGGTCACGAGCCGGCAGTCTCGCGCGAGGGCCAAAGGTTGTCGAGCGCTGCACGCGCCGTTGCAGCGAGCGACGCGCAACGCGCGGCTCAGCGCGGCTCAGCGCGGCTCAGCCACTGCCATAGGCCTGTCCCGAATGCAGCACGCCGCGCTCGGCCCAGCGCCTCACATGGGGAAGCTCGTCGTCCAACCAGTATGCGTCGCTCTCGGTGACGACCAAGATCTCTTCCCACTTCGAGCCGACGGGACCGGCACCCAGGTGTGGCTCGACGGCCCAGAGACCGGCCGTGACGGGTACGTCAGAGCTCGCACGATCGTTCCATAGCGGCCACTTCTCGGCCTGACCGCGCGCACGGGCGGCGTGCGCGGCACTGCCGAGGCCGTGCAGTGCCGCGGCCCCGAAACCCCCGACGACCAGCTTGCGCAGCGGCGTGCGCGGCAAGCGGAAGACGCGATGCGCCAACACCCGCCCCGGGTAGACGCTGTGGCGGTTCTCGTAGCCCTGACGAGCCGCCAGCGCATCGACGGCGAGATAGATCTCGCGCGCCGTGCGACGCTGGCGCACGAGGTCGACAATCAGCGTGCGGTGAGCCGCAAGATCGTCCTGGAGCTTGGCCCAGATCGCGTTCTCGCCGAGACAGCAGCCGTAACCGATGTCTGCGCAGTAACCGTCGAGACTAGGTGCGACGTCGAGGATCACGGGCATGCCAGGCTCGAGCCGACGCGCGGTGGGCGCAAATTTCAGCGGATTCCACGCTCCGGTGAAGCTCGTGCGATCACCGAACCAGCAGAACGGCACGTGGAAATACTCGGTGACGCCGTGGTCTGCGAGCCAACGTCGCATCAGGCGCGCGACCACGCGCTCGGTCATGCCCACGCGCAGCTCGCGCTCCACCGCCTGCGTACAGCGATAGGCGAGCTGCTGGACGTCTCGGAACCGGGCGATTTCGTCGGGGGTCATGCGCGGCCGCACCAAGCGGTGTGAGCATCCTGTGCCGGATGGCTCGGCGCTGTCCACTGCGGCACACCCGGCGGGGTTGGACAAGCTGCGCCGCGTGGCCTACACAAGAAGTCAGGGCAGCATGGCCAAGCCAAAGACCCCCGACGTGCCGCGCGACATCGCCATCCTGCAAGGCCCCACCGAAGACGGCGAGGGCCGCCAGCTGCTGCGACTGCGCGACGGACAGCTGAGCGTCGGCGAGATTCGACCCGTGAAAGAGGGGCAGCCGCTCACGCACCAAGAGCTTGTGCGCCTGCGGCCTCTCGAAGGCCAGAAGAACGTGTGCGAGATCGAAGTCCTGCACGAGAAGCCCAGCGCCGATCCGAAAGCCCGTTCGCGGCCGGCGCGCGTCGCCACCGACCGCTACCGCAAGAACTGGACGACCATTTTCGACGTCAAGCGCAAGACGCGCACGCGGGGCGACTGGTCGGTCAATTGATGGTGAGCTGACGATCAGCTGTCCGGCAGTGGCCGGTCGAGCGCAGCCGCAAGGCGCGTCAGAAGTGCATGCGTGCGGACAGGCCGAGCGCGCGGCGTTCGATGACTGGCCGCAAAGCCAGCGACCTCGCACCAGTCAGTGTGGCGCGTTCGCCGGAGTCGTTGGCACTGAGCAAGAAGTACGCGGAAAGCGCACCCGAGGCTAGCGCCGTGCCCATGAAGACGAATTGGAGCACCTCGTAGGTCTTGCCCAGGCTGCACTTGTCGCGGACCGCGCCCAAGCTGCGAGCGTCGACACCGTAGGCCTTGCTTGCGTCAGCTTCGCTGCACACGTCGCTGGCCTTGGGGTTCATTGCTCCGACGGCACGCCGGTAGTTGTCGTAGGCCTGGTCGCCCTGCGCACGATCGATCTCGACGAACGACAGCGCCGACAGACCGACCGAGACCGCAGCCGTGCCGAGCAGCGCGAAACCAGCGACCCGGCGCGCGGACAGACCTCTCGAGCGCGGTGGCTCCTGCGGGCCGAGGTCCGGCTCCGCGTGCGGCGCAGCCTCGGCGGCCGCGTCGGCGCGTGACTCGCTCGCAGACGCAGCTGCTGCGCCACCTTCCACCGGCAGAAGCTCCGAGCGCAGCACAGCGTGGCGCCGGCCGAGCAGCTCGTCGGCGAGCGAGCGCGCGCGATCCTTGATCTCGGCGGCCGACGCGTCCTTCTTCGAGAGCGTGACAGATGCCGTCTGCTGGACCGACGCGGAGGCGGTATCGAAGAGATTCGCGCGAACGGTCAGCTCGCCGCTCGCAGCCACAGAGATCGTCCCGTACACGAAACCGTGTACAGCCAGCCGCTTGGCGATCGTTGCGAGACAGTCGTCGGCGGTGACGTCGCAGTCTTGTGCCATGCCGAGTTGGTCGAGCGAAGCACGGGCATCGTCGAGCTCATAGCCCTCGCTGGCCTTCAGCTGGTCGCGCAACGCGTCGCTGAACTCCGCGCACAGCTTGTCGCCGGCCCTGTCGCTGGCGAGCGCTAGCACGGCGACCTTGGAAGAGTCAGCATGCACGCTGCTCACCGAGCACAGCACGCCGAGCAGGGCGCCGATCAGAGGCAACGTGTCGCTGCGTCTTTGGCCCTGCCCGTGCTTCCGCGTCGAACGCATGCTCGCTCCTAGTTGATGGTCGCGGTCCCGGTGGACTGCGCCGGCCTGATGATCGCGCCGGTGGTGACGACCGTCGCCCCTGCGTTGAGGCGAATGCGGCCTGCCGCGCCGCCACCAGCGGCAGCGCTGGTCGTGGTTACCGTGCCGCCTGCGGCCGGCGCGACGCCGAGGGCGCCACCGTTACCACCGGCCTTCGATGCAGCCGTGCCCACGGCGGCAGCACCGCCGCTCGCCTGGACAGTGCTGCGCTGACCGTCCTGGCCGGGCGCGCCCGCCGTCAGCGTTGGTGCACGCACGGCACCGCCGGCACCCGCGCCGCATGCAGCGGCGCGCCGTCGGGCGTGAGTGTGCCACTTCGCTGACCGAAGAGCGGTTTGGTGTCGAAGCTGCAAGCCGACAAGACGAGCAGCACGGGCCACGCAAACAACCAGCATTCTACACCGCGCCTCGTGATCAGTCCCAGGTGTGCGACTCCGTCATTGGCTAGACGACCCGCGCACGCAACCGGACCGGATCCATCCTAAGTTAGAGCTTAGCAGGCGCGAAGCCCTCTCCAGTCTGGGACTGCAGTCCTGCGACGAATCAGCGACGGAATGCCGCTGGCGGATGTGGTGCGACAAGCTCGTTGTGCCTCATAAAACTCGTCGCCCGCGGAAACGCGTGCGTAGCCAACATTTCTTTGCAACCATGCAGTGTGCTGCGCGCACTTACTGTGGCGGCGTCTGCTCTCACTTCCGGCGAGCGCAACACAGAGGAGACCATCTCATGTCGGTCATCGACACACTCGAGCGCGTCGCGTGCGCAGGTTTGATCTCAGCGTGCGTCATCGCTTGCGGCGGGAGCAACAAGAGCTCCTCGGGCGCGTCGCCTGCGCCAAAGTGCACCTTCGGAACCAGCTACGAGTGCTGGAGCGCCGGGCCCTGCACCGCGCATCAGCTGTGTCTGGCCGACGGCACCGGGTTCACGCGCTGCGTATGCGACGACGGGACCGGCACAACGGGCGACGCGGGCGGCGGGCAGAGCGCGGACGGCGGCGGCGCGGCGCTCACGACCGACGCAGCCAGCGGCGGCAGCGTGACGCACGACGCGGGCCGCGAGCACGACGCGGCGACACACCTCGTCGACGGTAGCAGTCACGGCGTGGCCGAGATCTGCGACAACGGCAAGGACGACGACGGCAATGGCAAGGTCGATTGCGCCGATCCTGCCTGCAGCAGCAACCAATGCGTGGCCGGCGCGCCGACGGGCTTCAGTGGACCAGTCGCGCTCTTCGTTGGCAGCACCAAACCGCCGAGCTGCGCGGCGGGCTTCGACATGGCCGCCATCAGCGGCGGCACATCCGCCGTCGGCGCTCCCTCGACCTGCTCCAGCTGCCAGTGCAGCGCGCCCAGCGCGTGCGCGTCGCTGCTGAACTTCCGTACGAGCGATGCCGGCAGCTGCGGCGGTGGCTCCACCTGCACCAGCTCGGTGAACGCGACCTGTGCTCAGATCACGGCCTGTCCGAGCGGTCAGGCGACCGTCTCGCTCGAAGCGCGGCCGGTCGGCGCGCAGACGGGCTGCACGGCGCCCGTGCAACAACCTGTGACTCTGCCCGCGAGCTGGTCGGTGAGCGCAGTCGCGTGCGCCGCGCCGCACCTCGGCGGCGGCTGCCAGACGAGCCAAGTGTGCGCACCGCATCGTCCGGCGGCGCCTTTCCAGACCCAGCTGTGCGTCTACCAGGCGGGCGACGTGGCCTGTCCAGCCAGCGTCTACACGGACAAGCGCCTCTATGACACCAAGATCGAAGACACGCGCAGCTGCAGCGCCTGTACGTGCAACGACACTGGCACCTGCAGCTACAGCTGGAAGGTCTTCGACAGCACCGACACGAGCTGCCAGAACCCGCCAACCCTCACGCTGAACCAAGGGGAGTGCGGGCAGGTCAACCCAAGCAGCGACAAGCTGCGCGTGGGTGTCAGCATCAGCGGCAGCCCGGCGTGCTCGAGCGTCGGCGGCCAGCCCTCGGGCGGAGTGACCGAGAGCGGGCCGATCACCGTCTGCTGCGAGCCATGACCAGCAACACGGCCAAGTTTTGCGGTCGAGAGCGGAGCCTTTTCGTGTAGGCTGCGCGCGTCGCAGCAAAGCCAGGCAGCGCGCGTGAACCGCGCGGCGACAAGGAGACAGCGCGGCATGGCGATCGATCTCGGCAGTGCAGGCCACAGCGTTGGTCCCAGCGTGAAGCACTACGACTGGCGCGACGTGGCCCTCTACGCGCTTTCACTGGGCGCCGGCACGCAGGACCTCGGCTACGTGCTCGACCACCCGGCGCCGAAGGTCTTGCCCACGTATGGCGTGATCCCCGCCTTCGAGCCGGTGTTCGAGGCCGCACGCGCCACGGGCGGAGATCTGTTGCAGCTGCTGCACACCGCCCAGCGCACGGAGCTGGTCAAGCCGTTTCCCGCCCAGGGCGAGCTCAGCACGCGCGCGAAGATCCGTGGTCTTTGGGACATGAAAGTGGGCGCGTTGCTGATCGTCGACACCGAGACCGAGGTCGACAGTACCCTCTCCTGCCGCACCAGCTGGCAGATGCTGCTGCGCGGCGCGGGCGGGTTCGGTGGAGAACGTCCTCCCGCGGGCCTGCGCACTCGTCCGCCCAAGGACAAAGCGCCCGACTTCGAAGTCGAAGTCCCCACCAGCCGCGACCAGGCGCTCCTCTATCGCTTGACGGGGGACATCAACCCGATCCACTCGCACCCCGAGGTCGCCAAGCTCGCGGGCTTCGACCGTCCGATCCTGCACGGGCTGTGCACGTACGGCATCGGGGGACGCATCGCGCTCAAGCATCTCGCCGGCGACGACCCCAGCCGCTTCAAGGCATTCGAGACAAAATTCTCGAAGGTGGTGAAGCCGGGCGACACGCTGATCGTGCGCGGCTATCGCCTCGAGCAGCCCGGTCATGCCGCCGTCACGGTCACCATCAAAGAAACCGGCATCGAGGCGATCGCCAACGGCTCTTTCGAATACGTGCCGTAGCCGCAAACGCTGGCGTCCGCCGCCGACAGCGGCGCAGCGCGCTCAGCCACCCCACTGGAACGTCACCGGCACATCGATCGCCGGCAGCAAGCTCAGCCGCACCGGGCAGGTGTGCGCGGTGTGCTCGAGTTCCTTGCGCGCACCCGCATCGAGGGCAGCAGCGACCTGCGCCGGAATGCGCAGCTCCACCGGCAAGCGTTCGATGCGCCGCGGCGGCGTCGCGGTCATTTCCTTCTTGACGTGCACGTCCATGCCGTCGACCGACCAGCCGTGCCGGTTCGCGACGAGGCCCATGGTCGTGAGCATGCAGGTCCCGAGCGCAGTGGCCACGAGATCGGTGGGAGAGAACGTGGCGCCCTTGCCGTGATTGTCGACCGGCGCGTCGGTGCCGAGCTGTGACCCCGACGGGCCGTGCTTGGCGGTGCAATGCAATCCACCTTCGTAGTGCGAGTAGATGTCGACCATGACTCTTTGCTCCCTTCGCCGCCGGCTACGCGACCCAGCCTCGCCGACCGTGTAGTCCAGCCTGCATTTCCTGCGACGCCAGCTGCCAAGCGTCGGCGCCCACGCGCTGGCCGAGATCGCTCATAGCACAGGCGGCTTAGTCACTGGCACGCTCGTTGCGTTGGCTGGGCCGCAGCAGGCCACACGCCGCCCTCGAGGGCGCACGCGCTGCCTGGCTGAGAGGGGAATCCCGTGAGAAGCCGCGCTCGGGACCGAAGTTTCTGCCGAACGAACCGCGATCGACCCTGGGGCAGAACGCCACGAACGGGGGCATTCCGCCTCAGCGCGTGGCAGCGGCGTGACTCAGTGACCCATTGTCCTTTGGAGGTGATGTGATGGCCCATTGCAGAGTGTGTCGAAGCTCGGAGATCGAAGCCGGCACGACCGAATTGCACAACACAGTCAACGGAACGACGTTCGCAGCCGCGCTGCCAGCCATCGTCTGCCGTGCTTGTGGCGATGCGACGGTGGATGCGGACGCGAGCAAGGCGTTCGAGCTGCGCGTGGCCGCCGAGCTGGCAGCCATGGGCAGACCAACCCCGGAAGCTTTCCGGTTCATGCGTACGGCACTCGGGTTCCGCGGCCCGCAGTTCGCGCAATTGCTCGGCGTCGATCGCGGGACGCTATCGCGCTGGGAGAACGGCGTATTGCGCGTCGACCGGGGCGCATTCGTCGTGCTCGGAGGCCTCGTGGTGGAGCGCCTGAGTGGGCGCGACGACACCCTTGCACGCTTGCGCGCGCTGCACAGTCCCGAGACCGCGACGCACAAGCGCGTCGAGCTCAACGGCATGCTGGCGCAGAAGCCGCAACACCTCACGGAGGCTCAGCGCGCGACCTCGCCGCTCTGACCCTCGAACGGCGGCACGTCGACTGTGTAGGCGGCTCCCGCCTCGCGGGTCTGCGTGCTCGGTCGACACAGCACGTTCGGGTGCTGTTCAAGATGTGATCGCAAATTCCCGACGCGCGAGCGCTCTACGCGAAACTTGAGCGAGAGCGGGCCCTCCTGCGAGCGCACGTTGGCTTCTGCTAAGCGATAGGTGGCCACAAGAGATACCGAATCACTGTTCTGATCGCCGGGACCCGGCACTTCTTCGATGCCCAGGAACGCACAGGTCCCCTCGTAGCGCTGCGGCGCGCTGGCGCTGGCGACGCCGATTGTGGGCTGGTGCACGACGCTCCCGGCGCAGCCAGCAGCAGGCAGCCCCAGAAGCACATAGGCGCAGGCGCCCAGGACTCGCGGGATCAAGCTGCGCCAACGGGCTTGCATGGTTTGGTATCCTGGATCGCGGCGGAGGTTCAATGCGACGTGCGTACCGTGAGCACGGGGCAGTGGGCCAACCGCACCACGCGCTCCGCCACGCTGCCGATGACGACATGCGCGATGCCGGTGCGACCGTGCGTACCCATCACGATCAGGTCGGGCTTGTACTCGTCAGCCGCGTCCAGCACGACGCGGTACGGGGCGCCCTCGAAGACGTCGCCGCGCACGGTCAGACCCTCTTTGGCCACACTGGCTTTCCAGCGCACCAGCTCTTCGTCGATCTGCTGCCGTACGCCGGCGAGGATCTCGGCTGTGGGCCCGACGTAGCCGGACATCGGCAGCACGTACACGGGGTTCTCGTACGCGTGCACCAAGTAGAGCTCGGCGCCCAAGCGCTTGGCCAGGCCCTCGGCGTAGGTGAGTGCTGTCTTCGAGCCTGCCGAGAAGTCGACCGGACAAAGGATCTTCTTGATCGCGGGCATGTCTCTTATATGCACACACCACGATCCAATGCCACACGCATTGGATCGTGGATCTAGTGGGTGGTGGGTGCGGCTCCGGGCGCAAGGATGGGCTCGGGAGCCCGCGCCACCGTGCTCGGCGCTTCGGGCACGAGTGCGATGTCGAAGACCTCGTCGAGCGTGGCCACGCACGTGAACTGCAGCGCGTTGCGAACCTCGGCCGGCAAGTCGTCCAGGTCGGCTTCGTTCTCGCACGGCAGAAGCACGTGCTTGATGCCCGCACGATGCGCGCCCAGCACCTTCTCTTTCAGGCCACCGATCGGCAGCACGTGGCCACGCAACGTGACCTCACCCGTCATCGCGACATCCTTGCGCACCGGTCGGCCCGACATCGCGGAGACCAGCGCGGTCGCCATCGCGACACCCGCCGACGGGCCGTCCTTGGGAATGGCGCCCGCGGGCACGTGGATGTGCGCTTCGATCGAGCCCAGCCGTTCCTGAGGGATGTGCAGCTTGTCGCCGTGCGTCGCCGCATAGGTCAGCGCCGCGCGCGCGCTCTCCTTCATGACATCGCCCAGCTGCCCGGTGAGGATCAGCGAGACGTTGCCCCAGCCCGTCACCTGCAGCGAGGCATCGGCGCCACGGAAGTCTTGCAGACGCCGCACCGACGCCTCGACGAACATGATGTCGCCGCCGGCAGGCGTGTAATACATGCCCGTCGCCACGCCCACGTCGCTGGTCTCGCTGGCGCGCTCGGGCCGCACCTTCGGACGACCGAGCATCTCGCGCACGGCCTCCGGCGAAACGGTCCTGTCGACCGATGAGCCCACGGCCAGCTTGCGCGCCAACTTGCGCGTGACGGCACCGATCCGTCGTTCCAGTTGACGGACACCGCTCTCGCGGGTGTAGCGACTGATGATCGACATCAGCGCATCGTCGGTGAAAGCCACGTTCTCCCCGGCCAAGCCCGCCTCCTCCAGCTGGCGCGGCACGAGGTAGCGCTTGGCGATCTGCGCCTTCTCGCGCTCGGTGTAGCCGGCGAACTCGACGACCTCCATGCGATCCAGGAGCGGCGCCGGGATGTTCTCGATGAAGTTCGCGGTTGCGATGAACAACACCTCGCTCAAGTCGAAGGGCACGTTCAGATAGTGATCGGTAAACGTGTCGTTCTGCGCGGGATCGAGCACCTCGAGCAAGGCGCTCGCGGGATTGCCCTGGTACGACACGCCGAGCTTGTCGATCTCGTCGAGCAAGAACACCGGGTTGCGCGTGCCGGCTTGCTTCAAGCCCTGCACGATGCGGCCGGGCATCGCGCCCACGTAGGTGCGGCGGTGCCCGCGGATGTCCGCCTCGTCGCGCACGCCACCCAGCGCCACGCGCACGTACTCGCGGTCGAGCGAACGTGCGATCGATTTGCCGATCGAGGTCTTACCGACGCCCGGTGGTCCGACGAACAACAAGATCGGGCCCTTGGCCATGGCACGCGCCTTGCGGGTCTTGGCGTCAAGCGTGGGCTCGTCTTTGGTTGCGGCCGCATCCACAGGACTGTCGGTCGCTGTTGCAGCGGCCTCGGCCTGCGCAGCGAGCGCCACTTGCTTGGCGCGCAGCTGTCGGACCGCGAGGAACTCGAGCACGCGATCTTTCACCTCCTCAAGCCCGTGATGATCGGCCTCGAGCACGCTGGTCGCACGGTTGAGATCGAGGTTGTCGTCGGAACGCGTGTTCCACGGCAGCTCTGCGATCCACTCGAGGTAGTTTCGAATCACCTGCGCCTCGCTCGACTCGCGCCCCGAACGCTCCAGCCGCGCAAGCTCGCGATCCACCTCGGCGCGCGCGTCTTTGGAGAGTTCGAGCTTCCCCAAGCGCTCACGCAACTCGGCGATCTCTTCGCCTTCCTGGCCCTCGCCGAGCTCCTTCTGAATGGCGCGCATTTGCTGGCGCAGGAACATCTCGCGCTGACGCTCGCCCAGCTCCTCTTGCACCTGCTCCTTGATCTTGTCTTGAGCCTTTTGCTGCGTGATCTGGCGTTGTACGTGCACGAGCACCCGCCGCAGTCGGTCTTCGACGCTCGTCGTCTCGAGCAGCTCTTGCTTGTCCGCGAGCTCGATCTCCAGGTGCGCCGCCACCATGTCCGAGAACGCCCCGGGCACGGTCACTTGCTCGATCAAACGCGAGAGGAACTCCTCTGGAACGCCGCGCTCCTTGCCCAGTTCCACGGCGCGCTCGCGCGTCTCCTTGAACAACGCGAGGAAGTTCGGGTCTTCTGGAAACAGCACTGGCACGTCCTGCAGCGGCAGCACCACGGCACTCAACGATTCACCACTGCGGTACTCGATGACCTTGGCGCGTTGCAGGCCTTCGAGCAGCAGCTGCACGCCGTTCTGGCCACGCTGAATGTGCGAGATACGCGCGATCACGCCGGTTTCGTAGAGGTCAGCAGCGCCCGGCTTTTCGACGTTCTGGCGCTGAGCGACCGCGAGCACGCGGTGATCGCCCTTCATCGCTTCGTCCACCGCCATGAGTGTGAACGACCGGCCAATGGAAATCGGCACGGTAACGCCCGGAAAAACCACGGTGCCGCGGAGCGAGACGACTGGGAGAGTTAGACGTTCTGACATGTATGCTTGCCTCGGCTGGGCATCGCCGCCACAGCTTTTGGCAAGCTAACCATCGGTTTCACGCTGACAACCGTCACCCTGCCGCGCGGCCGACGCGCGCGATGCAGCCACCCGCATAGCCGTGCGCGTGCTATGGGAACCCACGATGTCCGACGCCATCGCGTACGTAAAAGACCTGAGCTTCGAATACGGCGTGCTCGAACGGCTCACGCCCAACGTACGGCGCCTGATCGCCAATAACCCCGGCCCGTTCACGCACGTCGGCAGTGGAACCTACGTGATCGGCCAGGGTCGCGTGGCCATCGTCGATCCGGGGCCGGAGCTGGCGGAACACACCGATGCGCTGCTCGCAGGCCTGCGCGGCGAAGAGGTCACGCACATCTTGGTGACGCACACACACGTCGACCACTCGCCCGGCGCGCGCGCGCTGCAAGCGAAGACCGGTGCGCCCACGTACGGATTTGGGCCGCACGCATCCGGCCGCTACCAACGAGGCGAAGAGGTCGAAGCGGGTGCCGACCTGGACTTCGTGCCGGATGTCGTGCTGCGCGATTCGGAAGTGATCGAGGGCGACAACTTCCAGATCGAAGCTGTGCACACGCCCGGGCACTGCTCCAATCACCTTTGTTTCGAGCTGCGACAGGAGCGCGCTCTCTTCACAGGTGATCATGTGATGGCGTGGGCAACCACGGTGATCTCGCCACCGGACGGCGATATGGGTCACTACCTCGGGAGCCTGTCACGGCTGCTGCGACGCGACGACATGGTGTACTATCCGACACACGGAGCCTCGATCGACGATCCGAAACGTTTCGTCGACGCCTACATCAAGCACCGCAAGAACCGCGAAGAGCAGGTGCTCGACTGTCTCGACGCAGGACTGATTCGCATCGAGCAGATGCTGCCCGTGATCTACGCGGCCGTCCCCGTGTTCCTCTATCCGGCCGCAGCGCGCTCCGTGTTCGCGCACATGCTGCACTTGATCGAACAGGGCCGAGTGCAGACAGACGGCGCCCCCAGCCTGGACGCCGCCTACCGACGCACCTAGCGCACGCAGCAGCGCCGTGGGCGTTTCGATGCATGACGCGCGCCGCAGCCGGCGCGCTGCACCGTCACTGGGCGGGCGGGCTGGCGAACGCCGCTTGCACGGGCGGAGGAATCCGCACAGGCCGACCGCTGTCGCGTGCCAGGTACGCCCAGAGGGTGGCCGCTCGCGCGAGCAGTGCGCCATCGCGCATGCGTACAAGCCTGGTCTGCCTGCGCGAGGTCGCACCGCGAAACGCGGAGACCCAGGTGCGCAGCTCGATCTGATCGTCGAGCAGCGCAGGCAGCAGGTACTCGATCTCGTGCTTGCGCACGACGAACATGCCACCGATGCGCTGGTATTGCGCAAGGGCCAAGCCGACGGCTGCGGAGTGAGCAGCAGCCACCTGCTGTACCCAGCGCAAGTAAACGATGTTCGAGACGTGGTCGAGCTGATCGATATCCGGCGCCGTGGCGCGGATCTGCAGCCTGAATTCCGGGGAAGCGTGCTCGTCGGAGAACATCGGGGCGCGTCTCGTCACTCGTTCTTGGAGAGCACGACGTAGAGCGCCGCCTCGCGACGGCGCACGCGCGGCAGCGCCGAGCCATCGGCCAGGCACGCATCGACGGCGGCAGGCGTGGTGACCGGCTTGAAGTTCGGATGTGTTTCAGTGATGGGTGCGGGTGGATTGCGCGCGTCCCATGGTGGGCGCCGTGCATCTTCCAACGACCGCGCGTCCGGTGGTGGACCGCCAAAGCCGGGGCGACGCGAGAGCCGCAGGGACCCGCCATGAAGCCTTCGTTCGTTCGCTTGCTCTTCGTCTGCGCTTTGACGACTGGCTGCGGAGCCAGGGCGAACGGCACCGAGCGCTCTGGCAACTTGCCGGCCACGGTTTGACGGCGGCAGCTTCGGTGCGGGGCCTTCGACGCCCGGCCACGTGAACGCTGGCGTCGTCGGTGTGCTGGCCAGGGCGCAGGCCGTGCGCTGCTGAGCTACTGAGGGAATGGTCGACGAGCCGCGCCCTGGGGAGGCTGCCTGCGGGACTACCAGCAGGCGCAGCGGCCTGGGCTCGGCCGGGTGCACCGACCGCAGGGACCGGGTCGACAGACTCGATCGGGGACGTACGTTCTGGCGCGCCAGCCTTCGGGAGGCACGGTCATGGTCGAGCTCCAGGCAACGGTCCATATCCTGACTTTCAAAGAGGGGCTGCTGGCGAAGCTGGCGCACGATCTGCGGCTCACGCTGCACGACTTCGAGATCACGCTCCAAGCAGAGCAAGTGCGGGCGAGGTTCGCCCCGGCCTCGCTGGTCGTCGACGGCGTCGCGCACGCCGACCGCATTGATGCCGCAGCGTTGTCCGAGCACGACAAACACAAGATTCAGGCGTCGATCAGCGACGAGATCCTGCAGCTGAACCGCTATCCGCATGTCCTTTGGCAGGGACGCGTGCAAAAGCCGGTGGACCAGCGCTATGCGCTCGCCGGTACGCTCGACTTGCACGGCACACGACTCGAAGTGCCCGTGACGATGGAGCTGCGCGACGGCGCCTTGCACGCGGAGCTCGCGTTGCAGCCGTCGCGCTTCGGCATCGCGCCGTACAAGGCGCTGGCAGGCGCGATCCGCCTTCAGGACCGAGTCGTCGTGCGGATCGCCCTGCAGACCGGCGGCAAGACACCCGCGCAGCTGCTCGCCACCGCCGATGGCGTGCGCTGGACCGGCTGACGGCAGGCCAAGCCACTGGCCACGCTGCACCGGCAGTGGTACGAAATCCTCGTGCGCTCGCAATGCAGTGTCACCCGCGTCGGGATGCTCCATGCATTCGGATGGGTGTTCGCTGTTCTGGGCTTGTCGGGCTGCAGCGCCTATGACTCGAAGTTGCTCGGGTTGAAGGGCGACGCAGGCCACGGTTTCGATGCTGGCTGGCACCTGGTGATCGACGCCGGGGCGCCGGACGCCTCGCCACGCTACGACGCCGCCCTGGCGGTCGAGTGCAGCAAGGACCCGGAGTTTGCGACCTGCACGCGCCCACACGCCAACACCAGCTGCGTGAACGGCACCTGCTTTCTCGTGAGCTGCGCGATGCCCTACGTGGACTGCGACAACAACCCGGACAACGGGTGCGAAGCGCGGCTCGACTCGCCAGAGCACTGCGGGTTGTGCGGCGCTGCCTGTCATCTCGCGCATGGACAACCGGCCTGTGTGGCCGGCCACTGCGCGCTCGCACACTGCGACCGCGGCTTCGGTGACTGCGACGGCAACGCGGATAACGGCTGCGAGACTGCGCTCGACAACGCGACCAACTGTGGCAGCTGTGGCACGACTTGCACGGCGCAAGACAATGCCACGGCCGGCTGCACAGGCGGGGTATGCGGGGTCGGCGCCTGCGTGGGGGCGTTCGGCGATTGCGACATGCTGGCCGCAAACGGCTGCGAACAGCCCCTTAACACCAACACCCACTGCCAGAGCTGCGGGCAAACCTGCGCCCCAGCCAACGCCAGCGGCAAGTGCGACAGCGGTCAGTGCGTGATCGACACCTGCACTGGCAAGTTCGTCGACTGCAACGGCCTGGTCGCCGATGGCTGCGAAGCCACACTCGATTCCCTCGCACACTGCGGCAGCTGCTCGGCGCAGTGCACGCTCGCCAACGTCGCGCGACCGCTGTGCGACACGACCGCGGCCTCGGCCGTGTGCGCAATCGATCACACATGCGCCACGACGGACCCGAGCTGCCACGACGGTGCGCTGGAGAACGGTTGCAGCGCCGGCTTCGGCGACTGTGACAGCAAGCCCAACAACGGGTGCGAAACCGACCTGTCGCGCCTGAGCACGTGTGGCTCCTGCAGCACTTCGTGCGTGCTGCCGAACACGGTCACGCAATGCAGCAGCGGGAAGTGCGTGCTGGTGGGTTGCGTGCCGGGGTTCGACCAGTGCATTGCCGGCGAGGCATGTCGTTCGCTCGCGATTGACGCCGCCAATTGCGGCCAGTGTGGCAAGCCTTGTGGCGCCGGCACGTCGCAGTGCGCGGGCGGACGTTGCACGAGCCAGGTGTGTGCCACTGGCAAGGCCGACTGCGACGGCATCAGCAGCAACGGCTGCGAGACCGACCTGTCGAGCGCCGGCAACTGCGGCTTCTGCGGTCATGCCTGCGGTCCGTTCGCACACGCGACCGCTGCGTGCAAGACCGGCGCGTGCGCCATCGGCCAGTGCGACAGCGGCTACGCCGACTGCGACGGCGACGCGAGCAATGGCTGCGAGGTGAACGTCCACACGCTGGGTGACTGCGGCGGTTGCGGCAAGAGTTGCAGCGTACCGAATGGTCAGCCCAGCTGCGCCACCGGCGTGTGCACGCTCTCGATGTGCGATCCGGGGCGCGCCGATTGCAACGCGAGCCTCGCCGATGGCTGCGAGACCGACCTCACGCTGCCGGACCACTGCGGCTCCTGCGGCAACGATTGCCGTGCGTTGCCGTACATCCTGTCCTCCGGCTGCGCGGCCGGCGCCTGCCAGTACGTGTGTCAGACAGGGCGCGCCGACTGTGATCACAAAGCTGCCAACGGCTGCGAGGTAGATCTGACCAGCAACCGCAACTGCGGCGCTTGCGGCAACGACTGTGGCAACCTGCCACACGTCAACTCGGCCGCATGCAGCGCAGGCGTGTGCAAGAACCTCGTGTGCGCGGCCGGCTGGGCCGACTGCGACGGTGACCCACAGAACGGCTGCGAGCGCTCGCTGCGCACGCTGAACGACTGTGGAAGCTGCAACGCAGCGTGCGCCCCGGCCCACGCCAGCGCCACTTGCTTCACCGGCCAGTGCGTGCTCACGGCGTGCGACAGCGGCTTCGACAACTGCAACGGAAACGCAACCGATGGCTGTGAAGCCGCGCTGAGCGCGCCGACTCACTGCGGCTCCTGCGCCAACCAGTGCATAGGCAGCTCCACCTGCGCCAACGGCCAGTGCACCTGCACGCAGAACAGCGACTGCAAGAGCGGGTTGAGCTGCTGTAGCGGCGCGTGCACCGACACGGGCGGCATCTGTTTCCCGTTCCTCTGCTTGCCGGGTACCGCGCGCACGAACAACGCCAACTGCGGCGGCTGCGGGCAGCTCTGCATTCTGTTTTGCTGCACTGGCTAGGAGCCTGTCGGAGAAAGCGCAGCGACCGTCGCGCCTGCGTTCAGGACCGCACGAGCAGACCACCGTCGACGACCAGCACCGCGCCGGTCACGAAGCGCGCGTCGAGCAAGTAGAGCACGGCTTGCGCGACATCCTCGGGTGTACCCAGGCGCCCCAGTGGATGCAGCTGACGCAACGCTTCGAGCTGTGCAGCCACCTGCGTCTCTACGCCTTCGGGTGACCTGCCCGGGGGCAACGATGCGTCTCGCACCACGCGCACCATGTCCGTGTCGATGACGCCGGGCGCCACAGCGTTCACCCGCACACCCTCTGGACCGAGCTCCAGAGCGAACGAGCGTGTCATGGAGATCAGCGCGGCCTTGGCAGCTGCGTAAGCGGCCGTGTCGGCTGCGGGCTTGACGCCCAGCGTGCTGGCCACGTTCACGATGACGCCGCCTTGCCGGGTCTCACGCATGTGTGTCGCGGCATGCTGCGCGAGCGTGAACGCCGCGAGGAAGTTCACCTGCAGTTGCGTGCGCAGCTGCGGTCGCGTCACGGACAGCACCGGCGCATAGCTCACCAGCCCCGCGCAGCTCACCAGCGTGTCCAGACCCGACAGCGCCTGCACCGCTCGCTCGACGAGCGTGTCGACGTAGGACTCGTCCTGCATGTCACCGGCCAGCACGCGTGCGCCGGGGAGCTCGGCCGACAGCGCCGAAAGCTTCTGCGCGTCGCGACCGCAGAGCACGAGCTCGGCACCCCGGCCGTGCAGCACACGCGCGATGGCCTGGCCGATCCCTCCGCTCGCGCCCGTGACCAGAGCCTTCACAGCCAGGCACGAGCCCGCGGCTCGACCTGCGTCGGCTCGCCGCTCACGGGGATCTCGTCGGCCTCGATGAAGCGCGGACTGTCGACGCACAGGATCGTCTGGTGGCGATCGGTGGGGTTGTCATAACAGTGCGCCGCTCGCTTGGGCCAGCTGTGCACCGTGCCGGCTGTGACGACTCGACGCTGACACATGAGGCCGTCGGTCAACACCATCTCCGACTCGCGCATGGTCTCGTGCACGTGCAGGGGGATCGAGGCACCCGGCGCAACATTGAGCCGGTAGATCCCGGCGTCGCGGGTCTCGTGGATCACGTCCACGACACCAAAAGCCTTGTGTTCGTGGACCAGCTTCACCCAGCGTCGGTCGCGCTCGATCTCGAGCGACGGAATCCCGATGCCGCCGAGGGCGCCGGGCTTGCTCAAACGCAGGCGCACGCGCTCGATCTGCGCGCGCCGCTCGCCCAGTCCGGCGGGCGCCAACAAGTAGCAGGCCAGCGCGTGCGCGGCCGTCTCCAGCATGCGGAACTGACAGTGCGTCAAGAGGAAGCCGAGCTGGGCCGCGATCGCCGCGTAGTCCACGCTGGCCGACAACCCTTCCTTGCGCGCGGCTTGCTCGGTGTCCAGCCCCATGGACACGTCCAGCTGTAGCTTCTGTGGGCGATCGCGCTCGAACGGGTAAACCCCGACCACGCAATCCACCTCGAGCCCACTCAGGTCGATGAAGTCCACCACTGCCTCCGGTCGCAGGCAGCATAGCGCAGGCCCGCAGCTCTGGGGGCCCGTCACTCTGTGACCTTCGACGCTCCGGGCGCATGATGCTAGAGTCGGCGCGCCATGAATCCCAGTGTCCCGACCTCCCCGGGGGCGTTTCGTCCAGTACCGCGCACGGGCGTGATTTACGTCATGACCGAGGCCGAGCGGCTCGGCTTCCGGATGCATCATCCGGACTGGTGCAACCTCGGCCAGGGCCAGCCCGACACGGGTGAGCTGCCGGGCGCCCCGCCACGTCGCGAAGGCGTCGGCATCGAGCGCTTCGATCAGGACTACGCTCCGGTCGCAGGCCTGTGGCAACTGCGGGAGGCCATCGCAGGCCTCTACAACCAGTTGCTGCGGCGCGGCCTGCCCTCCAAGTACACGGCCGAGAACGTCGCGGTCTCCGGCGGCGGTCGCGTCTCTTTGATGCGCGCGTGCGCCGCCGTCGCCCAGGTGAACCTCGGGCACTTCTTGCCCGACTACACGGCCTACGCAGAGTTGCTCGATATCTTCCGTCGCTTCACGCCCATCCCGATCTTGCTCGATCCCGAGTCGGGCTATCGTTTCACGCCCGAGCAGCTGGAACGCGAGATCATGGGCCGCGGCCTGGGCGCGATCCTGATGAGCAACCCGTGCAATCCAACGGGCAAGGTCGTGCACGGCGAGGAGCTCTCGCGTTGGGTCGGCCTCGCACGCAGCATCGACTGCACGCTCATGCTCGACGAGTTCTACTCGCACTATATCTGGGAAGGCGATGCCCGCATCGTGAGCGCAGCCGCCTACGTCGAGGACGTCGACCGCGACCCCGTCGTGTTGTTCGACGGGCTGACGAAGAACTGGCGCTACCCGGGCTGGCGCGTCACCTGGACGGTGGGCCCGCGCCGCGTGATCGAATCCATCACCTCCGCAGGCTCGTTCCTCGATGGTGGGGGCTCGGCCCCGATGCAACGCGCGGCCGTGGACCTGCTCGGGGTGGACTACGTGGAGCAGGAAACGACGGCGATCCACATGGCGTTTCGCGAGAAGCGCGACCTGATGGTGTCGGGCCTGCGCAAGCTGGGCGTGAAATTCGACGCCGAGCCCGAAGGCACGTTCTACGGTTGGGGCGATCTCAGTGGTCTGCCACCCTCGATCAACACCGGAGAGGCTTTCTTCCGCGCAGCGCTGCAGAAGAAGGTGATCACGGTGCCTGGCACGTTCTTCGACGTCGACCCGGGGCAGCGCCGCCACGGGCGACCGTCGCGGTTCCGCCATCACATGCGCTTTTCTTTTGGGCCAGAGCTCAGTCGGGTGCAGGAAGCCTTGCGTCGACTCGGTGAGGTCGTGGCCGAGGCACGCTGAATCATGCAGCCATCCGCTGCGTACAGTCACGAACGGAGAAGCCTGATGCAACGTGATCGTTTGGTGGAAAGTGCGCTGCTCTCGCTGGCGCTGGGGTTGGGCGGTTGCACCATGAGTGCCCGCGCGAGCATGAGCACGAGCGCGCACGCCGAGACGAGTACCAGCGGCGGCAGCAGCGGCGCCACGGCAACGGCCGACGCGACGGCCGAGGCAAAGAAGGAACCCGAGCCCGAAGTCGAGACGCCAGTGGTCTGCGAATCGAGCGACAAGAAGGCTCTGAAGAAGTGCGAAGACGCCAAGAAGAAGGCGGAGGCCGATCACAAGCTGGCCGAAAAGAAGGCGGAGCAAGACGCCAAGAAGGCCGAGGCGGAGGCTGCGAAACAGGAACAGGCGGCCGAGCAGCAGGCCGCACGCGAGCGCAAGGCCGCTGAAGCCAAGGCGGCCGCCGACCGGAAGGCGGCCGAGGCGAAGGCCGCCGCCGACCAGAAAGCCGCGGAGAAGGTGGCTGCGCAGAAGAAGAAAGACGCAGACAAGCAGGCGGCAGACGACCAGAAGGCCGCCGAGAAGGCTGCCGCTGAGCAGAAGGTCGCGGCAAAGAAGGCCGCTGAGCAGAAAGCTGCCGAGCAGAAAGCTGCCAGCGCGAAACCAGCGACGCCGTCGACTGCGGTTGCCACGACGAACGCTGCCGCAGGCGCGCCGAGCAAGACCATCGCACCCGCAGCAACGGCGAGCACGGCCACCGCTACGAAGACGCTGGAGGTCGCAAGCACAGGCGGCAACACCGCGCTCGCGGACCCCGCGGCAGCGCTCGCGGCAAGGCAAGCCGAGATCAAGGCTGCTGCGGAGAAGCACGCCGCGGAGCTCAGCGCGGAGTTCGAGAACCAGAAGGCCGCGATCACGGCGGAGGCCGAGAAGCGCAAGGCCGAGATCAAGGCCGCGATCGAGCAGAAGCAAGCGGAGATCGCGGCTGCAGTCGAACAGAAGAAGGCCGCGATCCGCGAGGCGGCCGAGCGCTCGAAGCTGGACATCAAAGCCGCCGCTGACAAGCGCAAGGCCGAGATCCGGGCTGCCCTGAAGGAAGCGGCCGCAGCGGCCGCAGCCAGCGGCGGCGCGAAACCGGAGGCGCCTGGCACGACCGCAGCTGGCGCCACAGCGAGCGCTGCTACGGCACCTGCGGCTGCTCCGCCGAGTGGCGCCGCAACGCCCGCAGCCGCAGCCCCCGCAGCCGATGCTGCGGCCAAGCCGGCTGCGGCCGTCAAGCCTGGCAACAAGCAGGCCGAGATATTGGCCGACAAGGCGGCCAAGGCCAAGGCAGCTCAATCGGGCGCCACGACCGACGCACGCAGCCTGCCGCCAACAGCTGCTGCACCCGCACCCGCACCCGCACCCGCACCCACGGCTGCGCCCGCCACACCCGCGGCCGCGCCACCCACCGGACGCTGAGTGGCAGCACTCACGCGCCTTTCAGACTCAACCACACGAACTTGACCCGGGCCGCATCACCTTGCGCCACGCCGAACAGCGCGCGGGCTTCGGCGTTGGGCAGCGTGCCGGGATCGAACGAAGGCGGCACCTTGGCCCAGAGCTCGGCGAAGCGCTGGCGCAGGGGCAAGAGCTGCTCGAGCAGCGGTAAGTCGGCCACAGTCGTGCGCACGTGGTCGTAGCCCTTGCCCCACGGCGGATCGACGAAGAGCACGTCGGCTGGTTCGTCGGCGGCGACCGCGAGCGCATCGCCGTGCACGAAGCGGATGCGCTCGCTGACGCCGTAGACAGCGGCGTTGTGTCTCGCGAGCGAAAGACGCGCGGCGTCCCGCTCGACGGCCACGACCTCGCAACCCGCGCGGGCGAACCCGATGGCGTTGCCGCCGGCGCCGCACCCACAGTCCAGCACGCGCCGGCCTGCAGCGTGCTCGCCCAGCGTGAAGGCCAGCGCCTCGGGCGTGAGTGAGTAGCGCGCCTCTGCGTCGAGCCGAACCCCCGCGCGCGTAAAGCCCTCGCTCGTGTGCCGGCGGCGCCGCGCATCTGCGGTGCGCGCGCGACGCACGACGCTCCGGTCGAGCGCTGGTGTGACCTCGCAGTGCAGCGCGTGGCCGGCGAAGCCGAGGCCTCGCAAGCGCGCGGCCACGTCGGCCGCATCGGCTCGTGACAGCTGCGCCTCGGCGGTGACCAGACCATCGCTGCCGAGCGCGAGCCGAAACCCCGGGAAGCCAAGCAGGCGGGGCGCGTCCAGCCAGTGCGGCAATGGGTGCACGCGGACATGATGTGTACGAGCAGACGACATCCCCGGCTATCAGAGCGCGCGGCGTCGTGCCGTGCAAGCACGCCGGCCATGAGATTTGGCAGACGCGCCTGTACACTGCGGCACATGGCAGCCAGCGATCCCAAAGCCACGCCGCCGATCGAGCAGCTCCTGGCTGCCATGGAGAAGTGGGAGGCATCGGATCTTTTCATCTGTGCCGGCAAGGTCCCCGCAGTGCGTCTGCACGGGGCAGTGGTGGCACTGGAGGTGGCGGCCACACCGCAAGCCGACGTCGAACGCTTCCTGTCGCTCGTGCTCAGTGACGAGCAGCGACACCGACTGCAGACACACGGAGACGTCAGCCTCGGACACACGCTCGGCAACGGCACGCGCTTTCGCTTGAACGTCGCGCGCCAACTGAGCGTGCCCAGCTTGTTCGCTCGCGCCGTGCCGAAAGCCGCTCGGCCGCTGGAAGACCTCGGTCTGCCGGCCGCGCTCGGAGCCTTCACCGAAAACGCGCAGGGCCTGGTGCTCGTCGCTGGTGCCGGCGGTTCCGGGCGCAGCACCGCGCTCGCCGCGCTCGTGCACCACATCAACAGCCGGCGTGCCGCGCACATCGTGACGATCGAAGATCCGGTCGAGCTCTTGCACACGGACGTGCGCGCACGCGTGACCCAGCGCGAAGTCGGCAGCGACGCGCCGAGTTACGCGATCGCGCTGCAGCAGGCCAGTCGCGAAGGTGCAGATGTGATCGTGATCGGTGAGCTCGACACGCCCGAGGTGGTGCGCGCCGCGCTGTCGGCCGCGCTGCGCGGACAGCTCGTGCTCGCGGGTGTCGCGGCCAGCGACGCCACGCGCGCGCTCAAGCAGCTGGTCACCAGCCTGCCTGACGCGGACCGCCAAAGCGTGGCACACGATCTCGCGCTCGCGCTGATTGGCGTGGCAGGCTTGCGCCTTTTGCCGCGCGCCGACGGCCAGGGACGTGTGGTCGCTGCTGAGCTGCTCTCGGCCACACCCGCCCTCGGCCAGGCGCTGCGCGACCAGGCGTGGCGCGAGCTGCACGAGCATGCGCAGCAGGAAGCCGCGCCCGGCGTCATGACTCAGGATGCAGCTCTCGAAGCGTTGTGCCGGCGCGGCGCCATCGCGCCGGAGGTGGCCGTCGCGTATGCGTCGAACGCCGAGGCGCTGACGCGCCGGCTGCGCAGCGCCGACGACGGCCACGCGGAGCTCGCGAACCTCGTCACGGTCGACATCCAGAGCCTCTTGCGCATCATTCTGAAGCGCAACGCTTCCGACCTGCACCTGTCGGTCGGGCAGCCGCCGATCTTGCGCATCCACGGCAACCTGCAGGCCGAGTCGATCCCCGCACTCACACGTGCCGACGTGGAGAACGTCGTGCACTCGTTGATGTCGGCGCGCCAGCGCGAGATCTACGCGACCGAAAAAGAGCTGGATTTCGCGCTCAGTCTGCCGGATGGCAGGCGGTTTCGCGCCAACGCCTACCACGAGCGTGGCCAGCCTGCGGTCGCGTTCCGCACCATCACCGCCGACATCCCCGACGCCACAGCGCTCGGCCTGCCGCCCGCCGTCTTGCGCATGGGCGAGGAGCCGCACGGCCTCCTGCTCGTGGTCGGCCCGACCGGCGCCGGCAAGACCACCACCCTCGCCTGCCTGGTCGACCGCATCAACCACACGCGGCCGTGTCACATCATCACGGTCGAAGACCCGATCGAGTATGTCCACAAGAGCGACTGCGCGACCATCCACCAGCGCGAGGTGGGCAGCGACACCCAGAGCTTCGCCGCCGCGCTCAAGTACATCCTGCGCCAGGACCCGGATGTCGTGCTGATCGGCGAGCTGCGCGATCTGGAGACGGTGGCCGCGGCACTGACCGCAGCCGAGACGGGACACCTGGTGCTCGCCACGCTCCACACCAACGACGCCGTGCAGACCATCGATCGCATCATCGACGTCTTCCCGCCGCACCAGCAGGCGCAGACCCGCTCGCAGCTGGCAGCTGCGTTGATCGGGGTGGTCTCCCAGCGCCTTCTGCCGCGCGCCGACGGACAGGGTCGGCTGGCGGCGTTCGAGGTGATGGTGGCCACCCACGCGATCCGGACGCTGGTGCGCGAGGCCAAGATGCACCAGGCGCTGGGCGTGATTCAGACCGGGCGCAGCGTCGGCATGGTCACCATGGACCAGTCGCTGGAAGAGCTTCTGCGACGCGGCGCAATCGACAAAGAGGAAGCCCTGCGCTACATGCAAAACCCCGCAACCCTCGACAAGCCACGACCCAAACCGACCGCCACTTGAACTTCCTCGCCTTCTCGACCTGCCTCCAGCTGCCGCCGCCCCCACAGGCATTCGCTTGAGCACCATCGAAGCACAGACGCCGGCCGCTCCAACCTATCCGAGCGACGTCGAGACGGTGAACCTGGCCGATCGCGTCGTGCTGCTGGTGGGCACTGCGCACATCTCGGCGGAGTCGGTCGAGCTGGTGCGGCACGTGATCGAGAACGAGCGGCCGCAGTGCGTGTGCGTGGAGCTGGACGCGCGGCGCTACGAGGCGCTCTCGCAGAAGACGCGCTGGGAAGGCCTCGACCTGCGCGAGGTGATCAAGAACCGACAGCTCGCCACCTTGCTGCTCAACTTCCTGCTCTCGTCGTACCAGCGCAGGCTCGGCGGGCAGCTCGGCGTGATGCCGGGCAGCGAGCTTTTGGAAGCCACCCGCACGGCCGAAGAGCTGGGCATCCCGATCGAACTCTGCGACCGCGACGTGCGCGTCACCTTGCGGCGTGCCTGGGCGGTGTTGTCGCTCTGGGACAAGAGCAAGCTGCTCGCCACGGTGCTCACGGCCGCCTTCGAGCCGCCACAGCTGACCGAGGAAGAGCTGCGGCGCATCCGCCAAAAAGACGTACTTTCCGAGCTGATGCGCGAGCTCGGCCAGGCGATGCCGGCGCTCAAGCGCGTGCTGATCGACGAGCGCGATGGCTACCTGGCGCAGAAGATCCGCAACGCCAAGGGCGACAAGATCGTGGCCGTGGTCGGCGCCGGCCACGTCGCGGGCATGCGCGAGGCGCTGACCTCAGGCAGCACCATCGACATGGAAGACGTGATGCGCATCCCGCCGGTGCCTCTTGTGTGGAAGCTGGTCGGCTGGAGCATCCCGGCCGCCATCGTGGCGTCGATCATCTTCATCGGGCTCACCAAGGGTATCGCGGCGGCAGGCCACAGCGCGCTGTTCTGGGTGCTCGCCAACAGCATCCCCTGCGCCATCGCCAGCGCCCTGGCGCTCGCTCATCCGCTCACCATCCTCGCGGCCTTTCTGGCCGCGCCCTTCACGAGCTTGTCGCCGCTGATCGGCGCAGGTCACGTCACAGCCTTCGTGCAGGCCTACGTGCATCCGCCGCGCGTGCACGAGTTCACCACCGTCGGCGACGACATCGCCGTGCTCTCGAACTGGTGGCGCAGCCGCCTCTTGCGCGTGCTCTTGGTGTTCGTGCTCAGCAGCATCGGCGGCCTGATCGGCGTGTGGATCGGCAGCGCAAAGATCCTCTCGAGCGTGTTCTAGGCGCATGCGGCGCGCACGGCAGATCTGTGGCTTGTGGCTGCTGCTCGCGGGCTGTCACACGCAACTGCACACGCAGCTGCCTGCGCCACTGGTTGCGCTACCCGCGCCCGGTCCCGCTGCCGAGCATTACGACACGCAGCTGCCCACCGGCCCTGGCATCGTCGGCGGCGACGAGCTCGCGCTGCGCAACGCGGTGGAGATCGCCGCGCGCGAGCACGACCTGCAGATCACGCCCGACCCACGCCTGGCACGCTTGGCCGCTTGGACCGCGGAGCACACCACACCCGACGGGCGCCTGCCCGCCGAGCAAGCCATCGACGCGGCCGCGCGGCACCTGGGTCTGGTCGAACCCACGCCACACTTCATCGGCCTGACCACCAACGCCAGCGTGGGCATGCAAGACCACTTGCTGGCCGAGACGCGCCAGGCGTTTTCGGATCACGAATACAGTCACTACGGCGGCTGCGTCACGCAGCTGGGCGCGGGCCAGCGACTGTATGTGATCGCGCTGGCCTGGCGCTGGCTGTCGCTCGCACCCGTCGCGCGCGAGGTGCAGCTCGGCAGCGAGGTCGCGCTCGAGGGCGATCTCACGCACGGCTTCAGCAGCCCCGAGCTCGCCGTCACCCTGCCCGACGGCCAGGTCGTGCGCGGCGCACCGCAGCCAACCGGTCACTTCGCGCTGCGTGTACCGACGCGCCTCGCCGGGGTCTATCAGGTGGAGCTGCTCGCGCAGGGCAAGCTCGGTATCGAGGTCGTGGCCAACTTCCCGATCTACGTGGGCGTGCCCGCGCCGGTCGATGTGGCCGCCCCGCCGAATGCCAGCGGTCGCAACCTGGTCGCAACCGGCGCAGACGACGTTCACATCAGCCTCGATCTGCTGAACCACGAACGCACGCTCGCGGGCCTGCACCCCGTCGTGCTCGACGCGGCACTGTCGGGGATCGCCAAGGCCCACGACCTCGACATGCTCGAGCACGGCTTCGTAGGCCACACCTCGCCCACCACCGGCACCACACTCGACCGGGTCACGCGCGCCGGCCTGCGCTCGAGCCTCGTGCTCGAGAACATCGGCCGCGACAGCAGCGTGCAGGCCGTGCACGCGGGGCTGATGAACAGCCCTGGCCATCGCGGCAACATCCTGCATCCGCAGGCCACCAACGTCGGCATCGCGGTGGTCACGCACGGCGATGGCTTGGACAGGATCTACCTCGTCACGCAGCTGTTCACCCGCGTCAGCGAGCCACTGCCAGCCGACGCCGTGCAGCGCTTGCTCGCCGGCATCAACCAGGCGCGTGCAGCTCACGGCGGCAAGCCGCTCGGCGAGGAGCGCGAGCTGCGCGAGCTGGCCCAGCACGCGGCGGAGCAATACTTCCGCGAGCCCGCGCGCACGGACGAACAGATCATGAGCGAGCTGCGCGGCGCGCTCGCGCGCACCCCGGCCAAGCGGCCGCGCAAGCTCGGCGCGCTCCTGGCCGTGGCCGGCGGGCTCGATGACATCTCAGGGCTCGCTGCGGTCCTCGACCCAACCGTGCAGGCGATCAGCATCGGCTTGGCGCAGGGCAGCCGGCCCGACGGCTTCCCAAATGCGATCTGCGCCGTGTTGCTGCTCTCGCAGTGAGACGAGCCGGCGCGACCGCGCCCGACGGGCACAGACCGCCACAGACCGCCACAGACCACTGACCGCGTTCAGCCCGTCAGCCCGCGCGACCGGGTGGCGCTGGCGGCGGCGTGGTGACTTCGATCATCCAGGCTTCGGTCGACATGAACTCGATGCCGTCCGAGCTCTCCATCTGCAGCAGGTCAGGGTGATCGGTGACTACGCGCTTGGCACCTGCCGCCTTCGCCGCCGCGACCAGCGCCTCTTCCCAATGATCCGCGCCGATCTCCTGCGGCGTCGGCACCACCTGCACCAGCCCCTTGATCAGGTTCACTTGCTCGTCCACGGCGTCGCCCTTGAACGCGGGGATCGCTCGCAGCATCTGGCGCACGCGGGCGAGGATCCACTCGGTGGTCTTGCTCTCCCCCTTGTGCTTGCCGAGGACGCGCCGCACCACCTGCTCTGGCGGGCTGCCCAGCGCCACGGAGGCGTTCACATAAACGTCGGGGGCCAAGATGATATCCACGGGCGGATCCTCCAGGTGGCAAAACGCGCTCGAAGGTGACGCGCAGAAGCTCAGGACGGCTGACGCCGCCCGGAATCGCTGTAGGTTGGCAACGCCAGCGACAGGCCGAAGCCGTCGCGCCGCGAGGCCTCCCAGCGCGACACACGCTTGGCGAGGAACGACGTGGTGGCGGCGAGCGACAGACCGGCGACCACGTCGATGACGTAGTGCCAGCGCAGGAACATGGTCGCCAGGATGATCTGCGACGTGAAGAGCGACACGGGAATCCAGGTGTAGCGGAACGGCGCCGTGTGCCGGCGGCGGAACGAGAAGAGCGAGATGAACGTGGGCACCGCCGTGTGCAAGCTGGGGAAGATGTCTTTGCGTGCACCGGCGGACTGCACCGTGCTGGAGACCAGACTCCACCAGTAACCACCTTCCAGCTTGTGTGCGAACACCGGCAGCGAGAACGGGCCAAGGCCCGGCACAGCGAAGTACAGGAGGTGGCCGGCGCAGAAGGTCATCACGATGCCCAGCGCGAACTCGTGCGCCAGCTCGGTGTTCTGGCTGAAGTACCCGATCGGGAAGATATGCACCGCCAGAAGAAAATAGTAGCCGAAATAGAAGAACGAGAACCAGTCGACGAGCGCTGGCGTGACCCAGCGATCGGCATAGACGGCAGGCTCGAAGCCGAAGAGCGAGGTGTCGAAGCGCAGTAGGGTCTCGTCCATGTTCGGGCTGCCGCGCAGGGCGAAGAGCTCGGTGAGCTGCACGAACGAAACAGCCAAGCAGACCAGGATCATGCTGCGCGAGACCAGGGCTTCCCAGCGCGAATGGCCCAGGACGCGGCTACGAACCAGCCCGACGCTGACCAGCGCGACCCCCAGGTTGGCTGCCGTGCGGACCATGGCGGCATCGTGGTGCAGCGCCGTGGAGGTGGCCGCCAGGAGGAACAGGCACGCCAGGTATCCCAACAGTAGCCACTCGTGGAGGGGCAACTCGGCGACAAAGTCACGGACGTCGCTCGGCTGGGCGGCGCTCACCTGCACCTGGGTCCCATAAGCCGATCGCTCTTGGGTCGGAGGAGCTTGCTTGAAAGACACGGCACTCCCTTTACGCCGGCCGGCCTGCGGAATCAAGGAAGCCCAATGCCGGATGCAGCACTCCGCGGCGAGGCCTCGGCCCCTCTACACAAGCCGGAAGCTAGCTCGTCATTTGCCTAACCTGTACGTGGTGTGGGCGCAAGCGGTAGAGAGCGCTCGGGCGCGCCAGCAGGCCTGTCGCTACCTCTTGCCGGCTGCCCCGCTCTGCCGCATCCTCCCCGCCGACCTCGGGGCGGATCGTCCGCCCCGCGGGCAGGCGGGCACAGGCCCGGTATCCGAGCTCGCTCCATGACCAGCCCGACCCCCGACGAGCCCGCCCACTTCAGGCTGTGCTCCAGCTGCAAGCGCCCGCTGGCCTTCGGCGGCAGCTACTACACGTGCTCGGTCTCCACCTGTAACCGCAGCAAGATGACGCTCACGTTTTGCTCTGTGCCCTGCTTTCAGGCACACGTGCCAACCCTGCGGCACCGTGAGGCCTGGGCCGAGCAGCAGAAAGCCCCCACCCGCGAGGCATGGCTTTCGGAGCAACGAGAAGCAGCAGACGAAGGGCGGCACTCCGGCGCCGCTCGCGAGAAGGAGCCACGCCCTGTTGGGCAGGCTCCGTCCGTCGTGCGGAGCACCGCAGCCGCCACGGACAAAACCCATGCGGCACTCGAGGAGCCACTCATGTCGAACGAAGAGGTGCTGGTCGTCGTCTCCAAGGTCAAGACGTACATCCGCGCGCGCGCCCAGATGAACACGGCCGACGCCGTCGCCGACGCCATCTCCGACGTGGTGCGCGCCGCCTGCGATCGCGCGATCGAGCGCGCCAAGGCGGACGGCCGCAAGACCGTGATGGCGCGCGATATCAGCGGCGAAGGCGCTGCATGATACGGCCATGGAGCACTTCGACGTTTACGTCGCGGGCTTCGAGGTAGACGAAGAGCGCGCGACCCGCGGGCTCATGCAGGCTTTCGGCTTGGGTGAGTCCGCGGCACGCAGCTTCGTCCGAGGCGTGCCGCGCGTGGCCAAGCGCCGGCAGACGCGCGAGGCGGCCGACCGCTACGTGGACAGCTTGCGCGCCATCGGTGGCCAGGTGGAGTGTCGGCCGAGCCGCGGCAGTGACCAGCCGCCAGCGCCCGAGCGCGCGTCAGTCGCGGCGCTGGCGTCGCTGCCGGCGCCGGGCTCACCTGATGCGGCGACAGCAAGGGGCAGCGGCCCGACGCCGGCCGATGACTTTGGTGGGGCCGTGATGCCGGTCATCCCGAAGGCCGCGAGGCTGCCAAGCGAAGCGGCGGATCACCCTTTGCCTGCCTGGGTGCAGCCCGACGTGGAGTACGACAATCGTATGCTCACGAGCTTGACGCCAACGGCTTCGGTGCCGGGCGTCGAGGATGCGCACGGTGAAGGCCAGGTCGATCAGTCGAGCACTCGTCCGGCGCCCGCCGTGCTCTGGCCAGCCGACAGCTCGAGGCCCGCACCGGCTGCACGCCATGCCGGCGCGGGTGACGACATCCTCGGAGTGCGTCTGTCGGGGCCGCCAGGCGTGCCGGTGCGCGGCGCTATCCCTGCGCTGCCGCGCACATCGTTCGGCCGTAGCCCCCGTACGCTCGCGGCACTGGGCTGCCTGCTGCTCGGCGGCGCGTACCTCGGCTCGCGACAGCACTGGTTCCAGAGCGCGCCCACGCAGCGCGAAGCGGCCTGGCGGCAGGCTGGCATCGAGGTCGGCCGCTACGAGGACGCCGCGCGCTTCATCGAGCAACCCGGTGCGCACGCAGCTGCTCTGCCGAACGCCGAGCTTGCGCGAGTGCTCGACGCGCTGCGCCGCACGGGCGCGCCACACGTGTGGGCCATCGACATCGTGTCACGCGACGGCAAGCCGAGCGCGAGCGCGCTGCTGATCGAGCTACCGCACGACGCTGTCCAGCGCGAGACGATCTTCTGGCAGCATGTCAAACCGCTCACGGGCCAGGTGGTGGAAGACACGGGGCAGAGCTTCCTGCGCGTCGAGTTCGCAGGATCCGAGTAGCAAGCCCGAGCGCTGCTCACTCCACACGATGGAGCACAGCCAAGCCCACACCCGAACGCTGGGTCGCGGTGCTGAACGAGCAGGCGGCGGCGCTGGCGCTACATGGACCGCCGGTATCGACCACCGACCGCGAACAGTGCTTCGGTGATCTGACCGAGACTCGCGTAGCGCACCGTGTGCATGAGCTCCGCAAAGACGTTGCCCTGCGCTGCCGCCACCGCCTGCAGCCGGGCCAGCGCGGGCGCGCACTGCGCCTGGTTGCGAGCGTGAAAGGCCTGCAATGCCTGCAGCTGCGCGCGCTTCTCCTCGTCGCTCGCACGCACGGTTTGTCCGACGGGCACCGCGGTGACTGCGCCCTGCTCGCGCACGAAGGTGTTGACGCCGACGATCGGCAGCTCGCCACTGTGCTTGCGGGTCTCGTAGAGCAGGCTCTCGTCCTGGATCTTGTTGCGCTGGTAGAGCGTCTCCATGCTGCCGAGCACGCCGCCACGCTCCGACAGGCGCTCGAGCTCTTGCAACACGGCCTGCTCGACACGCTCGCTGAGCGCTTCGATCAGGTACGAGCCTTGCAGCGGGTTTTCGTTCTGTAGGAGCCCCAGCTCGCGCGAGAGAATCAACTGAATCGCGACGGCGGTGCGGACGGACTCGGCGGTGGGCGTGGTCACGGCTTCGTCGTAGGCGTTGGTGTGCAGGCTGTTGCAGTGATCGGCCAGCGCGGAGAATGCCTGCAGCGTGGTGCGGATGTCGTTCCACGCCATCTCTTGCGCGTGCAGAGAGCGGCCCGAGGTCTGGATGTGGTACTTGAGCTTCTGACTGCGCTCGGATGCGCCGTACACGTCGCGCATCGCCACGGCCCAGATGCGTCGTGCGACCCGTCCGAGCACGCTGTACTCGGCGTCGAGGCCGTGGCTGAAGAAGAACGAGAAGTTGGGCGCGAAGTCGTCGACCTGCATGCCGCGCGCGCGATAGTGCTCGACGTAGGTGAAGGCGTTCGCGAGCGTGAACGCCAGCTGCGTGATCGGGTTCGCGCCGGCTTCGGCGATGTGATAGCCGGAAACGGACACCGAGTAGAAGTTGTGCACGGCGTGCTCGATGAAGTAGGCCTGCACGTCGCCCATCAAGCGCAGCGCGAAGTCGATCGAGAAGATGCAGGTGTTCTGCGCCTGGTCTTCTTTCAAGATATCTGCCTGCACGGTGCCGCGCACGCTCCCGAGCACCTGCTTGGCGATGCGCGCGTAGACCTCGGCCTCCACGACCTCGTGGCCGGGGATGCCCAGGAGCCCCAGGCCGATGCCGCTGTGTCCGCTGGGGAGTTCACCGCGATAGCTGGGCAGCTCGGCACGCGCGGCTCGCACGGCATCGAGCTTGCCCGTGGCGCGCAAGTGCGCCTCGACCTGTTGATCGATCGCAGCGTTCAGGAAGAACGCCAGCACCACGGGCGCGGGGCCGTTGATGGTCATCGAGACCGAAGTCGAGGGCGCGCACAGATCGAAGCCGGAGTAGAGCTTCTTGGCGTCGTCGAGCGTGGCCACGGACACGCCTGAGTTGCCGACCTTGCCGTAGACGTCCGGCGGCGCAGCGGGATCGCGGCCGTACAACGTGACGCTGTCGAACGCGGTCGACAGACGGACCGAGCGCTGGCCGCTCGCCAGCAAGTGGAAGCGGCGGTTGGTGCGCTCGGGCGCGCCCTCGCCAGCGAACATGCGCGTCGGGTCTTCGGTGCGCTGCTTGAACGCGAAGACGCCGGCCGTGAACGGGAAGTGGCCCGGCAAGCCCTCGCGTCGCAGAAAGGTCACGAGCGTTGGCCAGTCGTCGGTCGTGGGCAACGCCACGCGCGGCACGCTCGTGCCTGCCAACGTGTGCACGAAATTGTCGGCGCTGATGGCGCGGCCGCGCACGACGTAGCTCTGCGATGGTGCGGCGTAGCGCGCCCGCTCTTGCGGCCAACCGGTGAGCGCCTGCAGCATGGGGGCGTCGAGGCGCGTGAGCGCCTGCAAGTAGCACTCGCGCAAGCGTGCGATGGCCGGATCGACCGCTGGCGCAAGCGCCGCCAGCTCCGCCGCCGTCAGCGGCAGGCTGGTCTCGCCGAGCGCAAGCAGCGCCCGACCGAGCGCCTGGGCTTGCCCCGCAGCGTGCGCCAGTTGCTCGGTCTGCTCGCGGTAGGCGCTGAGCACGGCGGAGATCTCCGCGAGGTAGCGGACCCGCGCACCCGGGATGAGCGGCACGTAGCGCGTGTCCCCGCCCGCGGTGCCGTGCGCGTGCAGCGCTGGCTGCGCACGCGCCATGAGGCCCGGCGCACCACGTTCGCGCAGCCGGGCGAGCAGCGCCGCGTAGAGCGCCTCCATCCCGGGGTCACCAAAGCGACTGGCGCACGTCAGATACACCGGCAGCTCGTCGTCCCGGGCCGCGTGCCGGTCATGGTTGCGCTTCCACTGCTTGCGCACGTCTCGCAGCGCGTCCTGCGCTCCACGCCGGTCGGCCTTGTTCAGCACGATCAGATCCGCCAGCTCGAGCATGTCGATCTTCTCGAGCTGCGACGGCGCGCCGTACTCGGGCGTCATGACATAGAGCGAGAGCTGCGCGAGATCGACGATCGCCGAGTCGCTCTGCCCGATGCCGGCGGTCTCGACGATCACGAGATCGTAGCCGGCGGCGTGCAGCACGCTCGTGGCGTCGGCGACCGCCGCAGACAGCGCAACATGAGCACGTCGCGTGGCCATCGAGCGCGCGAAGGTGCGCTGTGGGCAGAGCGCGAGCGCGTTCATGCGGATGCGATCCCCGAGCAACGCCCCGCCGGTGCGCCGCTTGCTCGGATCGACCAGCAGTAAGCCGATCGACAGCGCCGGGAAGTCGCGACGCAGCCGCAGCACGAGCTCGTCGACCACGCTCGACTTGCCCGCGCCACCCGTGCCGGTGACGCCAACCACGAGCGTGCTGCTACTGGCCACGCGCGTCGCAAGCGCGTCGCGCAGCTGCTGGTGTTGACCGTCGCCGTGCGCGGCTGCGTGCTCGAAGCAGGAGATCACGCGCGCCACCGCCTGCGCGTCGTCGACCGAGAGGCGCGAAAGCTCATCGCGCAGCTGCGGTGGCGTTTGCGTGTCCAGCTCGCCGAGCACGCTCGCGACGATCGCGGGCAAGCCCAGCGTGCGCCCCTCCTCGGGCGTGAAGATGTGCGCGACGCCGTACGCCGTCAGCTCCGCGATCTCTTCGGGTAAGATCGTCCCGCCACCACCGCCGTACACGCGCACGTGACCGCTGCCGCGCTCGCGCAGCTGGTCGACGAGGTAGCGGAAGAACTCCATGTGGCCGCCCTGATAGGACGACACGGCGACCGCGTGCGCATCCTCCTGGATCGCCGCCGTCACGATCTCGTCGACCGAGCGGTCGTGACCGAGGTGGATGACCTCGGCGCCCTGGACCTGCAAGAGCCGGCGCACGATGTTGATGGCGGCGTCGTGACCGTCGAAGAGCGAGGCCGCCGTCACCACGCGCGCAGGCGCGAGCAGCTCGCTCGACTTGGCTGGCCGGTAGCTCGGACGCATGGACACGGGCCCGTCTGTACTGCCCGCACGCAGCGAGCGGACTACAGCCAGGTTACCAGTTGCTTGGTGAGGGGTCAGGGAAACAATAGCGGTTACACGGACTTGGCTCGTAACCCCCTGATTTCATGCTGAATAGCTGGCTCTTCGTGATAGTTCGGGATGACGTTTTCAAGCAGCCACGCTGCTCGGGAATGGTGGTGTAGCGCCGATGGCAAGGAAGCGCTCGATGTGCTGTCCGGAGCGAATGGGGTTGGCTGTCATGAAGCGCAGTCGGTTGAG
>DASVHQ010000468.1:0-8288 GCA_036382515.1 Polyangiales bacterium | reverse complement strand
CACCACGGTGGGCCGCTTGCTCGGGACCGCTTTCGGCGTGCTCATGAACCGTTTTTTCCTCGTAGCCCGATCTGCGCAAAACGTCCGGCCTGGGTCATTATCGCTCACGACTCGTCAGGTTGCGAATTCGCCCGTGCACCCCCAGGGCAATCGCATCAAAATCACGCCTTTCGTAGGCCGAGCACGCGCAGCAGGAAGTTGTCGTCCCAGCCGGCGAGCAGGCGTCGATTCTTGACGCCGCACTTGGCTTCGATGCGCTGCTTGAGAAGCCCGAGCGCGTGGTGACGCATGATGCTGAAGTTCGCTGCTGCGTTCTTGGCTCGTACCCGACAGTCGTCTTCGCGAAACGCGACGTCCAGAACCCAGTGCAATTCGTTCTCGATGGACCAATGGCTGCGCACGGCTTGCAAGGCTTCGATCGCCGACAGGCCAGCGCGCGAGCAGATGTAGTAGCGATTGTCCGTGGTGTGTTTGTCGCGAACGGTACGGCTGGACTCGATGCGTATCAGCACGGCGAGCTTGTTCCAGCGTTCGCCGGAAGCGATCACATCGATGGTATGACTTACCCATGCGCGCCGCAGCTCGTGACGGCCGTGCGCGTGCTCCTCGGCCTGCCACACGCCGAACACTCCGACGGAGTCTTCGGCGCCGACGAAGTGGTCGACGACCGCGGCGTGCAGCGTGGGTTGGTTGCCTTTGACGGCAAGCAGATAGTCGCCGCCGCGCTCGACGATCTTGTCTGCGATAGCCGTCTGCGTCCCGGCTGCATCGATGCTGACGAGCGCTCCCTTGACGTCGACAAAGTCGAGCAGTTCCGGAATCGCAGTGATCTCGTTGGATTTATCCTCGGTCTTGACTTGTCCAAGCACAACACGGTTTGCAGCGGACCAGGCCGATACCATGTGCACGAACGCGCTGTCACCGGCGTTCCTGAACGAACGTCGCAGCGTCTTGCCGTCGATCGCGATCATCCGGCCCGGAGAGAGCCACGAAAACGGCGTCGCCGAAAAGACGAATCACCTGATCAAGTCGGCGCTCGACCAGGCGCTGATCATCCGCGGCAGTCGCGACTTCGCGACTGCCGACGACTACGTCGCGTTCGCTCGTCGCATCGTGGACGCCAAGCGCAATCGTGGCATCGACGCAGACCTCGTCCAGGAGCGGCACTGTCTTGCTGCACTGCCGAGCGCGCCGGTGCCGGGGTTCACCGCGTACACCCCGCGCGTCAGTTGCTGGAGCACGATCAGCGTGGGCAAGCGCACGTACTCCGTTCCGTCTCGGCTCATCGGCTATGAGGTCCAGGCTCGTCAGCATCCAGATGTCGTCGAGGTGCGCTATCGCGGCAAGATCATCGAGACGATGCCGCGCATCCGCGGCGAGAAAGACCATCGCATCGACTACCGGCACGTGATCTGGTCGCTGGTGAAGAAGCCGGGCGCGTTCGCGCGCTACCGATATCGAGAAGAGCTGTTTCCGTCGATGGTGTTCCGCCGCGCGTACGACGCACTGCGTGGCTTCGGTGATCGCGCCGATGTCGAGTACGTGCGCATCTTGCACCTGGCGGCCAGCACGTACCAACAGACCGTAGAGCGCGCGCTCGAAGCGCTGCTCGCAAGTGCAGAGCGCTTCGACTACGCGGCGGTCAAAGTGCTTGCGCAGCCGGAGCGACCGGCGATCCCGCACCTTGCAGTGCTGGTTCCCGACCTGGCTTCGTATGACCGTTTGCTCGTGGGAGGTGCGTCATGAGCAAGCCGATGGTGTTCGACGAGATCAAAAGCCAGCGCATGGACGAGCTGCTCGTGTACTTCAAGCTGCCGACGGTCAATGCGCAGCTGATCTCGCCGCCGCGCGGAGGGGCCAGCGTTAGTGCGGGCTATCGCCGGCCTGGGTCCACAGCGCCCCTGCCATGACGGTGGGTGCTTTCGTGGTCGTCGCGGTCGAGGCCTTTCTCGTATTTGGCCTCGCGCACCCGCGCTTGCAGCGGGCAGCGATGGTGGTCGGGGTCGGCAGCTACGCGCTCTTCCTGCCGCGCACTTCTCGTGGCACTGCGGGCACGGCCTGGATATAAGGCTCATGGCCCAGCCCGCATGAGCGACGAACAACCGAAGAACAAGCTGCACGGCATCTCGCTCGAGCAGATCGTCACCGAGTTGGTCGCGCACTATGGCTGGCCAGAGCTCGGTACGCTGGTCGACATCCGTTGCTTCCAGCAGGATCCGACCGTGACGTCGAGCCTGAAGTTTCTGCGGCGCACACCCTGGGCGCGCACCAAGGTCGAAAGCCTGTACCTCTTCACGTTGCGCGAGCGGGCTCGGGCGGCGCGCAAGCAGCAGAGCTGAGCGCAGCCGACGTCACCTACCCGCACGCGCAACGCCGCTGAAGGCCGCGCACAGCTCACCTTGCCTCCGAAGCCCTACAACTCCCCGTCGAGCGGCTAGCCCAGTAACATAAGCTGGTCGATGCAGCACTCGCGACCCAGCTACGTACAGCCTCCCAGCGATCCGCCCGAGGTGGAGGTGATCGCGGATCGCTACGAGGTGCAAGCCGTCGTCGGGCGTGGCGGCATGGGCGCCGTGTATCGCGTGCTCGACCGACAGGCCGCCGAGGTGGTCGCGCTCAAGCGCTTGCGCGTGCGCGCGCGGCGCAAGAACGAGGCGCTCGCGCTCTTCGAACGTGAGTTCCACACGCTCTCGGAGCTGCGTCATCGGGGCATCATCGACGTGCGGGACTTCGGCATCGATGGCGACGGCGTCTTCTACACGATGGAGCTGCTCAGCGGTGCCGACATGCGCGAGCTGGCGCCTCTACCCTGGGTGCAATGCTGCAAGCACCTGCGTGAGCTCGCCACGTCGCTCGCGCTCCTGCACGCACGCAAGCTCGTGCATCGCGACCTCACGCCCCAGAACGTGCGCGTGAGCCCGGACGGACGCTGCAAGCTGATCGACTTCGGTGCGCTGGCGGATTTCGGCACGCGCGGCGAAGTGATTGGCACCCCACCCTGCGTTCCGCCCGAAGCGATCGACGGCAAGTCCATCGACCAACGCCTGGACCTATATGGATTGGGCTGCCTGGGCTACTGGATGCTCACGGGCCAGCACGCCTATCCCGCGACCGATTCGCGTCAGCTGCGCACCTTCTGGGCGCGCACAGCGCCGCCGCCTTCGCAGGTGGCCGCTGAGACAGGCGACAAGCCCGAGGTCCCGGCTGCGCTCGATGCGCTCATCATGTCGTTGCTCGCGCTCGACCCCATGGCACGGCCTTCGAGCGCAGGCGCAGTGATCGACCGACTCGATGTGATCCTCGGCAACACGGCGGTCGAAGACCGAACCTTGGCCGAGAGCTACCTCGCCAGCGCGCCGCTATGTGGGCGCAAGACTGAACGGCTCAAGGTGAAGCTCGCGCTCGAACGCGCAGTGCGCGGGCGCGGCACGGCGCTCTTGGTCGCCGGCAGCTCGGGCATGGGTCGCAGCCGATTTCTCTCGGAAGTGGGCCTGCGCGCGCAGCTGGCGGGTGCCAAGACGCTGTATGTCGACGCGCCTGCGCACGAGGGGCCTTGCGGTGTCATCCAAGCGTTGATCTCGCAGCTGTCGCCGCCGCTGGCGCGGGACGACACCCGCGCGACTCCACCAAGCGCTGCTGCGCTGCACGCGCTCGTGGTCGAGGCGGCGCGCACGCAGCTGGTCGCGGTGTTGGTCGATGACGTGCACCGGGCCGATGAAACGTCACTGCGCGCCCTGAGCGCACTCGCGCACGAAGCGCCGCATCTGAAGTTGTTGGTCGCAACCACCGTGCGCAGCGGCGACGAAACGCTGTGCGAGACGGGGCTGCACGCGCTCACGCAGAGCTCGACGCCTATCGAGCTGGGCGAGCTCTGTGAACGCGCGCTGCACGATTGGTTGTCCGCAGTGTTCGACGACGCGCCCAACCTGGGCCGCTTTTGCAGCTTCCTGTACGAGCGGACACGCGGTCGGCCGTCGAGCGTAGCGGGCCTGTTGCGCTTTCTCGTCGCACGCGGCGAGGTGCGGCATCGAGATGGCAGCTGGCAATTGCCCAACGAGCCCTCGCAAATGGCCCTGCCCGAAGACGCCGAAGACGCGGCGCTCGAACAACTCGAGGCGCTCGAGCCTGCCTACCGCGCGTTCGCCGAGGCACTCAGCATGCACCGCGGCGTGCTGTCGGAAACACTGTGCGACACGATGAGCCAGCAACTGGGCGAGCCTGGGGCCGCGCCCACGACCTCGCTGCAGGCGCGCCTGGACGCTCTGGTGCGTTGCGAGGTGCTCGTGCTCGGTCGCGAGGGCTATCGCTTCGCGAGCGAGCGGCTGCGCGAGAAACTGGTCAGCCGCATCGATGCCGCGCGGCGCGTCGAGCTGCACCTGCGCGTAGGCGAAGCGCTACTCGCGCGCGCTGCCCACTCACCACTGCAGAAGCTCGCTGCGGGCGTGCACTTTCTCGAAGCACGCGACCCCCGCGGTCTGCGGCTGTGCACAGAGGCTGCCACCGTGTTCTCCGACACCGCAGACGGCATCGCGTCTGCGGTGCGCCTGCTGGAGCGCGCCGTGGTCCTGGCGCGCGAACAAGGCGCACCGCCAGCGTTCACGCTGGTGCTGCTCGCGCCGCTCGGCTTGGGCGCGTATGCCGTGGATCATCGCCTCGTGCGCTACACGGAACAGATCGTCGACACGCTCGACCAAGTGCTGCATCTGCCGCTGGCGCGCAAGCTACAGGACTCCGGACGACGTTTCGGTGTGCTCGTCGCCAATGCGCTCGCTGTGCTCGGCATGGTCCTGGGCCTGCTTCGCTTTTATCTCCAGCCCATCAGTCAGCGGCCCGCGGGTTATCGACGCATGGCGCGCTTTGGCGTGAGCGCGCTGGTGGCGCTCGCGGGTCGCTCTGCCATCTGTCTCGACAAAGCCGCGATCGATCGGATCGTCGCGCATTTGCGGCCATTGCGCGCGCTTGGCTTGCGGGATCCTGGTGGCTTCGCAGTGGAGTACTGCGAAGCACTCGGGGTGGCGACCGAAGACCGCTACACCAAGACGCGTGAGCGCTGGCTGCGTTTGGAGCGCATCTTGAACGCCAAGGGCGCGATGGCGGAGCTCAGCGACGACCAACGCCGGCTCTGGTCCGGCGGCGTTTCGTACGCACTCGGCTTGTTCGAGAGCTTTCGCGGCGACCCCCACGTGCTCGAGCGCGCCAGCGAGCTCGAGCAAAGTGGCACCGACATGCACGCGATGATCGCCGCCCAGCTGCGGCTGCAATACTACGGCTTTCGCGGCGAAGCCGAGCAGGTGCGTCGTGCCTACGAGCGCATGGAGCTGTGCGCGATCCAGACCGGTTCCTCCTGGCAGGTGGAGACCTGGTCTGCGATCTCGATCAACTTGTTTGCAGCCCTGTGGCAGGACGTCATGCTCGCCAAGCGCGCGATGCGGGAGACGCAGCGCATGAAGGACGAGATCCCGTCGCTCACGCGCTACGCGGTCACCTCCGAAGCCACCTACCTCTTGAGTCGCGGTCAGCCGCGAGATTGCGCCGACCTCTTCGAACGCCTGCTCCAGAGCGAGGCTCCGTTGTCGCGTGTCGGCTGGGCCACGAGCCTCGGCTTGCTCGCCGAGGCGTACAACCAGCTGGGTCTGCACGCCGAGGCAAAGTCCACGTGTGAGCGCGTGTTTGCCACCGCGCTGCCTGAAGACCGGGTGTACTTCGCGATGCGCATCGAGAGCGAAATCCCCTACGCCGTCGCGCTGGCACAACTCGGTGAGCACGAGCGCGCCGTCGCGCGCCTGCATGAGCTGCTCGCGCTGTATGCCAACTTCGAGAGCCCAGTCGCGCTCGGCAGTGTGCACGAAGCCCTAGCGCGCATCGCGCACGCTCGTGGCGCCACCAAGCGCTTCACCGAGCACCTGAAGCAGGTCGAGACGTATTTCACCAAGCTCGGCAATCCGGCGCTGATCGCACGCTTCCAGGCGCTCAGCGACATGGCAGGCGCGGCCGGCGGAATGCTGACCAAGATCGCGGCCATGCGCGAAGTCCGCGCGTTCGAAGCCGCCCTCGAGCCTGTCGAGGCCCGCGACGAAGGCACTCGCGCGATGCTCGCGTGGTTGATGCGCAGCTGCGAAGGCTACGACGGTTACTTGTTCGCGCCCGCAGAACAGGTCGGCGACGAGCCACGGCTGCTGGCCGCGACTAGCGACAAAGAGCCCGGCAGCGACGTGTTCGACTCGGTTGCGGAGTCGTTGCGCGCCCTCGGGGGCGACGCTGACACGACCAACTGCGGCACAGGCGCCTCCACCCAAACGCGTCGTGACGGGGGCGCCGTTCACATCTTCTTGCTCAGCCATTTCGAAGCCGAGCGCTTTCAGGCCGAAGGTGCGCTCGTGCTCTTGGGTCGCGCGCACTACACGCCGCCCGTGCGCTACGAGCTGCTGCAAAGTGCGGCCCAGCAGCTGCGCAGGCTGCTCGCCTCGGCTTGAGCCGCGACCGCCGCGCAAGACAGCGCGAGCGCCCTGCTCTCGGTTGGCGGCCCGCACCTGGCCGTCAGCGCATCAGCGCGAAGAGCAGCACCGCCGCGACGAGCACCACAGCACCCGCAGCGAGCCGCCACCACGAGATCGGACGAGAGGCGTTCTCTGGCGCGACGGCAGGCCCAGACGGAACCCGGCCGTCAGCTACCACGATCGGATGCGCGGGCACGCGTTCGAGCGCGGCCAGCATGGCGCCCGCGTTGGGATAGCGCTCGGTTTGCTTCTTGGCGAGCGCTTGGTCGATCACGGTCTGGAGCTCTGGCGCCACGCGCATCCCCTTGCGGACATCCGCGAGCTTCGGAATGGGATCGCGCAGGTGCGCGGTCAGCAGCGCCACGCGGGACTCGCCCACAAAGGGCGGGCGGCCTGTGAGCATCTCGAAGAGCACGCAGCCCATGGCGTAAACATCGACAGGAAGATCGACCGAGCTGCCAGCCGCTTGCTCTGGCGGCATGTAGAGCGGGGTCCCCACCACCATGCCGCTGTTCGTCATGCACCACGTTGTGCTGGTGTGCGTAGGCGATGGCCGAAAGCGCCTGGCGTGCGATGTGGAGGGCAAGCTCGACGTCGAGTGGCTCGCCCGCGTAGAGCTGCGCGTCGACCGGACGATAGATGGGATGAAGCGGCCGGTCGCCACGAAGCTCGCGCTCGCGGCCATGGCATCTCTCGACGAGCTGGCGCAAGCGGTGGTGCAGGGGTCAAAACCCGAAGCATGGCAGGCTCTGCAGGTGCAGGTCGTGCCGCGCATCGAAGCCATCGCACGCGGCCACGACTCACTGCGCGCCAAGGGCATGCATGCCAGCCCCGACGAGATCGCCGAGGTGCGCACCGCCACGCTCGAGCGCCTGGCCGACGATGACTTCCAGAACCTGAAGCGCTATCTCGCACAACGCGACGCCGCAGCTGCGCAGCCGAGCAGCGCGTTCGATTCTTGGATCTACGGCGCAGTGGACTTCGCCGTGCGCGAGCATTTGCGTCGCCGTTATGGGCGCGCTCCGAAGCGAGTCTCCACTCCGCCGCAGGCGCCAAGACCCAACAAGCGCGCCGTCAACACCAACGCGACGCGGCTAAGCGGAGGTGCGCTCGACCGCGCGCTCATCCAGACGCTTGCCATCACGGCGAAGCTGACGGCGGTCGCGATCTTCGCTTACGCGGAGGCAACGTTCGAGCCGCTCGAGGCGCAGGCGCTGCGACTCTACTACTTGGAGGAGCGGGACTTCGAGCAGCTCGCCGCCGAGCTCGAGCTTCCGGATGCACACGCGGCCGAGCGCCTGATCCGCACGCTGAACGCCAGGTTGCGCTACCACTTCGCTCCTGCAGAGCGGTAATGCGCAGGCGGGTGACGCCCAGCGGGGCGGCTGGCGGACTGGGCACGCTCAATGTTGGCTCGCGGTCCAAAGAGCTTGGTCTCCACTTGCGGCATTGACCGCGTTCTGATCCTGTGGCGCAGTACGTGCACCGAAAGTGAGCACCACGATGAGGGAAGACGGCTACAGAGACGAGGGCTTCTGGGCCGAAGTCGGCATGTTCTGGGTGAACTTCTATCGCTTCGCGTTCACCGACACGAAGATGATCATGGCGCTCAACACCACCAATCGCTGCAATCTCAAGTGCACGCATTGCTATTGGTGGCGCGAGGAGCACCCCAGCCAGCTCGACGACGACGCGATGATCGAGCTGATGAAGACGCATCGCAAGGCCGGCAAGAACATCGCGCTGCTGTACGGCGGTGAGCCCGCGCTGCGTCCGAACATCATTCGCGCG
>DASVHQ010000467.1:0-1639 GCA_036382515.1 Polyangiales bacterium | reverse complement strand
GGCACCAGTGGCGGCGGCACCAGCGGTGGTGGCACCAGCGGCGCAGGCACCGGCGGCACTGGCGGTACGGCGGGCACCGGCGGTGGTGCCAGCTGCTCACCCGGCGCAGCGTGCGTGGAGTCGTGGCTCTGCACACCGTGGGCGACCAACGGCAGCAACGACAGCGGTACCCGTAGCTGCACGGATCAGTGCAATTGCGGCACGACGGCGCACAAGCCGGTCGAGACCGCCACGCTGCCTGCGCTCAACGTTGGCTACTACCAGTGCAGCGTCGAGCCGGTGTTCGACAAGTTCTGCGCGATGCTCGGCTGTCATGGCACCGAGGCCGGCCGCGCGTTTCGCGTCTATGCACGCGGTCGCTTGCGCGTCACCGGTGACACGCTCACGGGCATCCCGAGCTGCGATGCCGTCGCCTCGAAGCCATCGCAGGACTGCACCGGCGGCATCGAGTGCGCCTGCGATCAAGACCGGCACACCACGAACGAGTGGCGCAAGAACTACGACGCTGCGCGCGGCCTTTTGCTCGGTGACAGCGGCGCCGCACTGAGCAACGTCGAAGACTGCGGTCTGCTGAAGCAGCCGCTGGTCGGTGGCGGCCTCGCGCATGCGGGCATTCACATCTTCCAGAAGACCGACGCGGGCTACACCGCGATCAAAGACTGGCTCAATGGCACAGCGAACAACAGCTGCGCCTCCACGAACTGACGACAAGGGAGACTGACGATGCGAGCGTGGCTCACAATTTTTGTCGTGTTCGGTATCTGTGCCTACTCGGGCGTCTCATTCGCCTTTCCAAGACACAGTTTTTTCGAGCAGCCGGCGGCCGGCCCCGCGGGCGTGAGCGGGCGTGCCGGTGGTGGCGGCATCTACGGCACGGGCGGCGCTGCGGACTACGGCATCAAGTGCTCGCACTGCCACATCAACAACAACAACCAGCAAGGCCACCTGACGATGAACGTGGTGCCAACGCCGGCATTCGAGAGTGTGGGCGGAGCCGACGCGTACAAGCCCGGCCAAGACTACGCCATCACGGTCACGATGATGGGTGAGCACCTCGGCCTGGCCAATACCGCGATGACCGGTAACATCAACCAGATGAGCTTTACCGTCGAGGACAACACCACAGGCAAGCTCGCTGGCGTGCTGACCAGCGACGCAGGCAAGTCGTCGAGCTCGTGCACGGTCACCGACCCGTACCCCAAGACGTATGGCAGCACAGTGGTGAACCCGAGCGACACGAGCAAGACGACGATCGTCTTCGGAAACTGCCACGCCGTGCTCGGCTTGCCCGGCCAGGGTCGTACGCAGTGGACCTTCCACTGGACGGCGCCCGCCACCGGTGACCTCACGATCTTCGTCGGCGCAGTCGACGGCGACACCGACGGCAAGAGCTCGCTCGACGACGACGCGGTCGAGCTCTCGATCCCGCTGAAGAAGGGCACCTGAGCGCGCGCTGCGTGGCCGGCACGTGCACGTGTCGCGTGTGTCGCGTGTGTCGCCGCAGCTGATGGCGGCCAGGTCGCGTGCCGTTGGCGCTAGCCAAGCCGGCTACGATTTCGGGGCATCCGGCTGGTTCTCGGGTCGCGCGCGCTGTGCGTGCGGCATCAGCATCGCGGCGTCGAACGCTGCGTTCACGCGC
>DASVHQ010000466.1:0-3225 GCA_036382515.1 Polyangiales bacterium | reverse complement strand
CCGTGGTAGTCGAGGACTACCCCGCATCGGTCCAGCACGACGACGAGATCGGGCAGCGCTCGTAAGAGCGCTCGGTGGCGCGCTTCGCTCTTGCGCAGCGCTTCTTCGGCGCCTCTGTATGCCGTGACATCCTCGAAGATGAGCAGCAGCCGAGGGCGGCGCTCGGTTTCGAAGACAGCCAAGAAGCAATCGAGCACGACGTCCTTCCCGGGCGAGGTGCAAACGACGAAGGTCTTCCTGAGGCTGACGCCACTCTGCAGCACCGACTCGGCCGCCGCCAGCAATCCGGAGTCCTTCCACGATGCCAGCCGGCGGAACGTTTGCGTGGACAACTGCCCGACGGAAGCGCCGACCACGCGAGCCGCTGCATCGTTTGCCACCAGACATTGCCCGCTCAAGCCGTCGTAGATGAGCGTGCCGAACACCGACGAGGCCAACATCCGTCGGTTCAGCTCGACCGACTCTTGCAGCAAAGCCCCTTCACGCTTGTCATCTGTGATGTCCTGGACGGTCCCGAACATCTCGACGGGGTGGCCCTCCCGGTCGGTCAGCAAGGTTCCGAGGCCGTGCACCCAGCGCACCTCACCGTCGGCGATCCGAACGATCCGATACTCGTGGTCGAAGGCCCGCCCTTTGCCCAGTACTTCGTGCGCGATGTAATCCGCCAGCTCCTGTCTCTGCTCGGGGTGGACGACGGAGAGCCAGCCGGGGATGTCTCTGGAAATCGAAGCTCCCGAGACCCCGAAGATCTCGTCGAGCCCTGCGCTCGAGGTCCACGTCTCGGCTGCGACGTCCAGTCGATAGGAGCCGAAATGCCCGATGCGCTCGGCCTCGGCCATCGTCCGGGCGCTTTCCCGCAACGCCTGACTGGCGCGGTTGCGCTCGGTGAGATCGCGCAGGATCGCACACTGGATCTCCTTGCCTCCGAAGCGCACGTGGGTCACCACGATTTCGGTCGCGACGCTGGAGCCATCCTTGCGCCGTGCCTCGTCTTCGCCGCGCCAGAAGCCCGCGTGGCTGGTCTGCGCCCAGCGCTGGGGCCAGCTTTGTGCGGAGAGCTGCGACGAGAGCTCCCAGATCGATCGCGTGAGCAGCTCTTCCCGCGTGTATCCGAGTAAGCGCGACGCACCCAGGCTCGCATACGTGACGCGGCCCTGCGCGTCCACCCAGAGCACGGCATCCGTGCTGTGATCCAACGAGAACTGCGTCAGCTCCAGTGAATCGCGCAGCTGGTTGCGCTCGGTGACATCTTGACCGATGCCGACCAGACGGACGGTTCCACTCTGTCGATCGTGCACCGGCGCAATCAGCAGCTCTTGCGCGTAGGTCGTGCCGTCTTTTCGACGATTGATGAGCTCTCCCTGCCACTGTCGTCCAGCCTTGATCGCGGTCCACAGCTGGTCGTAGACCGGAGCGCGCTGTGCTCCCGACTTCAACACTCGCGGCGTGGATCCGATGACCTCCACCGGCGCGTAGCCCGTGATCCGCGTGAACGCAGGGTTCACGTACTCGATGCGTCCGTCGGTATCGGTCAGGACGACCGAAAGCGGCAACTGCTCGATGGTGTTTCGCAGCAGCGCGGCCTCCGCGTCTCGCTCGTCGATCTTGCGCTGCAGCCCGTGGCGTGCGGTCTGCTGCAGCTCCACCTCCCGTTCGCGCCCAGTGACGTCGCGCACGAAGACGAAGACGAAGCCGCCCGCCTGCTCCATGTACTGGGCGCTGATCTCGACGTCGACAATCGTGCCGTCCTTGCGTCGGTGTTTGGTCAGGAAGCGATCCCCACCCGTCGCTCGGACGCGCGCGATGTGCTCGGCTGTTTGCACCTGCGCTTCCGCGGCTTCGATGTCCGTGATCGACCGGCGCAATAGCTCCTCGCGCGAATAGCCAACGAGCTCGCAGTATGCGGCGTTGACCTCCAGGAACCGGCCCTTGCGGTCGACGACCCAGAAGCCATCGATGGCCTGCTGCAGGATGGCGCCGAAGAGATCCTTCAGCTGTGGGACTTCCCCCGGTGCGGCCGGTGTGTCGTCCTCAAGACCGCGGGGGCGGTGGCTCACGCGAGGCGCTTGCTCAGGAGCTCGCCGAACGCGCGGCAGACATCGACGGTAGTGAAGATGCCGACCACCTTGCCGTTGTGCATGACGACAGCGCAACCGTACTTGTGGTCGGCCATGGCATTGACGACCTCGTGCAGCGGCGTCGCGGGCGAGACCGCGTACACCTCTTTCGACATCGCGGCGCTGACGCTCACCTTCGTCGGGTTCACTTCCTTCAGCGACCCGATGAGATGCAGATCGCGCACGGAGAGCAAGCCGACGAGCTTGCCGCCGTCCACAACGGGCAAGTGACGAATGTCATGCTGCTTCATGAGCGCATGGGCGAGCGACAGCGGTTGCGTCACGCTGATCGCATGCGGAGACGGGGTCATGTGTTTCTCGATCGAAGGGATGGGCTTCGTCATGGTCGGATCGATCCTTGGGGTGGGCGGCGCGTGCGCATCGCCAAACTTACCACGGCGTCAGCATGGTGGATCCTTGGCCCTGCCCTGCTTCGCGCGATCGATCCATGAGCTGCAACCCAATTGTCAGCTCGTTCTAGCCGTTTGGACTAGTCTGGCAGCTCGGCGCGCTACAAGTACGCGGCTTTCGGCCGTCGCAGCAATCGGCGCACCGCCGGCACCAGGGTCGAGGCCATCTCCAGCTTGGAGATGGCCGCGTTGGCACCGGCCGCGCCCGCTGCGGTGACGAGCTGGTCGACCGGAGCGCCGGAGATCAACACGATGGCCAGCTCACGCAGCCGAGGGTGTTTGCGCAGCACGCCCACCAATGAGCTGCCGAGCATGGCAGGCATGTGTAGATCGACCACCACGACCCTCACGCGTTCGTGCAAGATCATGGCGCTGGCGCCAATCGCCGACGGCGCGGTCACCACGGAGAAGCCGGCCGCCTCGAGCATGCGTTTGATGCTGTCGCGCGCCAAGTCGCTGTCGTCGATGACCAGCACCTCGGAAGGTGCAGTTGGCCGTTTGGAGACGGAGTGCAACGCGGTTTCCTGCGGGCGTCTTCTCCACCCTAGGAGCCTGTTGGAGAAAGCGCTCCCGTCGGTCTTCGGCCGCTTCTCGGACATCTGCTTGTGCGAAATCCTCAAAATACCACGCAGTATTCCTGCGGTTTCGCACAAGAAGCTGTCTCGAGAATCGACTCGAAGCCCTCGGTCCGGCTTTCT
>DASVHQ010000465.1:0-44655 GCA_036382515.1 Polyangiales bacterium | reverse complement strand
TTCATCGAAGCCAACGCGCAGTGTGAAGTGGTCCCGCCGAGCGCGCAGTGCGAAACCATGTGCACGCCGGTGTCGGTGCGCGTCAGCTGCGCGGCGCGACTCTCAGCCGAGTGCGACGCGCAATGCAACAAGCTGCCGAGCGTGACCTGCAGCGGTGCCTGCACCGCTACGTGCAAAGCCGATTGCAGCAAGCTCGACCCCGGTAAGTTCGAATGCACTGGTGCATGCCGCAGCGATTGCTCGGGACGCTGCTCGTCCAGCTGCAGCAGCGACAGCAACTCGGCGAGCTGCGAAGCCAGCTGCCACGGCTGCTGCGCCACGTCTTGCCAGGCCAGCTGTGCTGCGCAGGCGCCCACGGCCGACTGCGATGCCAGCTGCAAGGCAAGCTGTCAGGGCTCGTGCGAGGTCGACACCAACCTCGACTGTCAGCTGAAGTGTCAAGCACAAGGCGAAGCGAAGTGTGAAGCCGACATCGAAGGCGGCTGCAAGACCCAATGCCAGCAACAGGAAGGCTCGCTCTTCTGCAACGGCCAGTACGTCGACCGCGGCGACAACTTGCAGAAGTGCATCGATGCGTTGACGGCGAAGTATCAGATCAAGATCAGCGCGACGGCCAGCGGCAGCTCGGGCTGCGACGACGCCGGTGTCTGCACTGCGTCTGGCAGCATCAAAGCCAAGAGCAAAGGCTTGTGCAGCGTGACCGGACCCGGGGCAGAGGGTGCAGAGCACGGCGCTCTGACTGGCGGATTCGGCTTGGTGCTTGGCGTGCTGGCTTGGCGTCGCCGGCGCTCTCCGCAGCGATAATCCCGGAGCTGAACAGCGTGAGAAAGTCATGTTCACTTGTAAAATGGTCCGTAGCGGCTTCGTTCAATCACCCAGACTGCGAGTTTTCTTTTGTCCAGCCTATTCTGAAAAGTGTAAGTCATAAACTGCCTGACTAACAGGAGTCGAACCATGACAAACAGTATGGCTAGGCAGGGGATGCTCTATCGAACACTCGGTGGCACGGGAGAGAAAGTTTCGGCAATCGGGATCGGAGGCTGGCATATAGGCTTGAACAGCGTGGATGAGCAATTGAGCATCCGCATCATTCGCACAGCCATCGACCGCGGCATCAACTTCATGGATAACTGCTGGGATTACAACGAGGGGGCCAGCGAGATCCGCATGGGGAATGCGCTGCGCGAGGGTTACCGGGACAGGGCATTTCTTATGACGAAGATCGACGGGCGATCAAAGAAAGAAGCGGCAAGGCAGCTTGATCAATCGCTCCGTCGCCTCCAGGTCGATACGATCGATCTCGTACAGCACCACGAGGTGCTCCGGTACGAAGACCCGCACCGTATCTTTGATGACGAAGGGGCCAATGCCGCACTCGTGGAGGCCCGCGAAGCGGGGAAAATCCGCTATATCGGTTTCACGGGACACAAGGATCCAAGTATCCATCTGCATATGCTGAAAGTGGCTGCAGATTACGGTTTCGATTTCGATACCGTCCAAATGCCGCTCAACGTGATGGATGCGCATTATCGTAGTTTTGAAAAAGAGGTGTTGCCTGAACTCGTACGGCGGAAAATAGGAGTACTCGGGATGAAGAGCATGGCGAACGGGATTCTGCTGAAGTCGAATACAGTAACACCGATCGAGTGCCTGCATTACGCGCTGAATCTACCCACTTCCGTGGTCATAACGGGTATCGACAGCATGGAGATTCTGGACCAGGCATGCGAAGCGGTACGGACGTTTCACCCGATGAACGATACGGATGTACGTTCCTTGCTGTCAAAAACCGCCACCGCGGCGGCGCGCGGCGAGTTCGAGCCATTCAAGACGACATCAATATTCGACGGTACCGCTCGGAACCCGGGGTGGCTGGGAGAAGAGCCGCACCGCTTGCAGCAGTTGATGCCGAAGTAGGACGAGGGAGAGATGTGAGGCGGCGAACTGGGTTGCCACGCGAAAGAACACTTACTTTGCTGCTGACTTCGACACCAAACAGGTAACGTAAGCGTTCACGGCCCGAGTTGATGTCAGGCTGCGCGGGCGCGCATCTCGAAGGGTAGCGCATGCGGGAGTAGAGACGGGACGGCCCGAGCGGCGCAGCCGTGGTTCGCAGGCTTCGGTGATGTAAGTCGAGCACGTTGCGCTCTTGCATGCGCAGGGTCGCGACGGGCGTAGGAATGCGTGCGACGAAGCAGCGAGTCAAACACCCCAGAGCCCTCCCGTTACCACGGCATCGTCGATTTCCGCGTACTTTCCCAACACCTCGGTGCGGTATTCGGGCGAAATCGAAACAGCCTGTGCGGCAATCCGCTCGCAATAGCCGCAAACCTGACAGTCCATCGAGGCGCAGTCACGGTTGCGAAAACCTTCCAGGAAATTCTCCGGGATCTGCCGCGCATCCACCCGGATCGGACATTCCGGCAGTGGCGACTGCCAGCCTTGCAGACGCGCCAGGTCGAACAGCGGTTTCAATCGCAGCGGACTTACCTGTCGCGGCTTCCAGAAGTGACGCAGACCCCAGAGGGATTCCTTGCGAACCGGTTGCTTGAAGCCATACGAGAGCAGTAGTTCGGCCAGATTGCCGTCGAACCGCCGCTCGCTGTAGGCTTTGACGCGACGCAGCAATTCCGCCGACGGAATCCCCCGTTCCAAAAGCTTGAAGGTCGTGTACCCCATCGCTTCATAGGCGGCGAGGTCCTCCGGCCGGATCCAGGCCGACTTGATGAACTGCGACGGATCCGTCAGGCGCTGCCGCGAACAGCGCAGGAAGCAATAGTCGATGAAGACCGTGCTGGTGTCGTCAGACGCATGGGCGAAACCGTTCTGATGATAGGTTTGCATCGGACAGTTCATGAGGCAGACGTGGTTCGCGATGAGTTCCAGATCGCAACGGACCGCCCGGCGGATAGCCGCCAGGCGGCGGAAGTTCCGGTTGATCGAGAAGCTCTCCAAAACGATGACATCCGCGCCGAGATCTTCCCAGAAGCGGGCGCGCCGCGGCGTGTCCACCTGGGCATAAATCCCGATTCTTACCTTGAACTCGGGAAACCGGCGTTTGACCAGTTCCAGCAGAAAAGGGGTGGAGACGGTGACCCGGCGCACGCCCCATTCGCCCAGCTTGGCCAGCAGGTCCGTCACCCGTTTCTGCCAGGCGCGTGTCCATTCGCGGTTGCCGAAACAGGCGCCGTTCAGGAGATAATTGAAGGCAATGCCATGATGGTCGAGCAGGCGGATGTAACGCCGCAGATCCGCTTCCGAAAGCGGTGTCGCCAGATAGCGGGGACGGCCACCGCTGACCCCATCGGTGGGGAACTTGCCATAAACTTCATCGACCGGGTACGCAGCGAGCGCCGGAACGAGTTCCGGATCGTAGTTCGCCGCCAGTGAGAACTTGGCCAGTCGGGGTGTGGCACACACGGCGCTTGTCGGCTCAGTTGGCATGTGGATCAATCCCTCATCGTGCAGACGCAGATCTTTATCGGGCGCGCGTCGTCGACCTCTCTTGTTCGTCCAACGCTCCTGCTCAGCTGCCCGGCCTGGCCCGCAGTCGAGTCTCTATTCTGTCGTTTTGCCGTCGAAGTGCTCGTTATCAGCCTCCGCGTCGGCGCGGGTATGGTGAACAACGCCGTCCCGATGATTCGGCGGCGCATAGATCGTATAGAGCTTCAGCGGAACACTGCCGGTATTGATGATGTTGTGCTTCATCCCAGCCGGGACGACTACCGCGAAGCCCGCGCGGATCGCCGTCCGAACGCCCTCGAGAACCGCCTCACCGGAACCCTCCTCCACGCGAAAGAACTGGTCGAGCTTGTGGACTTCCGCCCCGATCTCTTCCTTGGGCTTCAGCGCCATGACGACGAGCTGACAGTTCTTTGCCGTATAAAGCACCTGGCGAAACTCATCATTCTTGATGGCGAGACTCTCGATATCTTGCACAAATCCTTTGATAGAAACTCCTTTGTCGTTCGTTTTCTGTATCGCGCGTACGCCACCTAAACCGCGCTCTTCAGCTGCCGAGCACGATCAGATCGGCACGGATCTCACGCGCGAGCGCGACGATGCGCTCCGCGGGGTGACCCTGTTCGAGGCGCACGTCGACGGGATGCCCCAGCGACAGCGTGGCTTCCTTCCCCAAGCGCTCGAGACAAGCACGCACTTCTTGCCTGGAGATCTCCCAACACAGCGCGTCGGTCGTGCCTGGGCCGGTCGATTCGTGCCTGGGCTGCATGACGTGCACGAGCGTCGTCGCGCTACCGAAGACCTTTGCGAGCGAGATCCCATGCGGCAGACACGCACCGGAGTACGGAGCTCGATCCATGCACGCAAGGATGCGACGTTCCCGCGGCTTTAGTTCGGGGAGGCGCAACGGTGTGGCAGCGGTACCCATTGGACCAGCCGTGCACTGAGCAAGAAGCCGGCCAAGGCGAGATTGCCGGACAAAGCGGAGCCGCGGCGGGCTACGTGGTGCGGCTGAGACACAATTGCCACGCGGGAGCAGCCAACTTGTCCCGATTGCATCCCGCGCAGGGCGGTGCCGGCGCACGAGCCCATCGATTGGCGATTTCGAGCTGACTGCTGCCAGCACAATGGGCGCGCGAGCGCTGGCACTCGGCGGCGGCAAGCGTTGGTTGACGTTGACTGCGAACGCCAAGCCTCGAGTGACGATCTGCACGGCCGACGAAGAGCTCGCCGCAGTCTGGGCCGCGCCCCCCGACTATTCTCTGAGCGCACTCACGGACGCAAAGAGACGCAATATGCGTACCGCTTTCGGAAGCCCGGCCGCAACAGCTCGGGTGCGACCGCGGCAACCGCTCAGCGGACGCGTGCAGCCTTGACATCGAACGTCTCTTTCATGCGAGCGAGCGCTGAGATCACGCCGCTCCCGTCGTATGGCAGGGTCAGGCTCGAAAGCTCGGGCGCGCTCATCGAGCGGACTCAAAGCAGGATCGGATCCATATCGATCCCATTGCGTCGGCGGACGGTTGGCGCGGTTCTTGCGGGTCGATGGAACTTGGAGGTCACTCATGACACAGATCAAGAAACTACAGGAAGCCACCAGCGGCAGAGTGCTCGTGCCCGCGCTGTTGTGGATGGGCGGAGTGCCTATCGGGCTTGTGTTTATCTTGTGGCTGCTATTCTTCCGCGGCCACTGAGCGATACGCTGCGTGCGATCGCGGCACCGCGGTTACACGACCTCGGTGCCGCCGTCGCACGTGGACGCTGCGTCTCGTTCGGGCGCGGCCGCATATGTGCGGCGAGGGATAGCGCTGATCTGTCCCGTCTCTTCGAGCACGGCGAGGTGGATGACGTCAGGCGTGGCGTAGCCGAGCTTGCGCAAGCCGGCCATGAGGTCGTCAGGGCTGAGTGCTTCGTCCTCCAATGCGCCAAAGTCGATCTGACCATCGCGCACCAACGGTCGGGGCGAGCCGCGGGCGAGCCGGCGCACCCAACGAGATCTCGCACACCAGGAGGCAAGGCCACGGTGCGCCGAAAATACCGTGACAATGAAGAACCAGGCATTGAGGGTGCCTTTGCGCAGCGCAATGTCTTGGAGCACGACCCCAAGGCAAATCAGGACGATGAGGTCGAAGGTGGTGGTCTGACCTGCAAGTCGCTTGCCCGACACACGCATGAGCACGACGAGGCCCGCATAGTACGTGAGCGCCAACGAGATCTGAGCTATGGCCTGTGACACGGTTTCAAACATTTCTTCTGAAGGCGGAGCAAGCTGTGTGCCAGGCGAAACTCGATGTAAGTGCGATCGATGGTGGCTCTACCCCGCACGAGAGGTTCGTCGATCTGCTCGGCGCCTCGAATCTCATTCCTGTCCCAAGCTCGACAGAACTTGCTGTCTATATTGGGTATGAGTAGGCTGGGTGGCGCAGCCTGCTTCTTGGCGGGACGTGCTTCATCCTGCCCGCCGCGTTGACCGTCGGAGTCATCGCCTGGGCACATGTTCGCTTCGGAACGCTCCCGGAGCTTGCCGGGCTGCTCTACGGGATCAAACCAGTCGTCATTGGTGTCGTCGTCCAAGCGCTCTGGGGTCTCGGACCGAAGGCCATGAAGAAGTCGAAGCTGCTCGGCACGATGGCTGCGGGAGCGTGCCGTGCAGCGGCTCTCGGTGTCGATGCCCTCGTGGTGCTTGTAGGGGCGAGCTTCATGACCATTGTTGCGCGTCGCACCCTCGACCGTTCAGAGAAGACCGGCGCGGCACACTTGGTCGGTCCGGTCGCCGCCGGTGCTGCGGGTGCTGCTGGCGTCGCTGTGCCCGTTGCCTTGCTCACTCTGTTCCTCACGTTCGTGAAGATCGGCGCTCTTGTGTTCGGTAGCGGCTATGTGTTGTTCGCATTCCTACGTGCTGACTTGGTGGACCGCCTGCACTGGCTGAGCGAACCGCAGCTCCTGGACGCCGTTGCCATCGGGCAGGTCACGCCCGGTCCGGTGTTCACAACCGCCACGTTCATCGGCTACGTCATCAGCGGCCCCTGGGGTGCCGTCCTCGCGACGATAGGGATCTTCCTTCCGGGATTCGTGCTGCTGGCTGTCACACGGCTGCTCATCGCTCGCATCCGGCAATCGATTACGGCAGCCGCCTTCCTTGATGGCGTGAACGTCGCCTCGCTCTCGCTCATGGCGATCGTCACCGCGCAAGTCGCTCGGGCCGCGCTCGTAGACGCACCCGCCATCATCATCATCGCGCTCGTTGGTACCATCCTTCTGATCAGATGGAAGGTGAACTCGACCTGGCTCGTTGCCGGAGCCGCGCTCGTCGGCGCACTCACGCACGAGCTTCCTCGATGAGGTGGGTCCATGCGCTCGGACTCGCGGTCCTGCTCATCTCCTCGAAGGCATCAGCGGGACCGCCGTATACGACCGACGATCCCGAGCCCGTCGAGTACCACCACTGGGAACTCTATCTTGGTTCGCAAACGTCTCACGACAAGGGCGGCTGGACCGGAACGGCTCCTCATATCGAGGCAAACTTCGCTCCCGCACAACCCCTGAAGTGATGGGACGTGTGACCACGACGCCGAACCGGACAACTGCACTTTGCAGAGCGCCGGACATCTCTCAATCGCGCCGACATGATCTTGTGGCCGTGCTCACGCTCGGCGGCGCGTGTGCGCGCACCACTGGGCGTTGACCGATGGTCGGGGTCGCGGCGGGCACGCGGCAAGCACGCGCAGGTTTCGTGCCGGAGCGTGAACCACGTGCTTCCGGTGATTTGGGGTACTGGAAGTGGCGCACTCGGCGCCGGTGGCGTGGCGGGCGCCAGTCGAGCCCGTGGCGGCGCGTGCCCTGGCTGCCGGCCGCAGCCGATACGGCCTCGGTCGCAAGCACGCGCGAGGGCCGATCAACCCACGCCAGTCTCGGTGTAGGCTCGCAGCGTGAGCGCCGAACTCCCGATCCTGGGCCTCTTCGTCGGCGGCCGCGGCCGGCGGATGGGCGGCGCGCACAAGGCGTTGCTCGTCGCGCCCGACACGCAGGAAACACTCGCGGGCAAGCTCGCGCGGTTGGCGCGCGAAGCCGCGCTGCCCGTCGTGCTGGTCGGCGCTGGCGAGTCGCTGGGTTCTGACCTCGAGGCGCTGCTGCGCCTGCTGGACGAGCCCGCTGGCGTTGGCCCGCTGGGCGGCCTTGCGGCGCTTTTGCAACATGCCGGCGGCCGTCCAGTCATCTGCGTTGCGTGCGACATGCCCTTCGTCACGCGCGACCTGCTCGAAAAGCTCGCAGCCCACCCGAGCCAGGCGCCGGTGCTGGCTCCGCGCGACTCGCAGACGCGCAAATGGCAGCCGCTGTTCGCACGCTACGAGCCCGCGGGCGTGCAGCCCGCACTGCATGCCGCGCTGCACGCCGGCGAGCGCTCGTTTCAGGCGCTGCTCGCGCGCCTGCCGGTCGAGGAGTTGCAGCTGACAGCGGTCGAACACGCCGCTCTGCGCGACTGGGACACGCCCGAAGACGTGCGCGGCACGTCTTGACCTGATCTCGTGCGACGCTGCCACGCCGCACGCCCAGCCGGTCATTCTACTGGCTGGGACGCACGCCGTGACACCCCAGCCACTCACGGCGTCTTCAGCGTCGCAATCTTCAGCTCGGCCAGCTGCTCGGCGTTCACCGGGCTCGGCGCGCCGGTCATCATGTCGGTGCCCTTCTGCGTCTTGGGGAACGCGATCACGTCGCGGATGGCTTCGGCCTCCGTCAGCAGCATCGCCAGGCGGTCGAGGCCAAGCGCGATGCCACCGTGTGGCGGGGCTCCTAGCTTGAGCGCGCGCAGCAAGAAGCCGAACTTCTGCTCCGCCTCTTCGTCCGAGATGCCGATGGCCTTGAACACGCGCGCCTGCACGCTCGGGTCGTGCAAGCGAATCGAGCCGCCGCCGATCTCGAAGCCGTTGAGCACCACGTCGTAGCGGTGACACAGCACCTTGCCGGGATCCTTCTCGAGCAGGTCGAGACACGCATCGTGCGGACGGGTGAACGGATGGTGCGCCGCCGCCCAGCGCTTGCTCACCTCGTCGCGCTCGAAGAGCGGTGGGTCGGTGATCCAGAGCAGCTCGAAGCGGCCGCCACTCCCGTACTCGGGGATCAGGCCGAGCTTCTTGGCGATGTGCACGCGCAGGTTCGCCATGATCGTGTGCACCTTGTCGGCTGGGCCGAACTGGAAGCACAGGATGTCGCCGGGCTGCGCGTTGCAGGCCTGGTTGATGGCCACGCGCATGGCATCAGTGACGCTCTTGCTCAGCGGGCTCTGCGTCCAGCTGCCATCGTCGCCCAGCTTCGCGCGCGCCAAGCCGCCTGCGCCCATGCCCTTGACGTACTGCTCGAGCTTGTCGCCATCGGCGCGCGTGAAGTTGCCGCTGGCCGGCACGACCAGCGCCTTCACGATTTCTTCCGGCAGGTCCTTGCGGTAGTCGCCGCTCTTGAACTTCTTGGCGATGGGCTCGAAGAACGGAATGCCGCCGCCATCGTGCTGCGTGACCAGCTCGGTCAGGTCGATGTGTTCGAGGCCAAAGCGCAGGTCGGGCTTGTCGTTGCCGTAGCGGCGCATCGATTCGTTGAAGCGCATGCGTGGCAAGTGCCCGCTCGGGTACTTCTCGTGCAGGTCCATGCCCAGCACGTTCTTGAACAGCTTGAAGAGCAAGCCTTCGATCATGCCGAAGATGTCGTCTTCGTTCACGAAGCTCATCTCGACGTCGATCTGCGTGAACTCCGGCTGCCGGTCCAGGCGCATGTCTTCGTCGCGGAAACACTTCACGATCTGGAAGTAGCGGTCGTAGCCGGCCACCATCAGCAGTTGCTTGAAGAGCTGCGGGCTCTCGGCCAGCGCATAGAACGAGCCGGGCTGGTGCCGCGAGGGCACGAGGAAGTTACGCGCGCCGCCGGGCGTGTACTTGAGCAGGTAAGGTGTCTCGACCTCGATGAAGCCGTGGCCGTCGAAGTGCTGGCGCGTCGTGCTCATCAGTTTGGAGCGCGCGATCAGGGCCTTTTGCAGCTTCGGCCGGCGCAGGTCGAGGTAGCGGTACTCCAGGCGCTTGTCTTCGCCCGTGTCCACGTCGTCCTCGATGGCGAAGGGCGGCGTTTCGCTCTTGTTGAAGACGGTGGCCTCGAGCGCGATGACCTCGATGGCGCCGGTCGGGATGCGCGGGTTCTTCATGTCCCCGCGGTCGCGCACCTTACCTTTCACGCCAAGCACCCACTCCCCTCGCGCCGCGTCGCCCAGCTCGAAGCTCTGGCCAATCGAGGGGTCGAACATCACCTGCACCACGCCCGACTTGTCGCGCAGGTCGATGAAAATGCAGCCGCCGTGGTCGCGCCGGCTCTGAACCCAGCCAAAGAGCACCACTTCCTTATCGACGTGCTCTTCGCGCAGATCGCCGCACAGATGCGTTCGCTTGAGCTCGTCGATGAATCGGGCCACGGCAGTCCTCCTGGGGTCGCTACGGTGAGGGCGACCTATGAGATCGGCCGCCGCCAAAGTCAACCTTTTCGAGCCAGTGGCCCCGTCCTGGCAATCAGCAGCCGCCGCCGCGGGCCGTGTGCCAGCAGGTTGCCAGAGCGAGGCGGTCTGAGCGACAATGCCCGTTCGGCCCCTGTGTTGTACGTGGCGTGCCTTTGGAGGCAATGGCGATGGCGACGGTGGAGCAAGAGATCACGTGTCCCATGTGCGGGTTCAAGAACCCGCAGAGCGCGGAGCGCTGCCGTTCGTGCGGCGCCAAAGTCGAGGCGCTCACGACGACGTACACCGAGGAAGAGGCCCACGCGCGGCGCTACCAGCAGGAGCACTTCGAGATCAAGTGGGCGCTGATGGCGGCAGGCGTGTACCTCGCAGCGCAGGCCGTGATCCTGATCCTCGTGCCGTTCATCATCTCGAGCTTCGACCCGCAGGGTCTGCCGGGCCTGCTGATCTCGGTCGGCGTGTGGTTCGTGGGCGGCATCGCGGTCGGCGTGATCTCGCCAGGCAAGACCTTCGTCGAGCCCGCGGTCGGCGCCATGATCGCCGTGATTCCCACGATTTCGTACCTCGCGCTGACCACGCCCGACGGCTTTCAGCCCACGCTGCTCGCGTACATCGTGACCGCGCTGCTCGGCGTCATGATCTCGATGTTCGGCGCGTTCCTGGGTGAGAAGATCCAGATGGGCTCTGCGCGCACCCCTGCGAAGACCGCGTGAGCGGCCTCGCAATGTTGCGCTGAGGCACCCGTGCACGCGGCCGGCCCGCTGCTGACGGCGGCCGTCACGCGTGCAGCATGCCGCGCTCACGCCAGCCGGCGCACAGACGTCCGCGCTCACGCAAAGCTGCGCGCGGGTGTGCCACGCGTGCCGCCATTGGCCGTCTAGTCGCGCGACGCGCGACTACTTGCGGAAGCGCGACGGGTACTCGTTCTTGTCGGCGCGGGCCTTCAGCTCGGCGTCGTCCGGATGCAATTCGAGCGCGCGCGTGATGAGCACGGGCTCTTGCTCGGTCCGACCCGGGTCCGGCAGGCAGCACTCGACCGGGCACACGGCCTGGCAGGCTTCGTGGTCGTAGAACCCCACGCACTCGGTGCACAGCTTCGGGTCGATCACGTAGATCTCATCGCCTTCGCTGATCGCTTGGTTCGGACACTCGGGCTCGCAGGCTCCGCAGTTGATGCAGTCCTGGGTGATGTGCGTGGCCATCAAACTCTCCGGAAAAAAAGCCGCTCTCGGTAAAAAAAACGTCGACTCCGACGACCGAACGGCAGTGCAGGTATAGTGTCCGCCCTGAAGACCGTCAATGTCCAGACCAGGGCGCCGGCCGGGGGGCTTGCGGCAGGCCACTCGTATTGAGTTTTGACCCGGGCGACGAGGTGCGTGTACGATCCAGCCATTGTTCGCCTTGGTCACGATTCGGGTCGGATGACGCCACCGCTCGTGCGCAGAAGGGGCCTCGCCATCGAAGGGGTCGGCTAGATGGACTTCAGGGTTTTGGGCTGCCACGGCGGTGAGTCGCCCAAGCATCAGTGCCCCGCTTTTCTCCTCGACGGGCGGCTGTGCCTCGACGCCGGGTCGATCACAAACATGCTCTCCTTGAAGGAGCAGCAAAAGGTCGAGGTCGTGGTGGTGAGCCACGCGCACCTCGATCACGTGCGCGACCTGGCCATGCTGGCCGACACGCGCACCCAGCAAGGCGGTCCGCCGCTGACCATCGCGTCCACGCCCGGCACCATCGCCGTGCTCAAGCGCCACTTCTTCAACGATTTGTTGTGGCCGGACTTCAGCAAGATCCCCATGCGCGGCGCCGCCACGGTGGTGTTCCAGCGCCTCAAGCCCGAGGTCGAAACCAACCTGTGCGGGTTCCGCGTGAAGCCGGTGCTGGTCGACCACTCGGTCGAGGCCGCGGCCTACATCGTCGGTGATGGCACAAGCTCGCTGGTTTACAGCGGCGACACGGGTCCGACCGACCGCCTGTGGGAAGTGATGAAGGAGGAACCCAACCTGCGCGCGCTGCTCATGGAAGTGGCCTTCCCCAACGAGCAAGCCAAGCTCGCGCGCGACTCCTGCCACCACACGCCCAAGAGCCTCGAAAAAGAGCTCAAGAAGCTCGGCGTCAAGCAACGTGACATCCCCGTGCTGCTCTTCCACATCAAGCCCGTGTTCCAGAAGAACGTCGAGCAAGAGCTGGCGAAGATCAAGGCGCGCAACAACACGATCCTGAGCATCGGCGATCAGTATCTGCTGTGAGCGTGCGTCCGCGCCCCGCGCGCCTGCGCGCCCGTGCGTGAACGCTTCCGGCTAGCCGACGTTGGGCTTGCGCGCCTGCGGCTTAGGACGCGAGGGTTTGCGCATGCGAGGGGGCTTGCGCAGGTCCTTTTCCATCTGCTGCAGGTCTTGCTTGAGCGAGTCCAGCTCTTCGTCCTGCTGGAGCTTGCGGCCGCGGTCCAGCAGCTTGGTGAGACGCGGGTAGTGATAGCCGTTGAGCGCCAGGGCCGCAGCCAGCAGCGGCAGCGATGCGAACATGTTGTGTGCCATGAGCCCGAAGACCAGGCCCAGGAACGCGACGGCTTCGCTGAAGGCGAGCCCGACGATGTAGGGCGTGCGAAATTGCTGTACCAGCGCGACCAGGTGCTGATCGAGCTTCGGGAGCGCGTGCAGCTGACGAAGCTCCTCGAGGTCGGAGTCGTGCGAACGGCCGCGTGTGGCCAGCGCCTTCAGATCGGGCTCGGTGCGCATGAGCTCGGTGATGTGTGCAGCGCTCAACATGCGTCGGGGCACCATGACCGACGCGACGCTGAGCCCGATGGCCATCAGACGGAACACGACGCCTGCCGCAAGGCCGACCTCGCCGGGCATCCAGTCGCGAGTCACGACGGATACGATCATCGCGTACACGCCGATCGACGCGGTCATCCCCAGCCAGATGACGGTGAGCGCTTCTTGTCGCGGACGAACGATGTCGTCCAGGTTGGACGTCGACACGCTGAGCCTTCCGTGGCCTGCGTCCAACTACGACGAGGCTCGCACTTGAGCAGCATACGACTGCACGCACCTGCGATGGAAGCGAGTCGTGGCCGGTTCGTGCGTACTACACGTAGGCGAGCCGCACACGCGGCTGCGCTGCGGCCATCCGCACGCGCATCGAGGCTGCGCACGCCGAAAAGAAACGGCGAGCGTACCGCTCGGGTAGCTCGCCGTTCCTCGTGACCGGGCCCGTCGATGGGGTTGCTGGCCACTCACACTGGCGAGGCCCGCGTCAGGCGCCTCGCCACTCGAACTGGCCTCTCAATGATGGAGTGGCCGTCGCTCAGAAACCACGGGCGTGGCTCCTGGCTACACCGAGAGGCTAAAGCCGCTCGGCGGGTATTTGATTACCCGGTCGTGCCCTTCCGTGAGAGGCCATATGTACTGTGCATGTCCTGCATCCTCCCCCGGCCGCAGCCGGCGCCCCGGTCGTTCGGGACGTTCCAAGGTGGGGGAGTCGAAACCCCCGCAACCGCGCGGACACTGCGTTCGGACCATTCCGACGAGCAGCTAGGCCCGCGTACACACAGAATAACCTCCACTTGGCCGTGCGCAACGTGTTGGCCGCAAAGTCGTTGCTGCGACCGGCGCGACCCCGTCGTGGCCGCGCGCGGCAATGCGAGCCCTGGTTCACAGCGCCTTTTCGTGAGCGCTGCGACCCGCAAGATCGAGCCCTCGGGGCTCGCTGCTGCGCTTGCTGGCTTGCATTGGCGGTCGGCATAGTGCGACCGTTCGCTCCGCCGAGCACGCGCTGAGTCGTTGCGTGCGTGGTGCGAGTCGAGGAGAATTTCGATGCGAGCTGCAACATCCATCATCGTCTTGGCGGCGCTTCTGTCGGTCCTGCCGGGCGTGTCACGCCTGAGCGCCGAGGGCGCCCAGACGGTCATCAAGATCGCGACCATGGTGCCGCGCACGCCTGAGCTAGCGATCCAAGAGAAGCGCTACAACCAGCAGTTGCAGGAGGGCACCAACGGTCGCATCAAGTTCCAGACGTACTTCAGCGGCAGCGCCGGCGACGACATGACTGTGATGCGCAAGCTGCGCTCCGGTCAGATCGACGGCTCGCCACTGAGCGTCGACGTGGTCGCGCAGTTCGTGCACCAGTGCACGATCCTCATGGCTCCGCAGACCTTCTTTAACTACAAGCAGGTCGACGCGGTGCGCGCCGAGCTCACGCCGATCTTCAACAAGGAAGCTTGGGACAACGGCTTCAAGATCATGTCGTGGTGGGATGCCGGCAAAGTCCGCATCATGAGCAAGAAGCCGATCCGCACGTTTGCCGACCTGCGCAGTGGTCGCCCGTGGCTGTACCCGGCGAGCGCGTTGCTCAAAGAGTTCTACAAGATGACGAACGTCACGGGCGTGCCGCTCGATCTCAACGAGGTCTACGGCGGACTGATGACGAACATGATCGACACCGTGTGGATCTCCGCGGTGCTGGGCGCCGCCTTTCGCTGGTCGAGCCAGACCCAGTACGTGTCAGCTACACCGGTCGACGTGCTACAGGGCGCATTCCTCTTGCGCAAAGCCAGCTGGGAAGCTCTCAGCAAAGAGGACCAGAAGATCGTCGAGGTGGTGTTGGCCGACCAAACCGCCAAGACGCAAAAGCAGTTCCGCGAGGACGACGAGAAGACCTTTCAGAAGATGCAGACCCACGGCAGCACGGCGTTCGCCTTCGCAAACCTGAAGGAGTGGGAAGACGCCGGCGAAAAGCTCCGCACGCACATGATCGGTCGCACGTACTCCAAAGAGCTGCTCGACAAGGTCGAAGCCATCACCAAGCGCTACCCCGGCAACTGACTTCCCGCGCGCTCCCGCGCCGCGTTTCTCGGCTCTCGCAGGTCACGCCAATGCAAACAGCCAGCCGCGCGTGACGGGCGCCGGTTGGGCACTGGCCCGTGGGCAGCGGCTGGTCGCTCGATGCGGACAACGACCGTGGCACCTGAGACTCTTCGGTGGTCGCGTACGCTGTGCGTGCGCTGGCACTGCGCCGCGTGGCTGCGCGCCAGCGCCCGACGGAGCGAGAGGCGTGGTCGATCGCGGCAGGCTGTACGGTGAAGGCTGTTGGCGGCGGCGTGCGGATGGGGCGCGCCCGGCTGGCAGCTGTGTTCGCGGCGGGTCAGCTGTCCAACGGTCGCCCGCTCGATGCGCTCACATGTACAGGGCCGGCTGCTCGATCACGGTGGCGGGCGCATCGTGTTCGCGCGGCGGCGGTAGTTGCGAGCGTGCGGCGATCGGCAACGCAGCGTTGTTGCGCGGCTTGGGCTTGGCGTGGCGCAGGGTGATGCGGGGGCCGCCCAGGCCGCTTTGGCTGAGCGCGCTGGCTCGGGCGAGGCCGAGCATGGTGAGTCGGGCGCGGGTGGCATCGACGAGGCCGGCTTGCTCGAGCTGCACCAGCGCTCGCGCGGCTGCGGTTGCGGAAACCCCGGCTGCACGCGCGAGCTCGCTGGCATCGATGTGACAGGTGTCACGCGACAGACAGAAGAGCGCGTAGAGAATACAATCGGTGGTGTTGTTGCTCATGTTGGGAGCATGCCCCTGGCGCTGAAACCTTGTCCAGTTTCCTGCGTTCAGATGCGCGCAGGGGGAGTGTTGGGCCTAGAATAGGCCCTCGCAGCGCTGCTGCGAAGCCCCCCCGGAGACCGCATGCAATTGCCGCCTTGTGGCCTGTATCGAACGACTGCCCCGATTGGTTCCATCCCCTCGGGAAGACTAGTGTTCTTTCACAACCATGGGGACCCGGGGCCGGGGCTGTACTTGCCTTCGGGGTGGAAGGCGAATCGGGTCCAGGTGCAGGACAAGGGGATGACGGTGGACGATCCGGAGCTGCTGCGGCACCTCGAGCCGCTGCCACCGGAGGGGTTCTACCGGGTGACCGAGGCGTTCCACTGTTGTGAGCAGCGTTGTCGCGCGTTCGAGCCCGAGATGTTGGTCGTGCTGGGCTACAACGGAACTGGGCAGGCGATCTTGTTCGCGCCGGAGTTGGTCGACGGGCTGCTCGCGGTGCCGGAGACGGGCACGGCGATCGAGCACTCGCGGCTGCAGCAGCTCAAGCAACTGAAGGTCGCGCTCGAGGCGCACGCGCAGCACGCGCAGCACTCGATGCACTAGCCACGCGCCGCGTGGTCGGCGCGGTGAGTGGAGCGGGCTCGCGCGCAGCGTACTGTAGCGCGGCGCATGGACGCGCGCTCAGAGCTGGGCGCTGACCAGGATGAACTTGTTGCAGTCTCGTACGGTGGTCAGCGGCTTGACGGCGCGCGGTGCGAGCATCTGCTTGAAGCGGTCCAGGCGCGAGTGCTCGAGCAGGAAGAAGGCGCGTGTGCCTTTGTTCTGCTTCATCCAGTCCTCGACCTTCTTGTTGTCGAGGTCGACGAATACGGCGACGCGGTTGCCCGTGTAGAAGTTCTCGCCCTTCCAGTTCATCTGCCACGCGACCAGTGGCTCTTTGGCGCTCTTGCGCTGCTGGTAGTAGCGGTGCACGAGCTCGGCCTGGCCCCAGTGCGGGGCGAGGTCGATCATGTAGACGTCCAGGCTCCAGAGCGTGAGGGCAAGCGACAGGCCCAGGAAGGAGAGGATGGCGGCCTTGCGCAGCCTGCGTAGCGTGCTCACGAGCAAGAGCGCGACGGCGACGAGGGCGAAGCCGCCGAGGATGGCGCGGTAGTCGAACTGTTCCGGCCAGGGGCGACCGTAGTTGTAGACGAAGAGGTGAATGAGCCGCTCGTCACCGGGCGGGTCGCTGGCGCGCCACGAGAGATCGCGGCCGACGAAGGCGGCGAGCACGGCGCCACCGAGCAGGGCAACGCTCATGGCGGCGTGCGTGTAGCGTCCGGTCGGGGCTTCGCTCGCGCCTTCGTTCGCGACCGCTTCGACGCGATTCCAGAGCCGGACGTTCCACGCGAACAAGAGCGCACCGGCTGCGATGAGCGCGATGCACACGGCGACGGGCCAGCCGTGTTGTCCGGCCCAGGTGGCGCTCTGCGCGGTGGGCAGGCCGCTCGGCAGGATCCCGCGTACGTTGCCGCGCAAGCCGGCGACTCCGAGCACGAGCAGAAGTGGCGCGACGAACGCAGCGATGCAGCCGGCGAGGGTGTGGCGATCGAGCCGCACCTGCGCGCGCGGCAGCATGCGATCGACGAGCAAGCCGATCAGCACGGCGGTGGGGGGCACCGCGGGGAAGATGTAATGGTGGAACTTGGTGGTCATCGCCGAGAAGAGCGTGAAGGCCACCGCGAACCACAGGCCCATCGTGTACAGCGCGTTGCGCTGCGCGCGCGCCTGGTCGCTGGTCTCGCCGGCTTCGGGATCGAGCAGCCACGAGCCGAGCGCTGCGGGCAAAAGCGCAATCCACGGGAACAGGCCATAGCCCAGCTGGCAGATGAAGTATTCGATCGTGCCGTTGTCGCCGTGCACGCCGGTGGTGAGGCGATTGATGTGGTCGTGGATCAGAATGCGATCGGGGAACGCTTCGCCGTGGCGCACGTACATCGCGATGAACCACGGCATGCCGAGCACGGTCACGATCAGCATGCCCACGCTCACGCGCAGCTTGCCGGTCCACAGCAGATCGAAGCGGCGCATGGCCGCGAGGCACAGGAAAGCGACCAGGCCCGGCAGGGCGAAGCCGGGAATGCCCTTGGCCATGAACGCCAGCGCGCAGAACACGTAGAACGCGAACATGTACAGCTGCTGCAGGCGTGCTTCCTTGCGCAGTTGCCAGACGATCGCGCCCAGGCCGAGCGACCAGCCCAGCGCCTGACCGAGCGGCTCCATCACGATGGCGCGCACGGCGGGGATCTCGTCGTGGATGCCGAAGTTACCCGGCACGTCGGCGTTGTAGCCGGAGCCAAACATGAACGAGTCGCGATGCCAGGCGAAGAGGCCGTGGATGAAGGTGATGTTGCGGCTGGCGAGGTAGAAGACCTGGGGCAGGCCGACCAGCAAGACCACGGCGATGACGACGTGTTGCGCCGAGAGCGCGTAGCGGCCGATGCGTATGCTGCCGGCTTTGCGCTCCGGGTCTTCGACCAGCCCGAGCGTGAGCAGCATCATGGCCACCGTCATGTTCGACACGAAGGGCATGTCGGTGATGGCTTGATGCGTGAGCATCGAATAGTAGGGCGTGGTGGCGAGCACCAGCGCCGCGAGCACACCGGCACGCCGTGTCCAGATGCGCGCGACCGCGCCGTAGACCGACATCAGGCCGAGCATCGACATGCCGTAGATCGGCAGGCGCAGCACCCATTCGACGTGCTGGGGGTTTTCGTCGGGCCGGAAGCCCACGCCCGAGGCGCTCCAGGTCAGCGCTTCGGCCCAGAAGATCAGAATGGGCTTGGACCAGAACCACTTGTCCTGCGCCCACCACAGCGAGATCCAGTCGTCGCGCGAGAGGATTTCGCGCGTGACCTCGCCGTAGTGCGTTTCCCACGGATCCCACAGGCCGTACGCGCCGAGCATGGGCAGGTAGAGCGCCGAAGCTGCGACGAAGACGAAGAGCGCGGGCCGGCGCAGCGCGGATACGAGCAAAACCGCGAGCGCGATGGCGATGGCGAGCGGCAGACCGTGCGGACCGAAGAAGAAGCCGAGGCCGAGCAGCAGGATGACGGCGATCGGAACAGTGTTCTTGGGCGCGGCCCACGCGGGTTCATCGGCGAGCGGGAACCAGGTGGTTTGCGAGAGCGGGACGGCATCGCTCGCAGGTGTGAGCAAGCCGGCGGCCGAGAAGAAGCCGAGGATCGCGCCCAGGAGCAGCACGAGGCCATAGAGTGCGCCGTGCCGGATCTGCCCGTCGTTGGCCGACACGAGAAATGTGCCCAGCGCGCAAGCCAGGGAGAACCCGGCAGGGCGGAGCCAAGCCCGCGTGGGCTCACTGTCTTTTGCTGCGTCGGACATCTCGAAAAGCGGCGGCAGCATAGTGCCGTTGTCCGCGATCCGCTACGAGGGAATCGCGGCGTTCAGCCGGGGTGCAACCCGAGCGGGGCGGGCACGGGGCGCAGGGCAGGCATGGAGTTGCGTGGCTGGATGGGCGCGTGGGGCGGGTGGGTCGCTGCCGGGCTCAAACAGAGCCCGAGAGCCCCCTGCCCACCCTGCGCGCCCCAACAGCCATCGCGAGTCGCCATACCGCGTCCCACCACTGTGTGCTCGCGACGCAACCGGCGTGCATTCACTCGCCCCGCAGATCGTGTTTTCGCGCCAGCTTGTGCAGGTACTTGCGGTCCATGTCGGCTTCGCGCGCCGCCTTGGCGAGGTTGCCGTCGTGGCGGGCGAGCAGCCAGCTCACGTAGCGCTTCTCGAAGTCGTTCTCCCAGCGCTCGCGCGTGGCGCGGTAGCTGAGATTCGGATCGAACCCGATCGGGGCCGCGGGCTCGGCGCTCGTGGCGGAGCTTGCTGCCACCGGCAGCCCGAGCGCGCGCAGCTCGGTTTCTCCTGCAGCGCGGGCCATCAGCGCAGCGCGTTCGAGCACGTTGCGCAGCTCGCGCACGTTGCCGGGCCAGTCGTGCGCGCGCAGGGCAGCCAGTGCGGCCTCGCCGATGGAGAGCGGCGAGGCTCCGGGTGCGCTGTCGTGGCTCAACTTGGCGAGCAGCTCGCGCGCCAACAGGGGGATGTCGTCGCGGCGTTCGCGCAGCGCGGGCAGATGCACCGGCACCACCGCCAGGCGGAAGTAGAGGTCCTGCCGGAACTTGTCGCGTTCGACCTCGAGCTGCAGGTTGCGATGACTGGCGGCGATCACGCGGATGTCCACGGGCAGCTCGGTTTGCCCGCCGACGCGTCGGATGCGGCGTGACTCCAGCGCGCGCAAGAGCTTCGGCTGCAGCGACAGCGGTAGCTCGCCGATCTCGTCGAGAAAGAGCGTGCCCTTGTTCGCCAGCTCGAAGGCGCCCTTGCGCGCATCGATGGCACCAGTGAAGGCGCCCTTTTCGTGGCCGAAGAGCTCGCTCTCGATCAGCGTGCCCACCACCGCGCCGCAATCCACCACGATGAACGGCCCCTGCGCGCGCGGGCTCGCGGTGTGCACTGCGCGTGCGAGCAGGTCCTTGCCGGTGCCCGTCTCGCCACTGAGCAAGAGGTTCGCCGAGGTCTTGGCCAGGCGCTCGAGCAGGCCGAAGATCTCACGCATCGCGGGATCGGCACCAACCATCTCGCCGAACGCGCTGTGCTCGCTCGGCAACACTTCGACCTGTTGGGCGAACGGGCGCACCTTCAGCTCGACGCGACCCACGCTGATCACGACGCCCGCGCGCAGGTAGCCCTCGCGGATCTCGGCGCCGTCCAGCAACGTTCCGTTGGTGGAGCCGAGGTCGCGCAGCAAGTAACCCTTGTCGTCACGCACGATCTCGCAGTGCTCGCGCGAGACGGTCGTGTCGGCCAGCACCAGATCGTTGTCGGGGCTCTTGCCGATACGGAAGCAGTCGCCCTCGACGATGATCTCTTCGCCCTTGCGCGGGCCGCTGAGCGACAAGAGCGCGCAGCTCGACAGGGTGAGGATGCGCGCCTGGGTGCCACCGCTGCTGCCGGCCTGCGTGACCGCCGTCAAGGCGTGCGCTCCGCGAGCGGGATGCGCACCGTGCCCGCGGCCGGTGCGTGCAAGTGGCCGACGCTGGCTTGTGAGCCGCCGTTCGGGCGGCGTAGCTCGGCGCGCACTTCGAAGTCACCTGCGGGCAGGCTTACGGTGTGGCGCACGCGCTCGGGTGCGCCGGCGGGGAAGGTGAAGGCCACGCCGTGCAACTCTTCGCCTTCTTGCAGGTAGGCGATGCGGACCTCGGTGAAATCGTGATGCGTGGGGCCGAGCACGAGCTCCACCTTCACTTCGCGCGGCACGCGCGGCGCGAGCACGGTGCCCACGGCGAGCACGCCACCGAGGGCGACCAGGCGCGCGAGGCCGGGGCGGTGTTGCGAGAAGACGCGCTTGAGTGTGCTGAGGCCAGACATGCCTCGGGCAGGTTACCAGGTGGAACGCGTGTGCCCAAACCGGCCGCGCGCCGCTGGGGGACGCTGCCCCGCCCAGATCGCAGCCCCCAGCCTGACGGTGTCAGCCTCAACCCGCTCGCGACGCCCGCAAACCCCAAAGAGTTCGTCGAGTTGTTGGCACAACCCCCCGATGTTAGGCTTACTCCCCTTCTGGAGCCGTACTTTTCCGTGTCCATGGTGCCGCTGACAGCGATTCTCGATCAGGTCAAGGCCTACCACTCGGGCGCGAACATGGAGCTGATCAACAAGGCGTACGTGTTCGCCTCGCGTGCGCACGAGGGCCAGCAGCGCAAGTCCGGCGACCCGTACTTCATCCATCCGGTCAGCGTCGCGAACATCATCGCGCAGCTGCACCTCGACAGCGCCAGCGTGTGCGCGGCGCTCTTGCACGACGTGATCGAGGACACGCAGGTCAGCGAAGCCGACATGGCGCGCGAGTTCGGCAAGGAAGTCGCGTTCCTGGTGGCCGGCGTCACCAAGCTCGGCAAGGTCAGCTTCGGCTCGAAGGAAGACCGTCAGGCCGAGAGCTTCCGCAAGATGTTGCTCGCGATGAGCGAGGACATCCGGGTCTTGCTCGTCAAGCTCGCCGATCGGCTCGACAACATGCGGACGCTCGAGCACATGTCGATCGACGCGCAGGAGCGCATCGCGCACGAGACCATGGACATCTACGCGCCGCTCGCGGGGCGCCTGGGCATCCAGTGGCTCAAGAGCGAGCTCGAAGATCTCAGCTTCCGCTACCTGTATCCGGCCGCGTACGGCGACGTGGTCGGCAAGCTGAAGAAGATCCACAAGGACTCCGACAAGTACATCGCTGGCGTGGTGAAGGATCTCGATCGGCTGATCGCCAAGGAAGGCGTGCACGCGCGCGTGATGGGGCGCGTGAAGCATCCGTTCTCGATCTACCGCAAGATGCGCGAGCAGCAGACGGAGTTCGAGCAGATCCACGATCTGATGGCGTTTCGGGTGCTGACCGATCGCATCGGCGATTGCTATGCGGCGCTGGGCATCGTGCACTCGCACTGGACGCCGGTGCCCGGGCGCTTCAAGGACTACATCGCGCTGCCCAAGCCCAACATGTACCAGTCGCTGCACACGACGGTGATCGGGCCGGAGCACCGTCGCGTGGAGGTGCAGATTCGCACCGAGGACATGCACCGCACGGCCGAGATGGGCATCGCGGCGCACTGGGTCTACAAGGAGACGGGCGGCGGGCCGTCGATGGCCGACGCCAAGAAGTTCCAGTGGCTGCGGCAGCTGATGGAGTACCAGAGCGAGGTCAAGGACCCCGAAGAGTTCTTCGACGGCGTGAAGGTCGATCTCTTTGCCGACGAGGTCTACGTGTTCACGCCCAAGGGCGATGTGCGCGTGTTCCCGCGCGGCAGTACGCCCGTGGACTTCGCGTACTCGATCCACTCCGAGATCGGCGATCACTGCGCGGGCTCGCGCGTCAACGGCGCGATCGCACCGCTGTCTTACAAGCTGCGTAACGGCGATACGGTCGAGATCATCACCAGTCAGTCGCAGCAGCCGAGCAAAGACTGGCTGGGCTTCGTGACCTCGGCGCGCGCGCGTGCGCGCATCCGCACCTTCGTGCGCGACGAGGAGCGCAAGCGCAGCATCAAGCTCGGGCGCGAGCTCTTCGAGCGCCAGCTGCAAAAACGCGATCTGTCGTATCCACGCATGCTCAAGGGCGGCGGCATTGAACGGGCCGTCAAGAAGTTCCGCGTGAAAGATAGCGAAGAGCTGTTCGCGCAGATCGGCTACGGCAGGCTGAGCGCGCAACAGGCGCTCGAAGCCGTGGTGCCGCCGGAGGACGCGGCGGCGAACGAGTCACTGCGGCCGAGCTTGCTCGAAAAGACGCTGCACAAAGTCACGCGTCGCGACAGCTCGCAGGGCATCGTGATCAGCGACATGAACGACGTGCTGATCCGCTTTGCCAAGTGCTGCTCGCCGCTGCCGGGCGATCCGATCACGGGCTGGATCACGCGCGGCCGCGGCGTGACGGTGCATCGTCGTGGCTGCGAGCGCGCACTCGAGCTCGAGCCCGAGCGGCGCATCGACTGTCGCTGGGCCAAGAGCTCCAAGGTGGATCTGCCCGTCACGCTGCGCATCGTGACGGCCGACCGGCCCGGCATCCTCGCGAGTCTGTCGCGGCAGTTCAACGAAGACGGCGTGAACATCACCGAGGCGACGTGTCGCGCCAGCGTGAACGGGCGCGCGCTCAACACCTTCCAGTTCAGCATCGACGACGTCGGCAAGTTGCGGAACCTGATGCGGCATCTGCTGAAGGTCGAGGGCGTCTACGAGGTCGACCGCTGTTAGGTGGCTGGGGTGACGCGACGCGGATCCGCGCCGATCCGCGGCTTACGTCCTCGCTTGGCTCGGTCATGCACGGGAGTGCACTCCCTCGCCGCGCTGCGGGCGCGCTCGCGGCTCGACGCGGCTTCGCGTCGCTTGGCTCGCCGTGGCTGCGCGCGGATCCGCGGGCTAGGTGCTCGCTCCCTTCGGTCATGCACGGGAGTGCACTCCCTCAGGTCGCTGCGGGCGCGCTCGCGGCTCGACGCGGCTTCGCGTCGCTTGGGTCGGCGTGCGCATGGTAGGGTGCGGGTGAGTGCGTTGGGGCGCCACGCTATTCTGCAATTCTCCGCACAGGTCAGGACGCCGGGGAACCGACGGGTTGCTGTGCAGCGCTGCGCGACCAGCACACCGGAGCACAGAGCCGACTCGCCTGCGACCGTGCCGCGCAGGTGGACGAGCGCTGCGCGCCTCGGGACCAAGCCCCAGCAGCGACTCGGTCGCGGTCTCACCGACGATCGCCTGCGCAACCCTCGGCCTTTGGCAGCTGTTCTCCGCCCTGCGCGAGCCGCAGGCTGCGAGGCACAGCAGCACGGCCAGGGACGCGACGCACTCGCGAGCGTGCGGCCAAGAGCGTTCGGCGGCCAGGCGTCTGGGCGGAAGTGAGTGCATGCAAACCTCGTCCGGCCGCAAGCTCACTTCACGACCGCGCGATGTCAAGCGGCCAGCGCCGGAGCCGGGCGCGCACCCGGCGCCGCTGACGGCGGCGGTGGTAGCGCCGTTGACGTGCATGTTGTGCGCGCCGTCACGGTCCGGCGGCGTGGAGGCTCGTGCCAGTGCTGTGCGCATGCGCCCACCTGACCTCTGCATCGGTGCTCCGCGGCTTGCGCGCAACTCCAGTGTTTTCGCCTTTCGCATGACGAGCAAAGGTCGTGCGCGCAAGTACGCGCTGCGTTGGCAGGTCGCAGGCGGGGCGGGGCTGTCGCCGATCCACACCCCGAAATGAGCCAATTCTTGCATCGGAGAGGTCGGATCGGTCGTGGTCGCGGTACTCTACCTACGACGCTGCGTTGTAGACCACGCGCGTGGTAGGCCCCATGAAAGTAGTTTCGCAGGCACATCCCGCAGCCGAGCTCGCGCAGCGCGGCAACCTCCACAGCACGCCGTTCGCCGACCTGCTGGTCGCGCTGCTCGACTTACGGAAGCACGGCACGCTGCGTATCGCAGACGCCAGCGGACAGGTGCTGGCGCAAGTCCGCTTCGAGGCAGGCCTGCCGGTCGCAGCGCGCGCGGCGCGCCTGGAGCCGAACCTCATCCAGAGTCTCATTCCGCTGTGCGCATGTGCCAACGGCGACTACGTGTTCAGCGACGGGCGCGACGACGTCGGTAGCGGTGACGGCGTCGTGGAAGGTCGCGTCGATCCGCTGGCCCTGATCGCCGCGGTGTTTCGCGGTCCAGCGCGCGAAGACGCCGTCGGCACGGCGCTCGCGTCGATCGGACCGAGTCTCTTGCTCTTGCATCCACGCATCCGCGTCGAGCGTTACCGCTTCACGCAGCAAGAGCAGCAGGTCGTGGAGCTCTTGCGGCGCGGGCCGCTCGGCCTTCCGGAGCTCGAGAGCTACTTGCCCGGGCGCACCGTGCGTCGCGTGGTGTACGTGCTGCACGTGACGCGCGGCCTGAGCCCGGTCTGCGCCAATCGTCGCGTGGTGTCCGGGACCATCGAGCACGTCGCGCCGCTGCCCGTGCCGACCGAAGTGGCCGAGCCGACCGTGCGTCAGACGGCTCCCTTGCGTGCAGTGCCCGTGTCCGCGCCGCCGCGCGCTCCGGACGCGTCGGCCCCGCCTGCGGCCTCCGGTCGCTACCACATGCACGAGCCGGACGTCGGCGCCGTGGACCAACCGCTGCTGGTGTTCGAGGCACTGGCGCTGGCGCCAGCGCTGCAGCTGTGGGCCAAGGACATTCGGCAGCGGGCGGCACTGATCAGGGACCAGGATCACTACGCGGCGCTCGGCGTAACCCAGAGTTGCAGCGAGCTGGAGTTGCAACGCGCCTACGCGGCGCTGGCGGTGCGCTTTGCACCGGACAGCTTGCCCGACGAGCTGGCTGCGCTGCGCGCCCGTGCAGCGCGGCTGCACGCGCGGCTCACCGAAGCGTACCAAACCCTGCTCGACCCGGCGCGCCGGCAACACTACGATGAGCAACGCAGCAACGTCCCGCGCACGCTCGATCCTCGCACGCAGCAGGGGCGCGTCATGCAAGCCGACACGCACTACCGCGAGGCCGAGCGCCTGTTGCGCGTGAGCGACTATCCGGCCGCGTTCGAGCAGGCGCAGCAGGCTTTGCGTGGCCACCGCAGCGCGCGTAACGAGGCGTTGTATGCCTGGTTGTTGTGCCTGCGCTCGGGCACGGCCGATGGCATCCACCCGCGTGCGTTGCCCTTCCTCGATTCGGCGTTGCACCGCGATCCGCAGTGCATCGAGGCGCACTACTACAAGGCCATGGTCCTGAAGCGCGCGGGTCAGCTGGAACAGGCGCGCCAGGAGTTCCGGCGTGTGCTCAAGCTGAGCCCCGAGCACCTCGAAGCGGCGCGTGAGCTGCGACTTCAGGACATGCGGCAGACGTCGCGGAGCTCCGCCGGCCTGTTCGCTCGGCTGTTCTCGCGCCCGCCTGGCGAGAAGCCCGACGAGAGCTGAGTCTTTCTCGCAGGGCTGCGCTCTGGTGCGCGCGGCGCGCCGCGTCGGCCCGCGCGCTCAGCCGAGCGCGGCGAGCACGACAGCTGGCTCGTCGCTGATCACTCCGTCGACGCCGAGCGCGGCGAGGCGCTGCGCTTCCGCTGGCTCGTTCACCGTCCACACGTTCACGAAGCTCGCGCGTCGGCGCACGCGCGCGAGCAGCGCGGCATCCACCAGCGTGCGGCGCGGGTGCTCACCGTAGGCGCCCTGCGGCGCAGGCGCGTGCGCTGCCTCTTCGGCGCTTGCGTACAGAAACGCGATGGCCAGCCCCGGCGCGTGCTTGCGGAACAGGCTGAGTGCACCCGCATCGAAGCTAGAGACGACGCTGCGCGCCTGCTGCTCCGGGCTGGCTGCCAGCAGCTCCTGGGCCGTCGCCTGCACGCTGCGTGCAAGGTCGGGGACGTCGTGCTTGATCTCCACGTTGAGCAGTGCCGAGCGCGCCGCCATCAGCTGCAGCACCTCGCGCAAGCGCGGCACCGTCGTGCCCTGTCCGAGGTCGATGCGGGCGAGCGCCTCGTAGGGCAGCTCTGCGATCGCGTCCGGCAGGCCCGCCATGCGACGCAGGTCGGGATCGTGCATCACCACCAGCTCGCCGCTTGCGCAGACGCGCACGTCGAGCTCGACCCCGTCGGCGCCGGCGCAAAGTGCGCGCTCGAACGCGAGCAGGGTGTTCTCCGGCACGCCACGCTGGCCGCGGTGCCCGTACACGAAGGGCCGCGTGCCGGGCCGACGCAGCAGCGCCGCCGTCATGACGCGATCTGCAGCCCGCGCGCCGCGAAGGTCTTGCGCAGCGTGGACTCGGGATCGCTGAGCAGGCGCACCGTGGCGGTGTAGCCCTCTTCCAGGATCGCGCGGCGTGCTGCGAAATTCATCGGTGAGTACATGAAGAGCGTGGCGTCGCTTTGCTTGGGCTCGAGCACCACCACTTCCGTGGATGGGTGTTCTGCACGGAATTGTTGTAGGCCCAGGCGCAGGCGCGACTCGCTGCGCATGCGCATGGCTTGCTCGTAGACCCAGACCGCGCCCTTGTCGCGCACGCGGCGCTGCGGCCCGTGACCGGTGGGCACGTCGCGGCCGTCGGTCCCGGTGTGCACGGGCACCATCGGGTTGATCACCACGATCAAGTTGCAGCCGTCGGCCTCCGCGACGTCGAGGCTTGCGACCTCGCCGACGCCGCCGGCGACGTAGTCGCGGCCCTCGTAGCTGACCGGTGCGTAGAGGATGGGCAGGGCGCTGCTGGCGGCGATGGCGTGGGGGATCGGGATCTCGCGCGCGGTCTGCCCGAACACCACGCGTCGACCGGCGTCGAGGTCGTTCGCCACGATGTAGAGCGGCCGCGGCATCTCCGCGAAGCGCAGCGGAATGCCGCGGCGCGTCATGAAATCGGTCACGAAGCGCTCGTACGGCTCGAGCGTGAACACGCCCGCCGGCAGCGAATCCACGAAGCGCTCGAGCTCGGTCCACACGTTCATGTCGAGCGGGCTGGTGGCGGCCGACGACACGATGCGCCGTGCCGCGGCGATCGAGGTGCCGAAGACACGCATCAGCTCGGCCACGTCGATGCGCAAGAGGTGGTTGCGCTGCAGCGGGAAGAAGTCGTCGGCGGGATCGAGCAGCGCGCGGTACATGCGCTGGATCGACAGGCCACCGGCCAGCGCCGTGGCGACCGTGGCCCCGGAGGCGGTGCCCACGAAAACATCGAAGCCGCCGGCTTGGAAGCCTTCGACGCGATCCTCGATGGCCGCCAGGCACCCCACCTGATACATGGCCCCGGTCACCCCACCGCCGCACAGGCACAAGCCCAACTTCGTTGCTCGTTCGCTCATGTGCACATCGACTCCACGCCGGCAGGGCCGCTGGCGTTGCTAGCTGCGTTGCGGTCGCCCCATCGTACACACTGGCGCGCTCCTGCAAAGTATGTCCCTGATCAGAGAGCGCACTTCCCGCGGGTCGCTGTAGCGTATACTGCCTGGCAGCCGGGTCGTAACGGCCTGCGCCAACGTGGCGCGCGCTCGTGCCCATCCGCCTCCCGCACGCCATGCCGCGCCTCCACTTCCTTTTGGCTTTCACGTTGGCTTTCACGCTCTGCGCCTGCGCAGCGACCACAACTCAGCTCGTGCCCAAACAGCAGGCGCCACGGGTGCTGCCAGCCGTGGTCACCGACGCGACCTTCCCCGAGGTGCAGCGAGGTTTCGCGCGTCTCGAGGCGCAGGCGCCAGAGCGCGGTGGCTTACGCGAGCGGCTGGTGGGCTACCTGCTCGCGAAGGGTGACGAGGCGATCGCCGCCGACCGATACGACGACGCGGTCTCCCGCCTCGCGCAGATCAGCGATCTCTACTCGCCCGCCGAGTTTGCTGCACGCGTCTGGCCCGAGGATCTCTCGCGCCTCGGCGCATACCTTGCCAGCAAAGGCTCGCCGCGCGGCGATGAGGCGCGCGTGCTCTCGGGCATGTTGATCGCCAAGCTCTGTCATCCCGACGACGCGGGAGCGGCCGAGCGCTATGAGAAGCTCTCGCGCTGGGGTTTCGATGCGCGCGCCGACATGAGCGGTCCGCTCGAGCGCTTCGTGGGCCTGGTGGAGGCGTGGGAAGAGCACGCACGGCTCACGCCCACGCCCGAGGTGCTGGCCACGCTGGTGAAGCTCTACGTCGAGCGGCGCAACGCGCTGGTGAAGCTGTTTCAGTCGAGCGAAGAGCAGGTGCCGCTCAGTCAGTCGGTGTTCCAGGGCGTGCAGCGCACCGCACTGAGCATCGCGGCGGTGTTCCTGCGGCACGGCGACACGGCTTCGGCGCTGGCGCAGGTGCAGGCGCTGGGCGGCAGTGGCGGGCTCGAGCAGCGTCTGGTCGAGGTGCTGCAGAGCACGCGCGAAGAGGGCTCCGAGGGCGCCGGTGCCGAGCTCGATCTCTCGCGCGCCTATCTCGAGGGTGGCCGTCCGGACGTGGCGCGCGCGCTGTGCCTTTCGGGGCTGCGCTCGCATCGCGACGACGCGCGCTTTCCGCAGTGCCTGGCGCGGATCGCCGCCACGGAAAACGACTACGGCGGGGCGCTCGCCTGGTACGCCGACGCCATCGCGCTGGTGCCCGAGGAGCGCGCGCTCTACGACGAGATCCTCGAGGTATTCAAGGGCTTGATCGATCAGGGCCAGCTCAACGCCGAGGCGAGCAACACCGAAGCTCTCGCGCAGCGTGCCACCGAGATCATGCAAGAACGCATGCGGCGCTGGCCCAAGCCGGCGCCGCCCGTGGCGCCGGAAGACTTGTACGGCGCCATCGGCGAAGCGCAGATGAACGCCGGTCACGCGCGCGAGGCCGAGCAGTCCTACAACGAGAGTCTGACGACGCATGCCAGCGTGCCGGTGCGCCTGCACTTCGGCCTTCTGCTCGAGCGCACCGGCCGGCCCGGCGAGGCGGTCGAGCAGTACAAGCAAGCGCTCGACTCGCTCGACACGGACGGTCCCGAGATCGACCGTCAGCGTGCCGAGCTGCTCGAGCGCACGGGCGATGCTTTGCGCGTGGCTGGCAAGCGCGACGAGGCCACGCGCACGTACCAGAAGGCACTGGCGCTGTGGGATGCGCAGGTCGCGGGGCTGCGCGCGCGGCGCGTCACCATCGTCGAGCTGCGCCGCGGCGTGCTGCTCGGGCGGCTTTCGCGTGCGAACGAAGCCAAGCAAGCGTTCAGTCGCGCCATGGATGCCGCGCCCGGCGCGCGCGAGACCTACGCCACGATCCTCGCGTACCTGGCGGTGAGCGAGCCGGACGTTGCCTTCGCGCACGAGGTGTTTCGCGCGGCGCAAAACCAGGCCGGGCTCGACGCCGAATGGCGCGTGTACTTCGCGCTGTGGCTGCGCATGATCACCGGCCGCGGTGGGCAGGTGGGCCAGCTGGGCCAGGCGCTCGATGCCGACGCCGCCGAGGTGTTCAAGGCGTTCGCCAGCGGCGACAGCTGGCCCTCCAAGCTCGCGCGCTTCGGCGCCGGCACGATCGGCTACGACAAGCTCACCGAGCTCGCCGGCAGCGCCGGTCAGCGCACCGAGGCCGACTTCTACGAAGGCGCACGGCGGCTGGGCGCGGGCGACCGCGCGGGAGCGAACGCCATGTTCACTCGCGTGCTGCAGAGCCAGATGGTGAACTTCTACGAATTCGCCATGGCGCAGGAGCTGCTGGCGCTACCGGTGGCTGTCGTACCTGCCGCCGCACCACCGAGCACAGCCCAGGCCAAGCCGTAGCGGCACGCACTGTCCGGACGCGGCGCGCGTGGCGCTGCCGCTATCGTATTCGCGCCGTGCCTAACCGAGCGCGGCAATCACGTCTGGCGGCGCTTGCACCAGCTCGATCAGCACGCCTTCGCCGCCGATCGGGGTCGTGGCGTCGCCTTTGGGATGGATGAAGCACACGTCGTAGCCGGCCGCGCCCTTGCGCACGCCGCCCGGGGTGAAGCGCACGCCCTGCTCGCCCAGCCACTTCACCGCGGCCGCGAGGTCGTCCACCCACAGGCCGATGTGATTGAGCGCCGGGTCGTGCACCTTAGGGCGCTTGTCGGGATCTACCGGCTGCATCAGGTCGACCTCGACCCGCGCGGCGCCCTTGCCCAGCACCGCGATGTCTTCGTCGACGTTCTCCTTCTCGCTGCGGTAGTTGCCCTCGAGCGACAGCCCCAGGATGTCGATCCACAGCTTACGGAGGTTCTGCTTGTCGGCAGCACCGACGGCGATCTGCTGCAGGCCCAGAATGCGGAAAGGTCGCGACATGCCTGTGTCCTAGCAAGACCGCCCACCCACGCGCAATGCACATCTTCCCTTCTGCGCGGCCCTGCGGTAGAGCCACGCCACTTGCAACGGTCGCGGTAGCCGCGATCGGAAGGCACAGCCCCCAATGACGCAGAGCACTCACAGCGCGCGGAAAGTCTCGCTCACCGGCATCAAGCCAACCGGTGCGACCGTCAGTGTCGACGAGGGCGGCTCGGTGCACCTCGGGAACTACCTCGGCGCCATTCGCCCCGCGCTCGCGCTCGCCGACCGCTACCGCTGCGTCTACTTCATCGCCGACTACCACGCGCTCACCACGCAGCGCGACGCGCAGGCGTTGCGCGAGAACGTGCGCGACGTGGCCGCCACCTGGCTCGCCTGCGGTCTCGACCCCGAGCAGATGCTGATCTTCCGGCAGTCGTCGGTGATCGAGGTGTTCGAGCTGACCTGGATCTTCGCGTGCCTCGTGGCCACCGGCCAGCTCGAGCGCGGCCACGCCTACAAAGACGCGCTCGACCGCGGCGAGGCCCCCAACGCCGGCATCTTCAACTACCCGCTGCTGATGGCGGCGGACATCATCCTGTACGATAGCGAGGTGGTGCCGGTGGGCCTCGATCAAAAGCAGCACCTCGAGCTCGCCCGCGACATCGCCGTGCGCATGAACCACGTCTACGGCGAGGGCACGGTGGTGGTGCCGCAAGTCGTCGTGGCCGAGGCGCCCACGGTGCCTGGCTTCGACGGCCGCAAGATGAGCAAGAGCTACGGCAACACGATCCCGCTCTTCGCTCCGTCGACGGCGCTGCGCACTGCGATCATGAAGGTGAAGAGCGACTCGACCCCGATCGAAGCGCCCAAGGAACCGCAGGGCGCCACGGTGTTCGATCTCTACAAGCTGGTGGCCACCCCCGAGCAGCAGGCGCAGCTCGCCGCCAAGCTGCGCGCCGGCAACTACGGCTGGGGCCACGCCAAGCAAGAGCTGTTCGAGCTGCTCGACGCGCAGCTTTCGCCGATGCGCGAGCGCTACCAGGCGCTGCGCGCGGACCCCAAGCACATCGATGGCGTGCTCGAGGCCGGTGCCGACAAAGCCCGCATCGTCGCACGCCGCACGCTCGGCCGAGTGCGCGCTGCAATCGGCATCGACTGAGCGTCCTTGTGAGTGCGCGCGCGGTCTACTGATTGAGCAGCGAGATCGGGGCCGCTTCGGTGCTCGTGCTCTCGCCCTTGGCGCCCAGCAACTGCGGGTCGCCTTGCACGACGACCTCGGAGATCAGTGCATAGTTCGAGCCGAGCGACTGCCAGCGCTGACGCACCACCGACTGATGCAGCGTCATCGTGTCCGTCGCGTACCAGCTGTAGGTCACGAAGGCCGTGGCGTGCTCCGCGCCCTGCGCGATCTGCACATGCACCACCTCGGCATCGGCCAACTGCACGGTCGAGCCCCAGAGCTTGTGGTTGGCCAGGTATTGCCCGCGGTACGTGGGTTCCACGTACTGCGCGGCATCGCCCAGGCGGCCCCAGCGCGCCTGATCGTTCATGTCGTGCACGGTGTCGCCGATCTTGCGGGTCGAGCTCATGTTGTTGAGACAGCCTGCGAGCCCGAGGCAGAGCAAGAGTGGTGAAAGGGCCAGGCCGAATGTGCGCATGCCCGATGGTTGGCGCAGCCGATCGGGACGGTCAAGAAACGCGCAGCGGGGGGCGAGCTCAGATCCCCAGCCGGTGCTGAATGCTCTTGTTGTTCGGCTCGAGCGTCAGCGCCTGCGCCCAAGCGCTCTCGGCGCCGGCCTTGTCGCCGAGCAGCGCCTTGGCGTCACCCTGGATCACGCGATACGCCGCGCGCTTGGGGCGCTTCTTGACGATCATCTCGGCGTACTTCAGTGCCTCGGTCCCGCGGCGCTGGTCGATCAGCGCTTGCGCCAGCACCTCCATCGCGTGGTGGTCGTCGCGGTCCTGCGCGAGCGCCTCCCGAGCGAGCGTCTCCGCGCCGCCGACGTCGTGGGCGTTCAACCGGGCGCGTGCCGCCGCCATCAGCTTCCCGTCGCCAGCTTCTGCGCTGCTGTCGGCGGCGGCGGGTGCTGGCGCCGCGCTCTTGGCCACCGGCGCGGGTGTGGAGGCCGGGGCAGGCGTCGGCGCTGCTTTCGCAACGGCTGCTTCGGTGCTCGGCGCCTTGGCGGCGTGGCTCTCGGCTGGTTCCGGCACCGGTTTGGCATTCGACTTCGCCACTGGCTCGGCGACCGTGCTCGAGGTGGTGGCCGGCGCCTTTGCGACCGCGGCGCTCGCGGGCTGCGCTGCCTTCTGCGCCGCCAACGGCTGCGGGGTTGCGTTCGCCGCGTTCGCCGCAGGCTTCGTGGCCGCGGCTGGCGGGACGGTGCTGTGATCCACCCGGTTCATCCCGGGCTCGCTACCCAGCATCGCCCAGGCTTCGGGCGCCAGCTCGTAGAAGCCGAGCCATGCACCGCCCCAGGCCAGTGCCAGGCCCGAGATGAGCACGGCGAACACCATCACGATCCAGTGCGCGATCGTGGTCTTGCGCGTCGCTGGCGGTGGCGGCGGGTCGACCGCCTTGTTGTGTGCGCGCGCCTTGCCTGCAGCTGTTGGCGGCGTCGGCCGTGTGCCCTTGCGCACTGGCTGTCCCGGATCCAGCTCGAGGGCCTGCTGCGTGGTGTCCAGCTCGACCGAGCGCGTTCCGCCATGCACCTGTGGCTCCGGCGCAGCGGCCACGGGCATACCGACCAGCGTTGCCATCGGCGCCGGCCGGGCAGGCTGCGTGGCCGGGCTCGCAGGCGCCGGGGCTTGCGGCCGCGACGGCATCGCGATCGCTGGGCTCGGACGCTTGCGGGCCTCCGGCGCGGGCGCAGTCATCGGCGGTCGCGCCAGCAGCGTCGGCGCGTTGCCCTGCAGATGATTCTCGAGCAGCTCACCCTCTTCCGACGCGTGCTGCCGCTGCAACTCCGCCTCGTTGGGCCCCTCGGTTACGATCGCCGGTGCCGCGACGCGTTGATCCGCGAAGAGCTGAGCCAGCGGATCGCCCGCCGGTGGTGGGGGCGGCATCTGCGCGGCCACGGAGCCGGCCGCGCTCGTCGGCACGGGTCCGCCGAACAGGCCCTTCAACTCCTCCGATGCCGCGCGCACAGCCGGCCTGCGTGCCGGTGTCCCGCGTTCACCGTCGCCCCAGGCGAGTCCTTGAGGAGGCGTGTCCTCGGATTTCTTCGCGGCTGGCGGCAGGCTACCCGACACCGTGTGATCCTCCGCGTCCAAGTTCATGACAGCATTGCGTATTTTGCTGAGACCAGGTCCGGGCACTGGGTCCAGGTGTGCCCGCAAGTCCGCTACGATCGCAATATTATATCATGAGCGGTCGAAACGGAAGCCCCCAGGGTCAAGCGCAACGCACCTGGTTGCGACCGCCTTTTTTCGCCGCGTAAAGCGCCTTGTCGGAGGCATTGAATAGGGCTTGCCGGTCGGGGGCGTGCACCGGGAAGGTCGCGACGCCCAGCGAACAGGTGACCTTGAGCTTGCCCAGCTCGGTCTCGAACACCGTCTCGGCCAGCTCTTGTCGCACGCGCTCGGCGAGCAGTTGCGCGCCCTGGGTATCGGTCTCCTCGCACAGAATGCAGAACTCTTCGCCGCCGAAGCGCGCCACCACGTCGGTCTCGCGCTTCAGCCGGCGCAGCAGCTCCCCCAGCTCGCGGATCACCACATCGCCGGTGTGATGCCCGTAGGTGTCGTTGACCACCTTGAAGTGGTCGATGTCTGCGATGACCAGCGAGAGCTTGCGGCCGAAGCGCTGTGCGGCTTGCAAGCGCTGCTTGAGCTCTTCGTTGAAGTAACGCTTGTTGTAGCAGCCGGTCAGGCCGTCGGTGGTTGCGAGCTCTTCCAGGCGCGCCACCGACGCCGCGTTCGAGAGCGCCACCGCCATCTGATTGGCGAGCACCTGCAGCGCGGGCCGCACCTGATGAGAGAAGGCGTCGCGTCGATGGGCCGCAAGCGCGAACGTGCCGATCGCCACGTCACGCACCAGGAGCGGCACGATCAAGAGCGAGTGCATGCCGGCGAGGTTGGTGTTGCGTGTGTAGACGACCTGGCTCTGGCTATCGAAGTCGCCGCGGTACGGCAGGTAGTGACGATTCTGCACGGCCATCGCGGTGAGCGAGGTGTTGTCGCGGAAGCTCAGGTTCGACAGCTGTTCGGCGCCGTCGCCGATGGCGCGCCGGATCGAGTGCTGGCCGGTCTCGGTGTCGTAGTGCGTCACCGCTGCGAAGTCGTGCGGCACGATCTGCTGCGCTGCGGTCAGCGCGGCATCCAGCACGGCCTGCTCGGTGAGCGCGGCGCCCAGTGCCTGCGAGGCCTGGTAGAGCACGGTGTGCTCGCGCTTGCTGCGTTCCAGCTGCACGAACACGCGCTCGTTCTCGAGCGCACGCAAGAGGTGCTCCACGGCACCGGCGAGCGTCTGCTCTTCGGCCGGCGTGAAGGGGCGGTCGTCGATGCGGTCGGCGCACAGCGCGCCCAGTGTTTGCCCGTGCTCGCGCACCGGCACGGCCACGAACGAGCGCACCTGCACGGGGCCGCGGTAGTAGCACAGGCCCGAATAGCCCGGGCGCAGGTGCTCGAGGTTCATCACGATGCCGCGCTGGTAGCAGGCGCCCACGGCACCCTCGCCGGGCGAGAACGGGCCGTCTTGAATGTCATCGCTGTCGGTGACCATCTCGACGATGCGCAGCTTGGTCTCGTGCTCGTCGCGCAACAGCAGCACCGCGGTGTGCAGCCCGAGCGTACGCTTGAGCAGCTCGAGGTTGAAGAACAGCGCCTGGTGAACTTCTTCCACGCTGCCGCGAAACAGCTTGTCGTCGTCGCGCTCGGGCGCTTGGGTGGGCGTGGTGGCGAGCCTGAATAGGCGTGCGTCGTCCTGTACGCGGCGCTTCTCCTGCTCGCGCTCGCGGTTGGTGACCAGGCGCACGCGCTGCAGCTCGGCTTGCGTGAAGATCACGTTGATCAGCCCGAAGAGCGTGAGAAAGATCGCGTGCAGCGCGTACGGCTTGGGATCGTGCCGGCCCTCGGTCACGAAGTAGAGCAGCGCCTCGAAGCACAGCGCGACCAGCACCAGGAGCCGCCCCACGCGCCGTTCCGAGAACGCCGTGGTGAACGCGACCAACACGTAGAGCACCGGGTAGAGCGGCGAGGTGAGGCCGCCGAGCGTTTGCAGGCCCGCATGCGTGGCGACGAGCACGAGCAAGCCCTGCTCCAAATCGAACCAGCTCTCGCCCGCGCTGCGCTGCGCGTCTTTGGCGCGCGCATGGATGCGAGAGTGCGCACGCGAACCGAACACCACGAGCCACGCAGCGAGCACCACCGCGTGCTCGAGTCCGAGCGCTGCTGGATCGTGGAACACACCGAGCGCCGTGAGCAGCGCGATCGCCAGGGCCGTCGCGTGTCCGAACGAGGCGCGAGCCCCTTTACGAACGGTCAAAGCTGCTTGCACTAACGTTGTCATCGGGGCTAGCCATCACATACGGGAGGCCGGCCTGCGCCGTCAAAAAAAGCGGCGCTGCGCGTGCGCGCACGCGGCGCTTCACTGCGCGAACTGAAAGATCAGCTCGTCCTTGCGGACCATGCCCAGCTCGTCGCGCGCGATGTGCTCGACCGCCAGCGGGTCGCTGCGCAGGTGCTCGACTTCGTGGCCGAGTCGCTCCACCTCGCGCCGGGAGTTTTCGTTGTCGTCGCGCAGGCGCTGCAGCTCGCTGCGCAGGGCCCGATAGCGAGGCAAACCCTGGCTATCCAGGATGTGCAACGGCACGGCGACGATCGTGAACACCAGCAGCCCAAAAGGCAAGAGCCACACCGGCGAGCTTGGTTCTCGCATCCCCGCAATCTGCTACACGCGCGCTCGTGCGGTCCAGTTCGCGGCACGTTCGCGCTGCGTCCACTGAACGCGTTCACTGAACGCGCTAGCGGTGCATCAGCCACTCGCTGAGCGCGAAGATCACCGCGCCCACGCTCATGCCGACCAGCGCCTTGCCGGCATCGCGGCGTAGCAGGTGACTGGCGATGCCCAGACCCACGCCCGAGGTCACGCCGGCGGCGATCGCGAGTGCGTAGGTCAGCGTGGGGCCCACGGCGAAGATCGCGAGACTTCCCAGCAGTGATGCGGCTGCGATGATCGCCACGTTGCGCCTGGCGCTGCGAGTCTCGCCGCCGCCGGCGTAGGTGAGCGCTGCGGCCGTCGCGCCCTCGGGCACCTTGTGCAAGAGCACGCAGAGCGCGACGAGTAAGCCCAGCTCGCGGTGACTCGCGAGCGAGGCGCCCACCGCGACGCCATCGAGCAGCGCGTGTAGCGTGAGACCGGCGATCGCGAGGCGCGTGTCGTACGCCGAAAGTTCCGGCGCGCTCTGCTCGCTGGCTTCGGCGTGGGCGTGGTCGGGATGTCCAGCATGGGCGTGCCCGTGACTCGCGCCGCCGTGTCCGTGGCCCGCGCGATGTACCAGCAGCATCACTCCGATCGCAGCGAGCGCGAGCGTCAGCGGCAGCGCGGTCGCGTGCGCCTGCTCGATCGCCTCGGGCAGCGCGCCCAGGAGGCCCAGCGCGATCAAGAACCCGGCGCCGAGCGCGGCCAGCGCGTTGCGCCACGGCTCACCCAGGCTACGCGTCTGGCCCACCAGGCCACCGCCGAGCAGGATCATGGCGGCCGCGAGCACGCCGTACACCAAGGCGGCCCAGTATGGGATGTCGGTCGGCATCGTTGCGGTCCGCTGCTGTAGCTCGCCTGGCCGGTCCGCTCAACCCGCGCTGCGCGGCGAGCCTTGCGGGTGCGCAGCTGGCGCTCTCGCAGCCGTTGGCGTCGAAGCCCGGCGCAGCCAGGGCCCGCTCATGTGGGTGCAAACCCCGCATGGGCGCCGTACGACGCAAACGGGCTGGTCGTCGGCACGCTCGACTTCGCCACGAACGAGCGCAGGGAATCCCGAGTTGTTATGCTGGGCACCGGCGGTTTATCCTCCAGGGTCAGCTCGTCCGCCACGCTGCGTGCCGGATCGGAAATTATCCGTGAACACTCCAAACGAAACATCCCCGTCGGTCGACAAGCCTGGTGCTGCCGATCCCACCCCCGCGGCGGTTTCCGACACCGCCGGAGCACCGGCGTCCGGGCCCGCACCTGCGTCTACGGGCTCCGCAGACCCCGCCCCCAAGGTCGATACCAAGGTCGACACCAAGGTCGACACTGTGGCGGCCGAGCGCGATCAGTTCCGCGAGCAGCTGCTGCGCACCGCCGCTGACTTCGACAACTATCGCAAGCGCGCGCGCCGCGAGATCGAAGACGCGCGTCTGCGCGGCAAGGACGACGCCATCAAGGAGGTGTTGCCCGTGTTCGACAACCTCGAGCGTGCCGTCGCCGCCGCCGACAGCGCCCAGACCATTGCGTCTGTCGTCGAGGGCGTGAAGATGGTGCTCAAGCTCTTCGAAGACACGGCCGAGCGCATGGGGCTCAATCGCATTCCCACGGTCGGTCAGCGCTTCGATCCGGCCTTGCACGAGGCCATTCAGCAGAAGGAGACCGACGAACACCCAGTCGGGACGATCCTCACCGAGGTCGTGCCCGGCTACCTGGTGGGCCAACGCTTGCTGCGCGCCGCCATGGTCGTCGTGGCGCGCAAGCCGGTGAAGCCCGTCGCCGACATCAGCCCAAGCAGCAGCAGTGGTACGCCGCCATCAGCGGCAATGCAGGACTCGGGGGCAGAAGCGGCCGCGACCCAACCCGACGCAAAGGTGTCGGGCAATGGTGAGGTGAAGGCTGAATGAGCAAGATCATCGGGATCGATCTCGGGACGACCAATAGTTGTGTGGCCATCATCGAGACGGGGGACCCGGTCGTCATCCCGAACACCGAGGGTGCGCGCACCACACCCTCGATCGTCGGCTTCACGGAAGCTGGCGAGCGGCGCGTCGGCCAGGTGGCCAAGCGCCAGGCGGTGACCAACGCCGAGAACACCGTCTACGGCATCAAGCGCCTGATGGGTCAGAAGTTCGACTCGCCGATGACGCAACGCGTCACCGATCACGTGTCGTACAAGGTCGTGGCTCAGCCCAACGGTGACGCCGCCGTCGAGGTGCACGAGCACATCTACAGCCCACCCGAGATCTCCGCGATGGTGCTCGACACCATGCGCCAGATCGCCGAGAGCTACCTCGGCACCGGCATCACGGAAGCCGTGATCACGGTGCCCGCGTACTTCGACGACGCGCAGCGCAACGCCACGAAAGCCGCCGGCAAGATCGCGGGCCTCGATGTGCGCCGCATCATCAACGAGCCCACGGCTGCCGCCATCGCCTACGGCTTCGACAAGAAGAGCAAGGGCAGCGAGCGCATCGTCGTGTATGACCTGGGCGGAGGCACCTTCGACGTCTCCGTGCTCGAGATCTCGGACGGCGTGTTCAGCGTGCGCGCCGTGGCAGGTGACACCCACCTGGGCGGCGAAGACTTCGACAACGCCGTGATCGACTTCCTGGCCACTAAGTTCAAGAAAGAAACCGGCATCGATTTGTTGCAGGACCGGATCGCCCTGCAGCGTCTCAAGGAACAGAGCGAGCGGGCGCGTCACGAGCTGTCGTCGTCGCTCGAGACCGAGATCAACCTGCCGTTCATCGCTTCGGATAGCAGTGGTCCCAAGCACCTGGTGACCAAGTTCAAGCGCAACGAGCTCGAGCTGCTCACCGAAGATCTCGTCGAGCGCACGCTGGGTCCGTGTCAGCAAGCACTGAAAGACTCGGGTCTCGGCACCGGCGACATCAACGAGGTGATCCTGGTCGGCGGCATGACGCGCATGCCGCTGGTGCAAAAGCGCGTGCAGGATTTCTTCCAACGAGCGCCGCACAAGGGCGTGAACCCGGACGAGGTCGTTGCGATCGGTGCAGCCATCCAGGGCGCAGCGCTCGGCGGCGAGGTCGAAGAGGTCTTGCTCTTGGACGTCACGCCGCTGTCGCTCGGCGTCGAGACCGGCGGTGGCGTGTTCTACAAGCTGATCGAGCGCAACACGACCATCCCCACGCACCAGAGCGAGGTCTTCACCACCAGCGTCGACAACCAACCGTTCGTGCCCATCCACGTCCTGCAGGGTGAGCGCGAGATGGCCGCCGACAACAAAACGTTGGCGAAGTTCGAGCTGGGTGACATCCCGCCTGCGCCGCGCGGGCTGCCACAGATCCAGGTCAACTTCGACATCGATGCCGAGGGCATCTTGCACGTGTCGGCGAAGGATCTCGGCACCGGCCGCGAGAAAGCGGTGAACGTCGTGGCGTCCAGCGGCCTGTCGCAGGACGACATCGCCAAGATCCTGGAGTCGGCCGACAAGTTCAAGCAGAGCGACAACAAGCGCAAGGAGCTAGCCGAGCTGCGCAACAACGCCGAGGCGCTGCTCTACACCAGCGAGCGCGCCGTCGAGGAGTGTGCGGAGCTCGTCGACAAGGCGATCATCGAGCAGGTGCGCGGCGACATCGGTTACCTGCGCGAGCTGATCGGTGGAGCCGGCGACGCCATCGCGATCCGCGACGCGCTCGCGCAGCTCGAGACCAGCGCCTACAAGATCGCCGAGTCAATGTACGGTGATGCCTCGGCGGCGCAAGCCAGCGGCGTGAAGACCTGAGCGCGTGAGCGCGTGAGCGCGTCAGCGGCTGCGGGCGGCGAGCTGTTCGCGGCACCACTGTTCCGCATCCTCGACCGCGCCGAACACCTGGTGGGGATGTGACGGTGCCACGAAGGCTGCGCTCACGGGTTCAAGTGCCATCGGCGGCTGGCTCCGACATCGGGTCCACGTCGAATCCCAGGAACACGGGCTCCACGGCCAAGTCCACGCCGAACACCTCGCGCACACGACGCGCCACCATGCGGGCCAGCGTGAGCAGCTCTGCGCTCTTGCCGCCGCCGTGATGCACGAGCGCGAGCGCATGTCGGCTGGAGACACCAAAGTGACCGTGGCGCAGGCCCTTTTGTATACCCGCGCGCTCGATCAGCCAGCCTGCGGCGAGCTTCACGCTTCCGTCAGGCTGTGGGTAGCGCGGCACGTCTTCGGCGCGCGCCACGAGCTGCTGTTGCACTGCGAGCTGGATCACCTCTTGGGCGCGTGCCGCGCTGACCACGGGGTTCGTGAAAAACGAGCCCGCGCTGCGGCGGTTTTCGTCGCTCGGGTCGATCACCATCGACTTCGCACGGCGCAGCGCGAGCACGCTGGCGCGCACCTGCAGCAGATTGGGCGTTTGCGTTTGCGTTTGCGTTTGCGTTTGCCGCGCCAGCGCCTGACTCAGCTCCGCATAGCGCAGCGTGGGCGCGCCATGCGCGCGCAGCGCGAAGCTCACGGCCAGCACGATGTAACGCTCGGGCTGCTGCTTGAACGCGCTGCCGCGATAGCTGAAGCCGCACTGTGCCGGGCTGAGCGTGTGGCGCTGCAGCGTGCTGCGCTCGAGCACCTCGACCGAGGCGATGCTGTCCGCCACCTCTTGCCCGTACGCGCCCACGTTCTGAATCGGCGTCGCGCCGACCGAGCCCGGGATGCCCGACAGACACTCGAGGCCCGCCAGGTCCCTGGCCACGCACGCTTCGACCAGCGCATCCCACGCTTCGCCGGCGCACGCACGCACGTGCACAATGTCGGCGCTCTGCGCCTGGAACGTGACGCCACGCGTTGTCAGCTGCAACACGATGCCCGCCACGCCGCGATCGCTGACCACCACGTTGCTGCCAGCGCCGAGCACCGTGACCGGCAGCTTGCGCGCGCTCGCCCAGCGTAGCGCTTCCAGCAGCATCGCGTCGTCATCGATGCGTGCGAAGTGCTCCGCCGCGCCGCCGAGCTCGAAGCTGGTCAGCTTCGAAAGCAGTACCGCGCTTTCGATCCGCAGCGACGACAAGGCTACCGGCCTCTGGGTATGGCCGCGCGTACCTGCATGCGTGGCTGCGCGCTCACTTGATCACTTCCACCCCAGCCATGTACGGCAAGAGGGCCGGGGGCACGCGCACGCTGCCGTCCGCCTGCTGATACTGCTCCAGGATCGCGACCAGCGTGCGTCCGATGGCAAGCCCCGAGCCGTTGAGCGTGTGCAAGAGCTGCGGCTTGTCGCCGGCCTTGGCGCGGTAGCGAATGCGCGCACGCCGCGCCTGGTAGTCACCGAACCACGAGCAGCTGGAGATCTCGCGATACGCGTTCTGGCCCGGCAGCCAGACCTCGATGTCGTAGCAGTGCTTGGCGCCGTTGCCGATGTCACCTGCGCACAGCTCCATCACGCGATAGTGCAGGCCCAGCCGCTGGAGCACGGCTTCTGCGTGGCGCGTCAGCTCTTCGAGCGCTGCCTCGGCGTTCTCGGGCTTTTCGAAGCGCACCAGCTCCACCTTGTCGAACTGGTGCTGGCGAATCAGCCCACGCGTGTCCTTGCCGTAGCTGCCTGCTTCCGAGCGAAAGCACGGTGTGTACGCGGCGTACTTGATGGGCAGCGCATCGCCCTCGAGAATCTCGTCGCGGTGGAGGTTCGTGACCGGCACCTCGGCCGTGGGGATCAAGTACAGCTCGCGACGCGCTGCATCGGGCTTGTCGGCGGTCGCGATGCTGTCTTGCCAGTCGGGCGCGATGCGAAACAAATCGCTCGCGAATTTGGGCAGCTGCCCCGTGCCGCGCAGGCTCTCGTCGTTCACGAGCGCCGGCGGCCACACCTCGGTGTAGCCGTGCTCGGCGGTGTGCAGGTCGAGCATGAACATGAGCAGCGCACGCTCCAGGCGCGCGCCCTGCCCCATCAGCACCGAGAAGCGCGCGCCGCTCAGCTTGGCACCGCGATCGAAGTCCAGGATGCGCAGCCCCACGCCCAGCTCCACGTGATCTTTGGGCGCGAAGGCGAGCACGGGTTTTTCGCCGTGCTTGCGGAGCTCGACGTTGTCAGCCTCGCTCTTGCCATCGGGGATACCCGGCGCCGGCAGGTTGGGCACGTTGAGCAGCGCGGCCTCGAGCGCCTCCTGCACCTGCCGCTCCTCGGCCTCCAGCTGCTTCGACTCGTCGGAGATGCGCTTGAGCGATTCGCGCCGCGCCTTGAACTCGTCGCCCTGCTTGTCGAGCTTCGCCATGGCGGCGTTGGCTTCGTTCTTCTCCTCGCGCAGGGCTTGCAGGCGCGTGATCGCGGTGCTGCGCCGCCGTGCGAGAGCCGCAATCGGCTCCAGCGTTTGGCTGGCCGCTTCACCGCGACGGCCGAGCGCAGCACGCACTTCATCCAGGTGATCCACGACGTAACGCAGGTCGAGCATGGGGGCGGGTGTAGCAAACCGAGGCGCGCTCGGAAAGCTTCGTGCACGGGCGTGCGCCCGGCGGCGGCAGCGGCGCTTGGCCTACGCGGTTGCAACCCACAGCCATTGGGATAAACACGCTACCTCCATGCTCTCGTCGCCAAGCGCTCGGGCCACACTGCGTTTGGCCAGCCTCGCATTGCTGCTCGCGGCGGCGGCTGGCGTTTGGGAAGTGCTGGCCACGCAGGCGCCCGGCTCGCCGCTGTACCTGGGCATGCTGCCCGGGCCCGTGCAGGCGCTGCGCGAAACTGCGCTCGTGCTGGGGCTCCTGGTGTTCGCAGCGGCTTGCCTGCTGCCGGAGCTACACAAGCTCGACCAGGCTTTCGAGCCCAAAGCGCTGCTTGCCGCGCTGCACGTCGGCGTCGTGCTTGCGCTCGGTGCCGGGGTCTATGGCGCTTGCACCGGCATGCGCGGCACGCAGCTCTTCGACCTGCGCCCGGACGCCTCCGCGCTCTTCCTGACCAAGCACCTGGGCCTCGTGCTGACCGGCGCTGCACTTGCCGAGCTGGCGCGGCGTGCCCTGTGGCGCCGCGGCACCCGTCAACTTGATCCCTAACACCGCCCCCACTATGGTGTTCCGCTCCGGCAGGATCTCCGCGAAAGGGCGACGAGCGCCCCCAGCCACCCTGCCGGCCAGGCGCGCCAGGCCGAAACGCCCACGTTTTGTGGCAAACGCGGAAAGTGGCCTTACAACTTGGGCCAGGTGGTGCAAGCAGTGTCAGTTATCCTCTATGATACCAGTCTTCGTGATGGGACCCAGGGCGAGGGCGTTCAGCTCTCAGTGGCTGACAAGCTGCAGATCGCCCACCTGATCGACGAACTCGGTATTCGTTACATCGAGGGTGGCTGGCCGGGTAGCAATCCGCGCGACGAAGCGTTCTTCGACGAGGCCAAGCGCTCGCTCAAGCTGAAGAACGCCAAGCTCGCGGCCTTCGGCTCTACGCGCCGCGCGGGGATCAAGTGTGAGCAAGACGCCAACCTGCAGATGCTGCTGCAGTCCGGCACGCCCACCATCACGATCTTCGGCAAGTGCTGGAAGCTGCACGCGATCGACGCGCTGCGTATCACGCCCGAGGAGAACCTCGAGCTGATCGAGGACAGCGTTCGCTATCTCAAGTCGCGCGTCGACGAAGTGATCTTCGACGCCGAGCACTTCTTCGACGGCTACGCCGACGATCCGCAGTACGCGTTTTCGGCGCTGCGTGCGGCGCAGGCGGGTGGCGCAGCGTTTCTCGTGCTGTGCGACACCAACGGCGGCACCCTGCCGCACGTCTTGCTCGACGCGGTGCGCGAGGTGGTCGCAGGGGTTCAGGTCAAGGTTGGCATCCACACGCACAACGACAGCGAGCTGGCGGTGGCCAACACGCTGGCTGGCGTGCGCGCCGGCGCGACCATGGTGCAGGGCACCGTGAACGGCTACGGCGAGCGCTGCGGTAACGCGAACCTGATCTCCATCATCCCCGCGCTCAAGCTCAAGATGGGCATCGATTGCATGAGCGACGCACAGCTCACGCGCTTGCGGCACCTGTCGCGCAGCGTCGACGAAATCGCCAACCGCGCGCCCTGGACGCAACAGCCGTACGTGGGGCAGAGCGCGTTCGCGCACAAGGGTGGCGTGCACGTGGATGCGGTGA
>DASVHQ010000464.1:0-15012 GCA_036382515.1 Polyangiales bacterium | reverse complement strand
GCGCGTCGGGTCGCAGCCTGGTTCGTGTCGTCTTCTACGAACGACAGGTAGGGCAGCACGAGCGTGGGCTTGCGCCCGAGCGGGTGCGCGACCGTGACCTTGGCACCGGCACCCAGCGCAATCCACTTCGACCCGCTCCAGGGTGCGCTCTCCCACTGCCCGTGCGAGTTGGTGCTGGCCGCAGCGAGCACCTTGTCACCGAGCTCGACGGTGCGAGCTTCCTGGGCCTGGGCCGTGCAACCTGCGAGCACGGCCACGACCACCAACCGTGACAGGGCGTTGCGAAAGCGCATGGCTCAAGCTCCCAGCGCCTGAGCGGCTTCGATGGCATGGTAGGTGAGAATCATGTCCGCGCCCGCGCGCTTGATCGAGGTGAGCACCTCGAGCATCACGCGCGTTTCGTCGATCCAGCCGGCCTTGCCCGCTGCCTTGACCATGGCGTACTCGCCGCTCACGTTGTACGCGGCCACCGGTACGTCCACGGCAGAACGCACGCGTGTGATGATGTCGAGATAGCTCAGCGCGGGCTTCACCATCACCATGTCGGCGCCTTCATCGAGATCCAGACGCACCTCGCGCAGCGCCTCACGCGCATTGCCTGGGTCCATCTGGTAGCCACGTCGGTCGCCTTGCTTGGGCGTGCTCTCGGCGGCATCGCGGAATGGGCCGTAGAAGCCGCTCGCGTACTTGGCGGCGTAGCTGAGGATCGATATCTCACCGAAGCCTTCGGAGTCGAGCGCCGTCCGGATCGCGCCGACGCGGCCGTCCATCATGTCGCTGGGTGCGATGACGTCTGCGCCCGCGCGTGCGTGGCACAGGGCTTCCTTCGCCAGCAGCTCGAGTGTGGCGTCGTTGTCCACCTGCACGTGCCCGCGCTTGTCCGTGGTGAGCTTGCCGCAATGACCGTGATCGGTGTACTCGCACATGCAGACGTCGGTCATGACGACGAGATCCGGCAGCGCGTCTTTGAGCGCACGCACGCAGAGCGCCACGGGCCCTTGCGCGTCCCAGCCGCTACTGCCGATGGCATCTTTGTGCTCGGGCAGACCGAACAGGATCACGGAAGGAACGCCGAGCGCGTGCGCGCTGCGTGCCTCGACCACGACTTGGTCGATTGACAGCTGGAACACCCCCGGCATGGAGGCGACCGGGTTGCGCACGTTCTGCCCGGGCATCACGAAGAGTGGTAGGATGAAGTCTTTGGGGTCGAGCGTGGTCTCGCGCACCATGGCGCGCAGCGTTTCCGAGCGGCGCAGGCGGCGGGGGCGTTGGGCGGGGAAGGGCATCAGACTGACTCCGAGAAGTACCGCTTGAGGGCTTGGGTTAGACCGTCGATGGTGTACTCCTTCGCGGTCACGTTGACGAGCAGACCGTGCTCCTGCGCGGTCTGCGTGGTGATCGGTCCGATGGATGCCAGGGTGACGCCCGCGAGCAGGCGCGCCGCGTCCGGGCCGAGCACCTGCAGGGTGTGAGTGACAGTGGAGGATGAGGTGAAGGTCACGACGTCGAGCGCGCGTTTTTCGAGCAGGTCGCGCAGCTGGGCTGCGGTTTCATCGCTCGGCCCCACGGTGCGGTACGCCTCGACCACATCGACGCGCGCACCGGCGGCGCGCAGGGTCTCTGGCAGCACGTCGCGGGCGACGGCGGCGCGTGGCAGCAGTACGGCCACGCCCGACAGGCCCTCGGGATGCTGCGCCAGCACTTGCTCGGCCAGCGCTTCGCCGCGGAAGGTGTGCGGCACGAGGTCGGCGACGATGCCGTAGGGAGCGAGCGCCTCGGCCGTGGATGGGCCGATGGCCGCGACGCGCAGGCCGCCCAGGCGCCGGCTGTCGCCGCCGTCAGCATGCAGCTCCTCGAAGAAGCGGTCGACGCCGTTCTGGCTCGTGAACAGCAGCCACTGGTAGCCATGCAGCTTGCCGACGGCTGCGCGCAGCGCTGCTGGCCGCTCGGGCGGGGTGATGCGGATCATCGGAAGCTCGATGGCCTCGGCGCCCGCTTCGCGCAGGGCCTGCGCGAACGAGTCGGCCTGTTCGACGGCGCGCGTGACCAGCACGCGCTTGCCGAACAGCGGCTGCGTGTCGTACCAGCGCAGCCGTTGCCGCAGCTGCACCACCTCGCCGACCACGGTGAGCGCCGGCATGCTCAGGCCTGCCGCACGCACTTTATTCGCGATGTCACCGACGGTTCCTACAACCGTGCGTTGTCGCGGGGTGGAAGCCCACTGGATCACCGCCACCGGGGTCTCGGCTGAGCGCCCGTTGTCCACGAGCGTGCGCATCAGCACGTCGAGCTTGCGCATCCCCATGAAGATCACCAGCGTCTGCGTGGCGGTGGCCAGGCGTGACCAGTCGTGGACGCTCTCGGCCTTGTCGGGAGACTCGGCACCGGTGACGTAGGCGACGCTGCTCGACAGGTCGCGGTGCGTGAGCGAGATGCCCGCGTACGCTGTGGCTGCGCTCGGCGACGGCACGCCCGGCACCACCTCGAACTCGATGCCCGCGGCCGCGAGCGCCTCGGCTTCTTCCGAGCCGCGGCCGAAGAGGTACGGGTCGCCGCCTTTGAGGCGCGCCACGATGTGCCCGGCAAGCGCTGCTTGCAGCAGCCGTTCGTTGATCGAGGCCTGGCGTTCGTGTGGTTTGCCTGCGCGCTTGCCGACGAAGATGCGCTCGGCGTCGGGGCGACAGTGCTTGAGCAGGTCCGGGTGCACGAGCGCGTCGTAGAGCACGACATCGGCGCGACCGAGGCAGCGCACGGCTCGCACTGTGACCAACTCCGGATCGCCCGGACCGCCGCCGATCAGATACACCTTCCCAGCACGCGCCATGGGCGCATCGTAGCTGGTTTTTGCCCCATGGGGCGCACCTTTCCCTGCAGCGCGCGCTGTCGCGCAGGCAGGGCGCGCGCTATGCTTTGCGGATCGTGAATTCGTGGTCGCCCCGCACGTGCGTACGGCACGTACTTCCCGCGTTCGCGCTCGTCTGTGCGCTGCTGGCGGCGCGCGCGCGCGCCGACTCGATGCCCGTGGCGGTGCTCGAGCTCAAGTACACGCCGACCGCGCGCGCGCAGGTGGCGACCTGGATCGAGGATGCCGCGGGGCGGTACCTGGCCGCGGTGCAGCTCACAGAAGCGGTCGCCTATCGCGGCGTCGGCAACCGTCCCGGCGCTTCGGAGATGAACAGCGGCTATCGCTGGCCCTACGGTCGCCGCGAAGGCGTGCTCCCCATCTGGGCTGCGCGCCGAGCCGCGGCGCCCGGCGCAAAACAGTTCACACGCGTCATCTTCCAGAGCCGCATCGAGGGCCTGGCCTCGCGCACAGCGGTCGATCAGTCGCCTGACAACTATTTCTGCCTGTCGTTCATGATGGACAAGTCCGCACGCGACGCCCTCGACGCTGTCAGCTGCGCCAGCGTGTTCACGAGCGACAAGGGGCGCTACATCACGGCCGAAGACGTCGCCAAAGGTTATGCGGAGCCGTTCGAGGCGGTCGCGTCGCTGCACACGGGCAGCGAGCTTCCGCTGCCTGCGACTTCGCCATACCCGCCGCGCATGGACGTGACGCAGTGCACCAGCTCCGGGGTTTGTTACGACAGCGCGGATGTCTCGCGCTTCGCCGCAGACGCGCGCAGCGTGATGCCCGAGATCGACGCGATCACCGCCGCGACGCCGCCGGGCGATGCGCCGCACAGCGTGCTGTTCACCGTCCCGGCGGGCTGGCCCGCGGGCGACTACGTTGCGTGGCTCGAGGTCAACGTCGAAGGCGACTACAACAGCAGCTGGAACGCCACGAGCTGCCCAACACCGACCACGCCGAGCAACGACTGGGATTACTGGGCGAAGACCTTCGGTTACCCGTACCGCGGCCAGCCCTCGGTCGTGTTCAAGGTGCCGTTCACACTCGGTGCGCCCGGACAACAGAGCTTTGCTGCGGCGACGCCGGTCGGGCGCTCGTCGTGGGATGTGTTCATCAGCGACTACGGCCGTGCGTTGCCGCTATCCAACATCACCGACGATCCGCAGGCTGCGTCTGGCAGCGGCGCCGATCGCTTGCGGCGCGATGCCGACGGGCACCGCTTCGTCGTCAATACCCAGGTCTTGCAGGCATTGCCAGATGCCCCGCCGGTCAAGGACCCCGGGCAAACCATGCAGCCGACCGGTTCGGCCGGCAGCGGCGGCGTGGCCGGCGGCGGCGAGATCGGCGCAGCCGGCCGCGGCGGCGCGGGCGCGGGTGGCGCGGGGCCGGCGGCCGGTGCGGGCGCAGCAGGCGCCGGCGGGTCCGCGCCCACCACTGCTCCGTCGGGCGGCAGCGATGGCAGCTCCAAGGGCACGGTGATCGAGAGCTCCGGCGGCGGCGTGAACGGCTCGGTGGGTGCGATCTACGAGCTCACGCTGCGCCACCACGACAACCCGCTGCGCTCGCACACCTGGATCGTCGTGCGCTTCAGGGCGCCACGCTCGCAGCTGCCGCTCCACAGCTACGAGCTGCGCTACGGCACCGATCCGATCGTCGACGAGGCCACCTTCCTGCGCAACGGACGCCAGGCCAAGACCGCAACGGACGCCGCCGAAGGCGCGACGTTGCTGATGCTGCCGACCACGATTGCAGCCGGGCAGTGGGTCGAAGGCCAGATCGGTGATCTGGTGCAGCAGACTCACTACTACGTGGCGGTGCGCGCGATCGATCAGCTGAACCAGCACGGACCGATCAGCGTGGCCGAGATCACAACCACGGCACGGCGTTTTGCGACCGTGTCGCCATGCTTCGTCGCCACAGCGGCCTACGGGACACCGCTTGCTTCCGAGATCGGCGCACTACGCCGCGTACGCGATCGCTACCTCCAGAGCCAAGCGCCGGGGCGCGCGCTGGTGCGCGCGTACTATGCGGTGGGGCCGCTGCTCGCCGAGTACCTGCGGTCCCGCGACGGGCTACGCGCGCTGGTGCGCCGTGCGCTCGCGCCGCTGGTCGCACTCGCGAAACACATCGACTGAGCTCGACTGCGCTGTCGGGGGTGCACGCGACCGGGGCGCGCGCTTGCGCGTTTGGAGACGAGGCCAGCGTGTGATAGGGAGAACTCGCGATGCTTCGTGCCAGTGTTCTCGCGTTTTGGTTGGCGCTCCCGGTCTTGCTCGACTGTTCGACGACGTCGGGCGGCGAGGCCCAGGCGGCGCCGCCCAAGGTCGCCGGCCCAGCTTCCCCGTCCGCACCCTCGGCTCCGTCGACAGCGCCGATTGCCACAAAGGCGAAGGTCCTGCTGACGCCTTCCGGACAAGCCACCGTGAGCGTGCGGGTCGAGGTGGTGCAGAAGCCGGAAGACCGCCAGCGTGGTCTGATGTTCCGCAAGCACCTCGACGACGATGCGGGCATGCTCTTTCTCTTCGAGCGCCCGGAGCCGCAGACCTTCTGGATGCACAACACGCTGATCCCGCTCGACATGATCTTCATCGCGGCGGACAAGAGCGTGCTGGGCGTGGTCGAGAACGCCACCCCACGCACCGATTCGCCGCGCGGCGTCCCCGGTGTTTCGCAGTACGTGCTCGAGGTCAACGCAGGGTTCTGTCGCAAGTACGGCATCGAAGCGGGCACGTTCGTGCGCTTTGTGGACGTCGTGGACGCCGTGGACGCCGTGGACGCGAGGTCGAGGTGATCGAATGACGCAGGCACGACCGGTCGCGGCGCTCGTCGCCGCCACGCTCTTCTGTCTTGCAGGTTGCACGCGCAAGCCCCAGGAAGAGGTGAGCAACGCGGCTCAGGACACCCAGGCCTCAGCTGCAGCGAGCGAACTTGCGGCATCCAAGTCAGCCGCGACGCCTGCACAACCTGCAGCACAGCCAGCGGACGGCAAAGAGACCACCTCGGACGGCTACCAGATTATCCACGCCAAGACCAAGGCCGGTGACACCGCCATCGCGATGAAGGCGCCGGAAGGCTGGCAGATCCTGCAGCCGCCGAGCTCCCCCGATCCGCACGCCGGCAAGTTCACGCTGCAGCAGGCGCTGAAGGGTCTGTCGGGTAAGGGCACGCTCGTCGCCAGCATCGTCACGGATCTCGGCACACTTGACTGCGACCTCTACGAGGACAAGACACCGAACACCGTCGCGAACTTCGTCGGACTGGCGCGCGGGTTGCGAAAGTTCTGGGACGGCAGCGCGCGCGAGTGGGTAGGGCAGCCGTACTACGACGGCACCACGTTTCACCGCGTCATCCCGGGCTTCATGATCCAGGCCGGTGACCGTTCCGGCGACGGCAGTGGTCGGCTCTGGTACACGATTCCGGACGAGCTGCACCCAACGCTGAAGCACGATCGTGCGGGTCAGCTGTGCATGGCCAACCGCGGGCCGAACACCAACGAAGCGCAGTTCTTCATCACCGAGGATGCCGCTCCGCATCTCGAAGGCAGCTACTCGATCTTTGGTCAGTGCGTGCCGACGAACCTCGTCTATCGGATCGCGCGCGTGCCGCAGTCAGGCCCGCCGAACAATCGTCCGCTGACGCCGGTGGTGATTCGCCATCTGACGATCTCCCGCGTGCAGGGTGGCGCGGTGGCACAGCACGCGGCGCATCCCGAGGCGCCCGTTGCGCCCGCGGCGTCTGCGCCGGGTGTCGTGCCAGAGGGTCGCGCGATCCAGGTCAGCAAGCCGAGGTGAGCCATGCCGCGTGGTGCGAAGTCGGGTCGCGCGGTGGTGCGCCGGCTTCGCGGTGACGCTGAGTTTCTGTCAGCCCCCGGTCAGCGTTCGTCGGGTGTGGGCGGCTTGGGTGTCTTGCGTCCGCCGGCCGAGGCGGACTCGATCTCGGTGCGCGTGCGCAGCTTGCCCTGCTCGTCTTCACTGAAGCGAATCTGCAGCTTGGCTTCGACGTTCAGCCCAGCCAGCACTTTGCGAATCTCGGAGGCGATGTCTGCTTGCCGCAAGAAGCGCCCGACTTCCCCCGCGATGGCGTTCACCAGGCCGTGGCGTGCGTCCACCAGCTGAGCGGCGATGTTGGTCGCGAGCTCCTTGGGAAAGAAGGACTCGCTGACGTCGCGGCCGGCGGACAGGCCACGCTTGAGGAACTCGGCGGCCAGTCGCTCGAGCGGCAAGCGCGTGTCGCGCGGCTCACGTGGCTCAGGGCCAGGACGCGCGACGTCGCGCACGACCTCGCGCTCGACAGCCCCTTCCGCGGCCGCGCGGACCACCTTGCGCTCGTCCTCTACAGCCATAGCTTTCGCAATTGTGCGGAACTTGGGCGAAAAGTCAAAGCGCCGGAGTGAACACGACAAGACGGTTGCGCGCGGTCGCGGGCGCGTCGAGGATGCGTGGCATGGCGGACGTCTTGCTGGTGTCGAAGCCGATCGTGCCTCCCTGGCACGACAGCTCGAAGAACTTGGTGCGCGATCTGGCGACGCACATGCAGCGCCATGTGCCGATCGTGCTCTCGCAGCCGGGTGTCACGCTGGACATGCCGCGCGCCAGGGTCGTGCCCGTGTATCCGCAGCACGTCGCGGGCTTCGCGCCGGCGCTCGCCGACAACGCACGCGTGTTGCGCCACCTGCTCGTCGGTCCGCGCGCGGGGCTATGGCATTTCTTCTTCGCACCCAACCCGAAGACGTCTGCGGTCGGGCGCGTGGCGGCGAAGCTGCGCCGCATGCGCACGCTGCAGACCGTGTGCAGCGCGCCGCTGCCCGAGGTCGATTCCAAGCGCGTGCTCTTCGCTGATCGCGTGATCGTGCTGTCGCGACACACCGAGCGGCGCTTTCTCGACGCCGGGATCTCGCCCGAGCGACTGGCGCTGATACGGCCGTGCATCGCAGCGCTCACGCCCATCGACCCGGCGCAGCGGCCGAGCTTGCGGCAACGGCTCGGCCTGCCGACGGCCGGCCCTCTGGTCGTGTACGCTGGCGACCTGGAGTTCGGCTGCGGCGCCGACCTCGCACTGCACGCGCACCGCGCGCTGCCGAGCACACTTTGCGCGTGCCTGGTGATGGCGTGCAGGGCCAAGACGCCGGCCGCGAAGCAAAGGCTCGAGGAGCTGCGCGCGCGCGTGCATGCGTGGGGCCTCACCAAGAGCGTGATCTTCCTCGGAGAGACCTCGTTCATCCACGATCTGCTCGCCGCCGCGGATCTGGTCACGCTGCCGACCGACAGCCTCTATGCCAAGATGGACATGCCCCTGGTGCTGGTCGAAGCGATGGCGCTCGAGCGCGCGGTGCTGGTGGGCATGGGGACACCGGCGCAGGAGCTCGCCGAGGGAGATGCCGCGGTGTGTGTTGCGACGCAGCCCGATGCGGTCGCAGCCGAGACGCGGTCGCTGCTCGAAGACGACGTCCGTCGACATGCGGTCGCAGCCCGTGGTCGTGCCGCAGCCGTGCAGCACTACTCGGCGGCTCGCATGGCGCACGCGTACGAGAGCCTGTACGACCAACTGTGCGCGTGACCTCGTTCCAGCGTGTGCCCCCGCGAGGCGACGGTGCAGCGGGCTTGGCTTGACGCGCGCCGCGGCAGCGCCTATCCCCCTGGCTCACGATGAGCAAAGCACAGCACGACAGCGAAGCCGCGAGCCGCGCCTATTACGACGACTTCAGCGACTGGTACGAGCGCGAGCGCGGTCGCGGCTACCATCGCATGCTCGACGACCTCGAGATGCGCATCTGTGCGCCGCTTGCGACCGGTCGCCGCGTGCTCGAAGCGGGCTGCGGCACAGGGTTGATTCTCGGTCGGCTCGCGCAGCACGCGGATAGCGCGTGGGGCGTGGACCTCTCGCCTGGGATGGTGCGCCTGGCGAAGCAACGCGGGCTCAACGTAGTGCTCGGATCCGTCACGGACTTGCCGTTCGCCGACGAGAGCTTCGACCTCGTGTGCAGTTTCAAGGTGCTCGCGCACGTACCGGAGATCGGTCGGGCCATCGCCGAAATCGCGCGCGTCACGCGGCCGGGTGGCCAGATGGTGCTCGAGTTCTACAACCCGTGGAGCTTGCGCTATCTCGCCAAGCGCATCGCGGGTCCGCAAGCGATCAGCGACGGACGCACCGAGGCCGATGTGTACACGCGCTGGGATGCACCGCACGTGTTGCCGCGCTTGTTGCCACCCGGTGTCGAGCTCGAAGCGCTGCGCGGTGTGCGCGTGTTCACACCTGGCGCGTTTGTGCACAAGTCACCGCTTCTGTCACGCGCGTTTTCGTTTGCGGAACAGTTGGCCGTGGATTCGCCGTTGCGATATTTCGGCGGCTTTCTCGTTGCCATCCTGCGCAAGCAGCGCACCGAAGCGGGTTGACTTGCCTCGTGCGAGGGTGCGAGATATAGGACGCATACGCTCATGCCAGCCACGATCGACACGCGTCTGAATCGTTTGCGTGAGCGCGCAGAACGCGCGCTCGCGAGCGGTCGTCGCGGTGGCGATGTGATGACCGTGCTCGAGACGATGACGCGTGAAGCGCCGGACGGAAGCGTGCACGCGTTGTTCGCGCACCGTCATCTGGCGGAGATGCAGCTCGAAGGCTCGCCGTGGTGCGCGGCGCTGCACCTGCGTCGTGTCATCGACGCAGGTGCAGCTGACGACGGTGCGCACGCGCTGATGGGTCTGTGCCAGGCGTTGCTGGGAAACTATCGCGCGGCGGTGTCTGCGTATCGCACGGCTGTGCAGCTGTCGCCGCGCAATCCCTGGTACCACCACAACCTCGGCCACTTGCTCGACGTGGGCCTGGGCAACGCCAAGGCTGCGCTCGATCACCTGCGCCTCGCGCATCGCGCACAGTCCGAAGAAGACGAAATCACTGCGTCGCTTGCGCATTGCCTCGCGCGCCTGGGCCAGCTCGACGAAGCACGCAGCATGGCCGAGCGCGCGGTGGAGCACTCGCCTCGCAATCGCGAGCATCGCGTCCTGCTGGATTGGGTGAACGAAGGCGCGCCCGAGAACAAGAGCGCACCGCGCAGTGCACCGCGTAGGCAGGGGCTCGGCGGGCTGGCCGGCGCGCCGGTGCCGCCGGAGCAAGTGTTGCGGCTGTTGGAAGACCGCATGCCCGAGGCCGGCTTCTCGCCCGATCACGTCGAGAGCGCGCAGGCGCTGTGGTCCGACTTCTGCGGCGGGCGCAGCGTGCGCGTCAGCAAGCCGGCGGTGTATGCGGCAGCGGTGGAGTACGCCATCGGCAAGCTCGGAGAGGTCGCGACGGTCACGCAGGCTGCGGTCGCGCGTCGCTACGGCGTGGCACCGCGCTCGATCTCCAACCGTTACGACGAGATCCGTTCTGCGCTGGCGCTGCAGCCCGGCGACCCGCGTTACGTGCGCTGAGCACGTTGCTTGCCCCGCGTGCTCTCGACCACTTTCGGCCTATCTTCGAGCGATTCGCGGCCTGCTCATGGCCAGTTTTTAGCCAGAGATGGTGTGTTCAGGTAAGCATGCGGAATGCACCGCACGCCTTGCGCGATCTCTTTCGCGCGCGCTCTTATCGCGCTCTCGCGTGCTCGCCGCACAGGCGTGCTGGTCGCGCGCTGCGAGCTCGATGACTGTCACATCGCCATCGTCGATGGCGTGCCGCGTGCCGCGCAGCTCTTGCGCGAGGCCGAGCCACTCGGCGATCTCTTGTTGCGCGAAGGGGATCTCGACGTGGCCGCGCACCTGCGCGCGCTCGACGCAGGTGCGCCCGACCACCCGGTCGGCCAGTGGCTCGTGCGAGCTGGAGCGGCCACGCGGCCCGCCGTGGAACACGCGCTGCGCGATCAGCTACGAGCGCGAATACTTGGGATCTTTGCCTGGCCGACCATCGACTACACGCTGCAGCTGGGCGACGCCGCCGTGGGCCTGCCCTGGGTCAGCGAGCCTGTCGTGGCTTGCGACCTCGTGCTCACGGCGCTGCGCGGCATGTTGCACGAGCCCGACGTTCAGCGTTTCGAGCACGAGCACGCGGGCTTACAGATGACTCTCTCCTCGTCTGGCCGCTGGCTTTCGCGGCACGCCGCGCTGTGGCCCGACGAAGCAGCAGCGCTGTGTTTGCTCGAGCAAGGGACTGACCTGGGCGCGCTGCGCGCGACCGTCGACGACTCCGCGCGTGCGCTGCGCACCGTCGCGGCGCTGGGCATGCTCGGTGCGGTGGTGCCACGGACCTCGTCGACGGGAAGCTATCCCGTGTTGCTGCGCAAGCAGCGGCAGATCCGTCGCAGGGCCAGTGCTGCAGAGTTGCTCGACCTGCGTGGCGAAGCGCCGGCTGCGGAGGCGCGTCGAGCGCTGCGACGGCTCGCGCACAGCGTGCATCCTGACGTCTTCGGTCCACTGGCACCGAGCGCATTGCGACGCGCGTCCACCGAGGTGATGACTGGCCTCGCTCGCGCGGAGCAAGACTTGCGAGTGGCGTCGAGTGCTGCGCGTCGCGCTCGCTAGCCCGAGCTTTGGAGCAACGGCCGCTCAGTGCTGCGCCGGCAGCCACCACTTATCATCGGCAGGCGTGCGGGCGGGGTCGGCCGGTCGTGCGTCTGACGGCGTGCTGGGCGGCTGCGGCGTCGCTGCGTTCGCTGCTGGCGCTGGGCCCGGCACGACGCGTCGTGCCTCGGCCTCGTGCGCCTGCGAGGCTGCCGCGGCAGCGGCCGATCGAACAGCTCGCGCAGGCGGGTCGACCGACAGATACAGCGGGTTTTGGTTCAGCCACCAGGGTGGCGCGCTCGGGATCTTCGTGCGGCCCGCAGCCCGGGTCTGCGACAACGTCCAGAAGGTCTCGCTCGTGTCTGTTGGCGTGCCGCTGGTCGGGTCGCTGGTTGCGGCACTCGGGCGCAGCGTCACGACGTAGCTCGCGAGCTGACGTCCGGAGCGAAACGCGGGGAAGCGGTAGCTGTGCAGCTTCTCAGTCAGGCAGTGCCGCAACTCGGCAGTGTCGGGTGTGATGTGCACGGCGCTCGTGCTGCCATCGTGATTGGCCACGAACGCGATGCGCACGGCCGTCAAGGTTGGGACGCGGGGAAGCTCGGCGAGGATACACACTCGGAGGTCCTGCGCGTGCTCGGCGAAGGTGTGTTGCACGGCCAGTGCGCTCAGCGTGCCAGGCAGCGCGGGGGTTGGCTGCAGCCCGTGAGTTCCGGCTGCCCCCGGGCTGCTCTGGGCCACGCTGTCAGTCAGCATGGCCTGCAGCTCTTTTTGCAACCCCGGCAACGTGTCAGTCCGCTGCGCGATGCGCGCGGGCAGCGTGCTTGCTTCCTGGTCCGCGCAGCTCGCAACGGCTCGAGCGGCCAGCGCGAGTGCGGTCGCGTCCTGCGCGAACGCGCTGTCGGCGTGATAGAGCGAAAGAAACTGGCCCAGTGGCGCGCAAGCCTGTGCACCGCCCAGTCGCGCGATGGCGTCGACGAGCAGCCCGAGGTCTGCGAGCGTCGTATTCGGGTCGAAGAGACAGTCGAGGAGGAGGGGCAGGGCGCGCTCTTGCTTCTGCGCGACGAGCGCTGGAACGATGGCAGCTAACGGCGGCGGCCGCGAGTCGTCGAGGAAGTCGTAGCGCGAGAGCAAGGCATCGACGAGGTACTCGGTGCCCACGCTACGCTTGGGCAGACCGGCCACGACGCGCTCGCGCAGCGCCGGCGGCGTGCTGTCGTGTTGGTAGATGGACAGCAAGTCAGCGGTGGCCGCAGCTTCCGGGGCGGCCAGCAGCGCTTCGATGGCGAGCGCACGGGCTGGCAGCGTTCGCATGTCCGGATCGAGGGCGATCTCGGTGAGCGAGCGTCGCAGGTCGGTGCCCGTCTGGGCAGCGCTCGGCACGGGCGCGGCCTGCGTGGTGTCGAGGTCGGCGCTGCTGATGGCGGCACCGAGCGAGCCGGTCTGGCGTTGCGCACCGCTGTCTGCATCGAAGCGCGAAACCGCCCCGTCCTCGGTCACGACCACCAGTCCCGCGGCGTCCGCAGCCGCGGCGACCACGTCGGATGGCAGTAGCCGCGCCCAGACGAAGCGTCCGTCGGCGGCGTGGGCGAATAGGTCGCGGTAGAACACCGAGTAGTAACGATCCCCTGCGAGCCTTGCCCCGTTCGGTCCGGGCAACAGCGGCGCCAGCAACGCAATGCGACCGTGTGCGGAGCGCGCCGCGGGAATCGGCACGTAGCTCGAGGGGCGAAAGAGGACCTGTCCGGGCAGCTCGGTGTCGGGCAAGCTCGCTTGGTCGGCGACGCGTTGAGGGGCCGCCGCGAGCGCGGCACGCGGCGCGCTCTCGCCGAGCAACAGGCCGGCGCGATCACTGGCGTCGACCCATTCGAGCTCGGTCTGCCGGCGAGTCGTGCAGTTGAGCGTAGCGCCAGAGCGCGCGTCCAACATCAGCACTTCGTGGTGGTCGGCCAACACGTAGCAGCGGTCTGCCGTGCAGCTGGGTCGCGAGATGGCCTGTGCAAACGTGCGCTGCCACGCCTTGGTCCCGCGCAGCGCGTCGATGGCGACGAGCGTGGAGCCGCGCTGTGCCGCGTCCCGGGTGGGTGTCGTGGTGGTGAACACGACGAGCGCACCTGCCTGGCTTGCTCCGAGCCACACGGGTCGGTCGAAGCTGGCCGCCCAGCGACGTGCACCCGTTCCCAGGTCGAAGGCGAGCATCGCAGGCCCCTGCGTCGTGACGACCATGTCCGCGAGGATCTGCGGGCGCGCGTTGGCGTCGACTGCTGTGCTCCAGCGCACGCGTCCAGCCTCGAGGTCATAGACCAGCAGTGTCGTCGCAGGTGCGGCGGTGATCGCTGCGATCAGCGGTTTGCCGAGCAGGTTGGTCGGCTGCGGCGCGGCGGGGTGCGGTGCCGTGCCTGTGCCACCGACAACGCTCGCTGTGCTCTGGTCGCACGTCATCTCCAAGGCCTTCGGGAGCGATCGAGCGTGCTCGCTCTGGGCCGCAGTGCAAGCGCCAAGCGCGGCGCAGCCGAGCGTGATCGCCAGCGCGACCTTGTGCCAAGCTCCGATCATCGGCTCGGCTCCGCACGCGGCGCGGCTGCAGCCGCCGCAGGCTTTCCGGCGTGCCGCAAGCGCGACAAACTGCCGCGCAGCGCACCGGAGAGCTGCGCATCCGCTGCGATGCTCGGCTGCGCGAGCAAGCTCTGCATGAACGCGCGCACGGGCTCGCCTGTGATGTCCTCGAGCGTGGCGACGATGTGCAGCTTCGTGGCACGGTCGAGGTCGCTGCGTTCCAGGTAGCGCTGGTAGCCAGCGAGCATCACGTCCAGCGGTTGCTTGCCGAGATAGGCCGCGAAGCGTTGCAGGCTCGCCGCATCGCCGAGCTTGCCGATCGCGATTGCCGCCTCGGCTTCGCCGCGGCCGAGTGCTCGCAGCAGTGAATCGAGCGCGCTCGCGCCGCCGTGCTCGCCGAGTGCGCGCGCGGCCAGCGCCCGCACACCGGCGTCGCTGTCCCGCAAGCCGTGTTCGAGCCACGCCGCAGCTGCGGCCCCGCGTGCGCGCGCGAGCGCGGCGTACGCGTGACCACGCGCCTGTGCGCGCCGATGCCGCGTGAAGCGAACGAGCGCATCGAGCGCTGTGGGCTCGGTCGTCTCGCCGAGTGCATCGAGGATCCGGTCAGTCACCGCGTCCGCTTGGCCCGCCAAGAGCGCCTGCACGAGACAAGCGGTGGCTGCGGCGCTCCGGGTCTCGGCCAGCCGCTGCACGAGCTCGAACGCTTGCTCGGTCGTGTCCGGCTTGATCAGCTGGGCGCAGAGTTGATCCCTCTCGGCTTGCGCGCTGTGCGCTCGGCGCGCCGGCTCGGCAGCCGTGGCGCTGGACGAGCGCAAGAGCAGCAGCGCGCCGCCGAGACAGCACGCGGCCAAGCATGAACGCAGCAAGCGGTGGCGGTCTGACCGGGTCACGGTGGCAACTCTGCCATTTCTCTGCCTTCCCGCCCAAGCCGTGGTAGTCGTTATCCTGATTTCTGGACGTGGGCTCGGCGACCGAGCGTGGCCGGCCCAACCATGGGATGGGCGTGGGCGTGGGCGAGCAAGCGAGTCGACGGCCGGCAACGGCGACACGAGCCCTACTGTCGGCGCAGCTCCTGCGCGCGCTGGCAGCTCGAGGCCGGCTCGTGGTTGCGCTTTTGGCGCTGATCGCTGCGCTCGG
>DASVHQ010000463.1:0-11890 GCA_036382515.1 Polyangiales bacterium | reverse complement strand
CCGTGATCGGTGACGCACGCGACATGAGCCAGTTCGAGACGGCCTCGTTCGACGTCTGCTTCTCCAACTCCGTGATCGAGCACGTGGGCGGCTTCGACGATCAGGCGGCGATGGCACGCGAGATCCAGCGCGTGGGCCGGTGCTACTTCGTTCAGACGCCGTACAAGTACTTCCCGATCGAGGCGCACTATCACGTGCCTGCCTGGCAGTTCCTGCCCGTCGAGCTGCGCGTGCGGCTGCACCAGCACTTCGATCTGGGCTGGATGAAGCGTCAGCCGCAGGTCGACCAGGCGCGCAGGGACGTGGTCACGGTACGCCTGCTGGCCATCCGCGAGTACCGGTTGCTGTTCCCGCAGGCACAGCTGCATTTCGAGTGGATCGGCCCGCTGATCAAGTCGATGATCGCCGTCGGCGGCGCGCAACACACGGTTTGAGCATGCAGCGACGCGGTCCCACAACGCTGCCCCGCCGCGCCGACATTCTCGGCGTCGGCATCAGCGTCACCGACTACGCACAGGTGGTGCGTTGCGTGCTCGATGCGGCCCGCGCCCGCCGTTCGCTGCTGCTGGCGGCGTCCGATGTGCACGCCATCATGCAGGCACGCAGCGATCCGTCGTTTGCGGCCGTGCTCAACTCGTTCGACATCGTGACGCCGGATGGTCAGCCCGTGCGCTGGGGCCTTCGCTTGACGCGCCAGGCACAGCTGTCCGACCGCGTGTACGGTCCCACGCTGATGCTGCGCGTCTGCGAAGCAGCGGCGAGAGACGCGCAAGCGATCTTCCTCTACGGCAGCCGCGGCGAGGTGCTTTCGCAGCTGTCCACCAATTTGGTCGCGCAGTTCCCGCAGCTGCAGATCGCAGGCACGCTCGCCGGGCGCTTCCGCCCGCTGACCAGGGACGAGCAGGCGCAAGATGCGGCGACAATCCAGTCGTCCGGGGCTTCGATCCTGTTCGTGGGTATGGGCTGCCCACGGCAGGAGTGGTGGACCTTCCTGATGCGCGAGCGCATCTCGATCCCGACGCTCGCGGTGGGCGCAGCGTTCGACTTCCACGCCGGTCTCGTACCGCAGGCCCCGCCGTGGATGCAGGCTCGGGGCCTGGAGTGGCTCTTCCGTCTGGGCAGCGAGCCGCAACGACTGTGGCGGCGCTATCTTCTGCTGACGCCGCGCTACGTGCCGCTGATCGCCGCGCAGGCTCTGGGTCTGCACCGTTTCGCGCATCACACGGATCTGCAAGATGCAGTCACGCGCAAGTGCCCGGGTTGAGCGCAGGATCGTGGTACCGTGTCGTACGTGTCCGGCGCAGCCACAGGCGGCTCTCGCGAAGTGAACGCGCGGCTCGCGTACTTCATCGTCGGCAGCGCGCTTGCGGCCTTGCCGTTTCTGGCGGCCGACTACGTGCCGGCCACCGACCTACCACAGCACCTGGCGCAGATCCGCATGTGGCGTGAGCTGTGGGGGCTCGACCCGCACACCATGGATCTCTCGTCGCTGGTCGCACGACCGCTGGGTGCGAACACGCTGGTGTACTGGCCGATGCTGGCGCTCTCGCAGCTGCTGTCCGTGCGCTGGGTCGGCAAGCTGACGGTGTGGCTGCTAGTGCAGAGCTCGGTGGCCGCGCTGCACGTGCTCGCTTGGCGACGCGAGCGCGATCCGGCACATGCGTTGCTCGCCGGAATGCTGCTGTTCAGCCTGCCGCTGTACTGGGGGCTGCTCAACTACCTGTCCGGGTTGCCGATCTTCCTGCTGACCTGCGAGCACGCGCTGCGGGAGTCCAGCGCTCCGCTGCGCGCGCGCGACATCGCGGTGCGCCTTTTGCTGCTGCTCGCGCTGTGTTGGGCGCATGTCTTCTGGCTCGCCTGCGCCGCGCTCGTGGTCCTGCTACGCGCATGGCTGAAGCGCGACCCCGGGTACGCCCTGCGCTGGGGCGCGTGCTTCGTGCCGTTCGCGGCGGCAGCGGCTGCCTGGCTGCCGTCGCTCGCGCGGGCGCGCAGGGCCTCAGGCGTCGAGCTGGGGGTCGTGTACCAGGCGTCGATCGCAGCTCGCTTGTCGTGGGACTGGCTCTGCAGCACGTGCTTCGGCGGCGTGCGCGGGCCACTGGAGCCGCTCGCACTGCTCGGTCTCGTCGCGTATGCAACGGTCGTCTGCGTCCGCGCGCGCCGCTCACGGCGGCAGGGCTACGACCCGATGCTGCTGGCGGTGGGCGCGAGCTTGCTGGCGTTCGCGCTCGTCGCCCCCGACAAACTCTTGAACACGATCTGGTTCAATGGCCGGGTGTTGTCGTGCTCCGGCATGCTCCTGCTCTTGGCCCTACCCGCCTCACAGGCACGCTGGACGAAGGCCGCGGCACTGCTGTTGGCGGCGGGGTTTGCGGTCGTGACCACGCTCGCCTGGTCGGTGCATTCGGAGCTCGAGCTGTCGGGGTTGCGTGAATCGCTCGCGAGCGTGACCGGCCCGCGCAGCGTGCTCGGGCTCGACTACCGCGCCGACGCGAGCATCCTGCGCGGCCGACCGTTTCTGCAGGACTTCGCGTACTTCCAGGCCGAGCACGGTGGCGAGCTGAGCTTCTCGTTCGCCGAGCACCAGAGCGGGATCGTGGCGCTTGCGCGGCCGCGGACGCTGCGCTGGACGCAGGGCCTGGAATGGTACCCGCAGCGCCTGCAGCCGCGTGACGTCGACGCCTTCGACTGCGTGCTCGTCAACGGCACGAACGACGATCACTCACGTTTCAGCGAGCGCTTCGGGCTGCGCTCGCCGGTCGCGCAAGGCTACTTCCGCGTGTACTGCCACGCGCAGTCCGAGCCGCTCACTTCGGGAAGTACCCGTGGCCGATGATCTCGACGATCGGGCCGATTGAGTAGAAGGTCTCCTGCGGTGGCAGCGCCGCGTCGTCGACCGCCAGAACCAGGCTGCCCTCGCCGGGCGCGCGCAGCTCGAGGCGGTGCTCACCGCGCGACAGCTGCAGCGCCTGGCCGTGCACGAGCGTCTGACCGTCGACGCGCAGGGCCGAGCCGTCGTGCGGGTCGAGAGCTTCGAAGCGGTAACGTCCCGCGGCGAAGACGTCCCAGCGCTCGATCGATCCGTCGGCGCTGCCGACGATATGCCGGCCAACGACGTACAGCGGACCCCAGCGCGGCTGATAGTTCTGCTGCCAGAACTGCTGCACGGGCTCGGAGAAGAACGGAATCATGTGCGACGCGATGAGGAAGTAGACCGGCTTGGTCCGAAAGCGCTCGATGAGCGCGGCGCTGTTGGCCGCAGCCTCGGGACCCGAGAACAGCCGCTCGATGTGCTCTCGAAAGTAGACCGGGAATGGGTCGGGATCGGCGCGACACGCCAGCGCGCCTTCGAGCTGAAAGCCACTGTGATGAGCGTCGAAGTGGCGCTGCGCAAAGTGCAACACGTCGCGTTGCACGCGCTGCGTGTCGTCGAGCAGCATCACCGAATAGATGCCCGCCGGCAGTAGCAAGGCGGCGGCCAACCCCAGGGCGGCGAGCGAGCGCACGCGCACTGGGATGACCTCGGAGATCTCCTCGACCGCGTAGCCCAGCGCCGCAGCCGGAAAGAGCCCCAGGGTCATCCAGAAATACGGGAAGAGGTTCACGTGAACCACGGCCACGGCGAGGCCCGCGCAGAGCAACACCCAGCTCACGACGAGTCGGCGCAAGCCTTGTCGGCGCAACACGGCCCGCAGCGTCGCCGCAGCGAGCGCGACCACCAGCGCGCAGTGGGGAACGAGCGCAGCGAGCAGCGCTCCGTACATGTTCCCACCGAACGCCCTCTGGTAGTGCGCGCTGACGTGCGATGGATAGTTGATGGGGATGGCTCTCGGCAACGCGATCATGTGCGGCAGCAGCCACCAAAACGCGCCCACCACGAGCGAGATCCCCAGCGTGCACAGCAGCGCGCGCAGCCCGAGGGCGCCGCGTTCACGCCGCCACGCGCTCGCACCCTCCACCCAGACGTCGGCGAGCGCGAGCAGCGCGCACAGACCGGCCACATAGACGAGCTTCTGCGTGAATAGCACGCCGGCGCCAAGACCGAAGCCCGCGAGCAGCGCGAGCACGGCCCTCTTCCGTGAGCCGAGCAGCGCAACACCTGCCCACAACCCGCACACCACGCTCAGCTGATCGGTGCGAACCTGGACCGACCAGCGCAGGAACGGCAAGGCAAGCGCCAGGAGCGCGACCGCCAGAACCGCACCGCGCGTGGGCTGCTCGCGCTGGGCTCGCATGCGGCACATGAGCTGGTAGAGCGCGACCAGCCCAGACAGCGTCGCTGCGACCCACAATAGGCGCGCGTGTTGGATCGTGGCAATGACGTCCCGACATCCGCTGACGAACGGCGCCAGCACGAGCTCGACCGCACCCGGTCGACCGCCGCCCTGCAATTGATGGGTTCGCAGCATGGTCGCGACCCGGTCGAGCGCTGCAAACTCGTCCCAGTTGATGTTCTCCGTGAACACCGCGGCGGTGTGCGTGGCGGCGAAGAGTGCGGCGATGGCGCCGGTCGACAGTCGCCACATGCGCTGAGCGTTCGACACTAGCGACTCCAGCTCCAAGCCGCGAGAGTCCGACGCGAGCCTCGCGTACTTGTCGTAGTCAGCTGGCTCACCGGACGACCTCCGCGGGCGGGGTCAAGGCGTAGACCTGGTATGCGACATCGAGCGCCCGCAGCGGCCGCAGCCCCCAGCCACGCGCCTGCAGCCCGGCCGTGAACGAGAACATGCTGTCCCAGCGCGAGAACACCACGAAGTAGCGCGCGTGGCGCTGCAGGGCGAGTTGCTCGAGCACCTGCGCGCGTCCGTGACCACAACTCGCCCACGTCAGCTTGCGATGCAGCTCGGCCGCGCCGCGGTCTTTGAGCCCGACCACGTCGACCAGCCGATTGGGCACGTGGTCGGAGATGAAGCCGATGTCGTGTACCAGCAGTGGCTGGGTTTCGGGGATCGTCCGCTGGACGAAGCTCGCCACGCCTGCCAGCTCCCGTTCGGTGAACGTCAGGTCACGCAGGTACATGTACGTCACCCGCGGCAGCCCCAACACGCTGGCGAGCCCCGCACACGCGAGCAGCCAGCCCACCGCGATGCGCCAACGCCCCTGCGCCCGCATGAACGCAAGCACGAAGCCCACCACGCTCAGAGGCATAAGCGGATACAGATAGCGATGATCGTTGTGGTGAGCGGCCTCGGGAAAAGCCACGACGTATACAGCGAGCAATCCCACGCTGAAGCCCAGCGTGACGCGCCGCCAGCCAGCCAAGAGCAGCAGAGCGAAACCGACTGCCGTCAGCTGCAATCGGGATGCGAAACCTCCGAGCCCGGCGAGGAACCATGCGAGCTTGTGCGGCAGCGAACGGCAGCTCTCGGCGAAGAAGTGCTGCTTTGCGCTCATCGTCTGCGGGACGGCCGCGCCCGTCGTGAGCCAGTAGGCGAGCACCGCGGGCAGCGCGACCCCGACAGCCAGCAGACCGTCACCGATCAAGCTGCGCAGCCGCGCGCCGGGCTGTGCCGCCAGCGCGCGGTCGACCAAGATCAGCGCGGACAACAGACCCAACTCCGGCCGCACGAGCGGCAACGCACCGCACAGCACGGGCAAGGGCCAGCTGCGCGCTGGCTGCGGCTGCAGATGCAGCGCGCACGCCCAGATGACAGCCGCCATCGCAAGCCCGGTCTCGATGCCGTTGAGCAGGTGATACGGAGCGTCCGCGCCGAGCAGCGCAACCGCCAGCGCAGCAGCGCCGAGCGAAAGTGGCATGCGCGCCAGCGTTACGAGCCGACACACGCCCGCGGCCAGCAGGCCGATGGCGAGCCAGGCTGCGCTCCAGCCGGCCCACGCCAGCGGCATCACCGTGCCGAGCACTGCGACCAGAGCCAGGTGGATCGCGCTGGTTGCACCGACCAGTGCCGGAACGCCCGGGAAGCTCCGGTCATGCCCCGCGAGCAACACACCGGCGTTGTGGAGCGTGATGTAGGCGTCATCGAGCGGAAACAGCGGCGTCGGGGCGAGCGTCGCGTGATCCGCTGCGAGCACCGCGAGCAGCGCGAGCGTCGCGAGCAATAGTCGCCGCTCCTTGGGGACGGCGAGTCTCGCATTTGTCGCTGGCATGCGCGCCCAGGCAGCCTACACCAAAGCGCCGCGAGCCGCTGTTCCATCGCAGCGACCCCCTTCCAGGTCGAGGCGCTGCCACAGCTGTAGAACGCCAGGCCGGCCGCATCGATCCCGGGACCTGCACTGGCTCGCGTATCCCTCGCCGCCAGATGCCAACTGGCCGGCTTCGCGCCGCGCGTCGTCTTGCGGCCGGTCGGCGATCGTGCTGCGCTCGCGGACCGGCGGCCAGCAGCGCACCCATGGCCCGGAGCTCCTCGTGGACACAGCGCGCACAGGCCGCAGTTCTTGGCTCTACGCGACCTCGTACGTGGCAGGCAGCCTGCTGTGTGGGCTAGCGTTCGTCGCGACCGGCGGCGCGCATCACGGCTTCGACCTCCCACAATCCGCCGTGAGCAACATCGACGAACGCGAGCTCGCGTTTTTCGGCTGGTACGCGCTCTGGGGCTCGCTCTCAACGCTGTGTCTGACACGTGCGCTCGTCCTGACACGCTTGCCGGAGGCGTTGCTCGCCGCCTTCGCGCGCGCTACGCGCAGCCCCGCTCGCAGCGCCGGCTTCGCCGCTGCACTCATGCTGTGCGCGGCGCTGTTGGCGCGTGCCTACGTGCTCCACGAGCAGCCGGTGACCGACGACGAATCGACGTACGCGTTCGAGGCCCAGACCCTGCTGCACGGACGCGTGCTAAATCCTGCGCCGCCAGACGCTGCTCTCTACTGGAATCAGTTCATCGTCGTGCGCGAGCATGGCTGGTACGGGCAATACCCCGTCGGCCACCCGCTGCTGCTGGCTGCCGGCGAAGCGCTGCACCTGCGCAGATTGGTGGTCCCGCTGATCGGAGCACTCACGCTGCTGCTCAGCTTCGCGATCGGACGCAGGTTCTTCGACGCGCAGCGTGGGCTGCTCGCGGTCTTGCTCCTGCTGGCATCACCGCAGTTCGTGCTCACGCATGCCACCCAGCTGTCCCAGCCAAGCTCCACCCTGTGCATGCTGGCCGGCCTGTGGGCGGTGTTGCACCTGGTCGACGAGCCGCGCGCGCGCTGGAGCGCGCTCGCCGGAGTGGCCTTTGGTCTCGGCGTTCTGGTGCGACCGATGCCCGGCGTGCTCTTCGTCGGCGTGGCGTTGCTGGCCGGCTCGGTGGCGCTGTGGCGGCGGCAACCGCGACCGACGCTCGCGCTGAGCACGCGCTTGCTGCTGTCGGCGGCGCCCGGCCTGGCGCTGGGCGCAGGCAGCCTGCTGTGGGTCAACCATGCACAGTCGGGCGCTGTCGCCACGACGGGCTACCTCACGCTGCACGGCAGCTACGGCGCGTTCAGCACCAACGGCCAGGCCATCGCCAACTCGCTGGGGGCGGCGCTGCTGCGGCAGAGCTTCTGGCTCTTCGGCTGGCCATGCTCGCTCGTCTTCGTGCCCTTCGCGCGTCCGCGGCAGAACGCATGGCTGCTGTGGGGCCTTGTCCTAGCGGACTACGCGTATCGTATCCTGGTCCCCAAAACCGTCTTTGCCACCACCGGACCGATCTACGTGTTCGAAGCGGTGCCGCTGCTCGCCTTGCTCACGGCCGACGGCGTGCGCAACGCCCTACGGCGCGTGGAGCAAGCGCCGCGCACGCGTGTGAGAGCCCAATTTGCGTCGGCCATGCTCGCCGCGAGTGTCGTGGGTCTGCTCTGCTTCTTGCCGGTGCAGCTGCGCGTATTGGTCACCGGCAGCGCGACGCGTGAGCGCGTGTATCAGCTGCTCGCGCGCGCCGGAGCCAAGCGCGCGCTGGTCTTCGCCAACGAGCTGGTGCTCGCGCAGCGCGCCGTCACCTGGGCGTACTGGCCTCCGAACCCATCGCCGTCGCTCGACGAGGAGCTGATCTTCGTGCGACTTCCGCCCGGCGCGCACGGCCTGCTGGCCGCGTACGGCTTCTGGCAGCACCACTATCCCGACCGCCGCGCCTTTCTCTACCGCGACACGTTGGGGGGTGTGCGCTTCGCAGAGCTCACCGCGGACCAGCCACCGTCGCAGAGCGCGACGTCCGATGACTTGCCTGCCGCGCCGACACCAGCGACTACACGCTGACTGGGGCGCCGCTCAGCGTGCGCTCTTGCCGCGGGTCGCATGCAAGAGCGAGAGGATCGCGAACGTGCCCGCGCTGTACGTCAGGTGCACCTGCTGGAACAAGTAGTAGCCGAGCGCGAAGGGCAGACCACGCAGCCGAACGAGGCTTCGCAGCACATCCCAGTGCAGAGCGAGCGAGATCAGCAGCGGTGCGCTCGCCACCGCCGCGAACGCTGGCTGCACAAACCACAACACGGGCAGAACCGGCACCGACAGCAGCACCAGAGGCGCGAGCGCAGCCGCGATGCGCTGGCTGACGCGCAGGTTCAAATCGTTGGGTAGCTCGCCACTGCGCAGAATCAGCTTGGCCCACGGGATCGCGCGGCTCTTGATGTCGGTCTCGATGACGCCGCGCAAGGTCCAGTGCTTGAGGTGCGTCACGTGCAACGCCGGATCGAGGCGACAGCGTCCGATGGCGGAGAGCTTCAACCCGAGGTCGATGTCCTCGATCATCGGCATCGGATACCGCTCGGCATCGAAGCCCCCGACGCGCCGGAAGGCTTCGCGACGCACCGCACCGCAACCAGCCCAGAAGCCGGCAGGCTCCTGGTTCGCGCGCTGATGCGTGAGGTGATGGCGCAGGTTCATGTACTGCGAGAAAAAGTTTGGCTCGGGCGGCTCGGCGTCGTACGAGCCGATCAAGCTGACCAGATCGCGATGCTCGGCGAAGGCCGCACGCACGCGTTGCACGACGTCGGGATGAGCCACGCAGTCGGAGTCGATGAAGAGCACCAGCTCAGTGCGGACCTGCTCCACGCCTACGTTGCGCGCGTGCGCGGGGCCGGCGCGCTGGGCCAGCGTGATCACCTCGGCGCCGAGCTGGCGCGCGAGCTGTCCGGTGCCGTCGGTGGACGCCGGGTCAACGACGATCAGCCGGCCCCCTTCGAGCGCGGCGAGTGCGGCCGGGATCGTGAGCGGGAGGAAGTGCGCGGCGTTGTAGGCCGGCATCACGATGGTCACGGCGGGAAGCTCGCCAGTCTGCGCCATGGCCGGTCTCTAGCACCGGGCAAGTGTGATCTCAATCACGCCGCAGACAGACGGTGGCGTGCACGGAGCCGGGCTGGACGGCCGCGCCGCAGCCGAAGCTGAGCTTACGCAGTGCGTCGCGCAGGCACCGCAACAAATCTTTGCTGGGCGGCGCGACCGGCGCGTCACCCGCACGTACGGGCTGCAGCTGCGCGCGCGTCACTTGCCCGCGGGCGTCGACCGACAGCTGCGCCGTGATGGCCACCGTGACGGGCTGTGCGGCGGGCACGGCCTCGGCGAAGCAGCGAGCGAGCTGCGCGTGCGTGTCCAGCGCGAGCAGCGGTCGCGCATCGAGCGCGACGGGCTCGGCAAGCGCAACCGACACGCGCACGCCGGTGCTCGGATCGCGCGGCCCGTAGCGGTGATCGCGCGGCCAGGGGCCGGCGAACTCTTCCTCGGTCGAGGGGGGCGCTTGGCAGGGGGCGGCCGGCACGGGCGCAACGCCCGACCCGCAGGCGGCTGGGTCCTGTGGGCTGGTGCTGGGCTGCCAGCACAGCGCGGGACCGGCAGGCCGCTCACCCGCCGCCCAGACGCGCAGGGCCGCCTGGTGAGCCTCGAGCGCGCTGCGCAGGGTTGCATCGCTGCGCACGCGCTCTTGCAGCGCGGCGAGCTTGTCGGCGCAGCGCGCTCGCCACGGCTCGAAGCTCGCATCTGCGGGGCTGGTGGCGCCCACGCAGCCCTGCAGCGTGTAGAGCGCGCCGTGCAGCGCGATGCCGTTCTGGCGTGTGGCGGCGTCCTGGTAGGCGCTCGACAGCGCAGGATCGCTGGCGACCGCAGCCGGGGGCGGACCGAGCACGAGAGTCGTTGGCAAGAGCGCATCGAGCCACAGCGCGCTCAGCGCCACCGCCACGTCACGCTGGTGGGCGGGCCCCTGCAGCGCTTCGGTCAAGGCGCGCGAGGCGATGGCCTGGAAGGCTCCGAAGCCTTCGGGCCGGGGCTCGTCGCTCTTGCCGAGCCAGGTGATGCAGACTTCCGGCACGCGGGGTACCGGCGAAAGCGCGTGACTGGCCGTGTTCTGCAGCAGCACCTCGGTCAGCGCGAAGGCGCACTGGAACGCCGGAGCGGTGCTGCCGAGGGCCTCTCCCAGGGGCGGCAACGCCGAGACCGCAGCCAACGGCGGCGCAGAGCGTGCGGGCACGCTCACCACGCTCGGCTCTTCGACGACGATCTGCCGCGCGGCCGCCGGATGTTGCGCGTGCGGCGGGCTCGCAGCGCAGCCAATCAGCAGGCCGAGCAGCCAGGGCGCGAGTGTGCGGGTGGGACGCAGGCACATATCCCCCAGCATAGCCGCAGACCCCAGCTTTGTGGTGATCCGCGGCAGAGCCGCTGACCCGACCCTCCGCCTGCGAGGCGGTGCCCTGGCGGCGCGCATTGTGGATAATAGTGGCCTGCCCGCGTGGCGCGACCGAGCACAGGCGGGTCCGACCAAGCTCACCGATGAATGCCAACGACAGCATCCCGAAGCGACCCGCTGCCGAGGGCACGACCCTTGCGACCCGCCGCTCGGCGCGCGTACGCGCTGGGAAGTCGGGCACGCCAACCAGCGGCCTTGAGACCGCTTGAGACCGCTCGCAGCTGACAGCGTCTGACGCCGCCGTCAGCTGCGAGCGCGTTGCCGAAACCACGCCATGGTCTGGGTGAGCCCGTCATGCAAGGACGTGGCAGGCCCGAGCGGCGGTGGCGTGCCGGGGTCGAGCACGGAGCGCTCGACGTCGCCTTCGCGACGGGCACCGTGGTGGATGATCGCGGTGACGCCTGCCGCACGTTCCATCTTGCGGGCCAGATCGAGCGTGGTGGTGGCCTCGCCAGTGCAGACGTTGACGGGGCTCTGCGCGAGCTTGCCCTCGATGGCCAGCACGTTGGCCTTCACCACGTCGGCGACGTAGACGTAGTCGCGCACGCAGCCATCGTCGCCGGTCTGCTTGCGCGCGTTCACCTGGATCGGCTCGCCGCGCAAGAGGCGCTCGGAGAAGATCGCGACCACGCCGGCTTCACCGTGCGGATCCTGACGCGGTCCGTAGACGTTCGCGTAGCGCAGCACGGTGGAGCGCAGGCCATGCTCGTTGCCGTACGCGTGCAGGTATTTCTCCACGGCAAACTTGGAGCAGGCGTACGGGCTCAACGGGTTCGGTGCCCAGTCTTCGCGGGCGCGCTTGCCGTCGGGGACCTCGCCGTAGATGGCGCCGCCGGTGCTCGCGAACACCACTTTCTGCACCTTTTGTTTCACGCACTCTTGCAGGATGTTGAGGCTGCCCAGCACGTTGATCTCGGCATCGCGCAACGGCTCACGCGTGCTCACCGACACGCTGGTCTGCGCGGCCTGGTGCGTCACGAGCTCGGGCTGAAACTCGGAGAACACGCGAGCCACGACGGCTGCGTCGCGGATGTCGCCCTGCACGAACGTGGCTTTCTCGGGCACGTTCGTGCGACGACCGGTGCTCAGGTCGTCGAGCACGAGCACTTGGTGGCCGGCCGCGAGCAGCGCATCCGCCACGTGACTGCCGATGAAACCTGCCCCGCCGGTCACGAGAATTCGCATGGGCGGGACTTTACACCGAGAGCCGCGCAGGTCGATAGGGATCGTGCTGGCGGACGATCAGCTTGCAAGCTGAGCATGCAGCGCAACCTGCGGGGCGCGTTGGGAGGGCGGGTCGCTCC
>DASVHQ010000462.1:0-35198 GCA_036382515.1 Polyangiales bacterium | reverse complement strand
TTGTAATAAGTCTGCGAACAGCCGGTCACCGTGCAGCTGCGTGCCGCGGGCGTGCCGCCGCAGCCCACCACGGCATTGGCCAGGCTGCACACCGTGTTGCAGTCGCCGCAGTGCGTGGGCGTGTTGAGCTGCGTCTCGCAGGTCTTCTTGTCGTTGTCGCAGTCCGCGTAGTCCTGGTTGCAGGTGGCAACCCGGCAGGCGCCAGTGCCGCATGTGGCCCCGGCGTTCGCGATTGCGCAGCCCTGGCCGCAGCTGCCGCAGTCCTTGAGCGTGGTGAGCGGCGTCTCGCAGCCGTTCTTGTAGTTGCTGTCGCAATCGCCGAAGCCCGCCGCGCAGCTGGTTCCGCAGCCCGCCGCGGTGCACGTGAGGGTGGCGTTGGGCATGGTCACGTTGGCGTCGAACTGACACTTGTTGCCGCAGGCGCCGCAGTTGTTCAGGTCGGTCGTGACGTTGGTTTCGCAGCTCGCGCCGTCGCCGTTGCAGTCGGCGTAGCCGGGCATGGTCGAGCAGTCGATCGCGGTGCAGATACCACCGCCACAGCTGAGCTTGGTGCACACCGTGCCGCAGCCTTTGCAGTTGGCGTTCGTATCGAGCGGGGTCTCGCAGCCGTCAGCTGTGCCACCGCTGCAATCGCCGTAGCCATCGGTGCAGTTCTTGAGCGTGCAGACGCCCGCGTCGCAGGTCGTGACGGCGTTCGCCAGCGCAGGGCACGCAGCGCACGCACCGCAGTGCGTGATGCTGTCGAGGCTGGTCTCGCAGCCGGTCTGTGCGTCGCCGTCGCAGTCGCCGAAGTGGGGAGCGCACACGATCGCGCAGCTGCCCGTGCTGCAGTCGGCGCTGGTCACGTTCTTCAGCGCATCGACCGAGCAAGCCTTGCCGCACTGCCCGCAGTTGTTCGCCGTCTTGAGCGACTCGCAGCCGTCCTGGGGATCGGCGTCGCACTCGTCGTAGCCCGCGTTGCAGCTGGTGGCGGTGCACAGCTGCGCGCTGTTGCTGCAGCTCGCCTGCGTGCCGGGGAACGAGCAGGCCTTGCCACAGCCGCCGCAGTCGTTGAGCGTGTTGAGCAGCACCTCGCAGCCGTTGGGCGCTTTTCCGTCGCAGTCGCCGTAGCCGGTGTCGCAGGTCTCGACACCGCAGCTACCCGTCGCGCAGCTCGGCGACGCGTTCGGCACGAGCTTGCATTCCTTGCCGCAGGCGCTGCAGTCGGCCAGCGTGTTGCTGGGCGTCTCGCAGGTGAGTGGATCGCTGTCGCAGTCGATGAAGCCGCTGTCGCAGCCCGTCGAGACGCAGGCGTTCTGCGCGCAGCCCGCGATGCCGTTCTCGACGCTGCAGACGTGCCCGCACAGCCCGCAATTCTTCGGATCGTTCGGAGTGATCTCGCAGCCGTTCTTTGGGTCGCCGTCGCAGTCGCGGTACCCATCGAGGCAGGCTGTCAACAGGCACTTGCCCACGTTGCAGAGCGCAGTCGAGTGTTGCGCGGCGCAGTCCTTGTCGGCGCCGTTGTCGTCGATGCGCAGGTTGCAGTCGTCGTCGATGCCGTTGCAGATCTCCGGACAGATCATCGGGCAGACTTGGTCCAACTGGTTCGGGTTGGGGCGGCAGCCTCGTGCGTCGACACCGCCGGTCCCGCCAATGCCACTGCTGCCGCCGACACCGGAAGTGCCGGACATGCCACCTGTGCCGGTCATGCCGGCCATGCCCACGATCATGCCGTGCCCTGCATCGGGCCCCGCGTCGCCAGCTCTCGCGCCGCCGCCATCGGTCCCGCCGCCGTCGCGGTGACCGGTGTCGTGTTTCACGATCTTCGCGCTGTAAGCCGAGCAGGCGGCCAGCGCCGTGAAGCAGAGGCCGAGCGCCCAGCGTTGGCTATGTACGCGGAAAAATTTGGAGAGCATCCCTACCCGCGACCCGTGAGAACGTTTGAATTTAATAGGGTAGCGCGGAGCTCCACGGGGCTCAATGGCGGCGGACCGGCCCCGGGTGCGAGATTGGCAGACAAGTGGCGCGGGGCACACACAGCGCAGCCGGCCTCGGGAGCGTGCTCGTGCGCGTGCGGCGCCACGTTCAATCATCGACCACGGCGCTCCATACCGGCGAGGCGCTGCGCCGCGTCGGACGCGCGGCGTCCACATCGGGGTGCTGCGCCGACTCGTGCGGCGACGGTCTCACCATTCTGCGCTGCGAAGTGTCGAGACTCTCAATCGTGCATCGGCGAGCGCATATAGTTGTAGTCGTCGGGTGTGCCGTCGAAGCCACCGACGATCGATCGTGCTCGCTCCATCCAACACAGATAACAGCCGCCGCTTGATCGGGTCTTGGCTGCGCACCGTCGCGCTGCTGTGCGCGCTGCTCGGCGTGGCTGGCCGGGCTCGCGCGTTCGATGAGACGCTGGGCGCAGGCGATGGGCACAGCGGCGATCTCTCCGTCGCGGCCACAGGCCAGGTCGTGAACCACGTGGCGCAGGTTATCTCATCGCTCGGCGCGGGCGACGTGGACATCTACACCGACGACTCGAGCGTCGGGCAGGTCGGTGGCCTCGTGCTGATCTGGCAAGCCACCGGTCTACCGCCACCGGCCTCGGGCAACACGGCCGCGGTCGATCTTTCGTCGAGCAGCGTGGGTCGCTACGAGCTCGCGCGCGTGGTGCGCAGCGGCGCGCTGAGCTTCCAGATCTCCCAGCCGCTGCAGCACGCCTACGCCGCGTTCGACACGCAGGTCGTCGCAGTGCCGGAGTTCGCCGCAGTCACGATCCCGGTGGGCGCTTCGCTCGCGGCCGTGCCCTGGGATCCCGTGCGCCACACCGGCGGCATCCTCGCGTTCTTCGCACGCGACGCGCTCGTGAACGACGGCGCCATCAGCGCCGCGGGCGTCGGCATGCAGGCCGGCAGGTTCGTGAGCGACAACAGCTCGAGCCTCGCGTGCAGCGCTCTTGACCAAGCCTCACCCCTCGGTGCGGCGCGCGGCGAGGGGCTGGCGCAGGGCGCGACCGCTCCAGCCCAGAGCGGGCGCGGCAATCTCGCCAACGGCGGAGGTGGTGGCGTGTGCTTTGCAGCTGGCGGCGGCGGCGGCGGGCAAGCCGGCGCCGGTGGCCAAGGCGGGCGCAGCGACGCGCTCATCGACAGCGGCCGCGACGTGGGTGGGCTGGGCGGTGCGAGCGTGCAGGCCAGCTCGCTCAGCGATCGCTTGTTGCTCGGTGGTGGCGGTGGCGCAGGGCAGGGCATCGGGAGCGCTGGCAGCGGCGCGGGCAGTGGAGCGGCCGGCGGCGGCGTCGTCTTCGTGCGCGCGGCGAGCGTGAGCGGTGGCGGAGTGATTTCCGCAAGTGGTGCGGATGCAGCCGCAGCCACGAGCGATGCAGCCGGCGGCGGCGGCGCGGGCGGCAGCGTCGTGTTGCTCGTGGTGAGCTCTGCAACCTGCTCGGTCGCCGCCAACGGCGGCGCCGGTGGCAACGTGGCGCAGAGCAGCGGCGAAGGCGGCGGTGGCGGCGGTGGGCGCATCCTGGTTCAAGCGTCGAGCGGCACGTGCTCCACCAGCGTGCTCGGCGGCGCCGCGGGCGTGGACCCCGGCTCGCTCACACAGCTGGCGGCGGCCGGTGCGGTCGGCGTCGTGGATGCTGCTCCGAGCGGCGGCCTCGTGGCGGATCACGACGGCGACGGCCTGCTCGACATCTTCGACGGCACGGGCGATCCGGACCACGACGGCATCCCAGCCTACCTCGATCCCGACGACGACAATGACGGGGTGCCAACCCTGCTGGAAGGCGCCGGCGCAACCGCGTTGCATGCGCTCGATACCGACGGCGACGGGTTGCCGAACTACCTCGACGCCGACGACGACGGCGACACGATTCCCACGGCCGGGGAAGACCTCAACGGCAATGGCAACTTCTTCGATGACGATCAGGACGGCAACGCCATCCCTGACTTCCTCGACAAGGACGACGACGGCGACAGCGTCCCCACGGCGTACGAAGACCTGAACAAGAATGGCAACCTGAAGGACGACGACACCGACCACGACGGCACCCCGAACTACCTCGACAGGGACGACGATGGCGACACCGTCGACACACGCTACGAGGACCCAAACCACGATGGCAACCCCAAGAACGACGACACCGATCACGACGGGATCGTCGACTACCTCGACACCGATGACGACGGCGACGGGCTGCTCACGGCGCTGGAATCACCGGACCCCGACGGCGATGGCAACCCGGCTGACGCGCGCGACACCGACCGCGACGCCGTACCCGACTACCTCGCCACCGATGATGACGGCGACTCGATCCTGACGGCGCTGGAATCATCGGACCCCAACGGCGACGGCGACCCGGCCGATGCACGCGACAGCGATCACGACGGGATCCCCGATTTCCTCGACGCTGACGACGACGGCGACAGTGTGAACACGCGGTTCGAGGATCCGAACCACGACGGCAAGCCGACCACCGACGACACCGACGGCGACGGCATCCCGAACTACCTCGACAGCGACGACGACGGTGACACGGTGTTGACCAAGGACGAGGCGCCGGACCCCAACGGCGATCACAACCCGGCCGACGCTCAGGACACCAACCAGAACGGCAACCCCGACTACCTCGAGACGGATGACGACGGCGATGGCTTGCTCACGACGCAGGAGCGGCCGAATGGCACGAGCGTCGATCACGACCACGACGGGATCCCGGACTACCTCGACGCTGACGACGACGGCGACAGCATCTCCACCACGCTCGAGCGTCCGGGCGGCATGTCGGTGGACCACGACAGTGACGGGATCCCGGACTACCTCGACCACGACGACGACAACGACACGGTTTACACGCTCTTTGAAGGGCTCGATCGGGACACCGACCACGACGGGATTCCGGATCGCTTCGACGACGACGACGACAACGACACGGTCCCGACGGCGTTCGAAGCACCGGACGCCAACCACGATGGCAACCCGAGTGACGCGCGTGACCAGGACAAAGACGGCGCGCCCGACTACCTGGACAGCGACGACGATGGCGACGGCATTCGCACCATCGACGAGCTGGGCAGCGCCGGCTACACCCATCCGCTCGACACCGATGGCGACGGCACCCCGAACTACCTCGACGACGATGATGACGGTGACGGCCTCAAGACCAAGTACGAAGATCCGTCGGGCGTCGTGAGCCTCGGACCCGCGAGCTCGGGTGTCGATGCCAGAGGCATGGGCAACTACCTCAACGACGACGACGACGGCGACCTGGTCAAGACCAAGGACGAGGGCGCCGATCCGAACGGCGACGGAAACCCGAGCGACGCGCGCGACAGCGACCACGACGGGATCCCGGACTACCTCGACGATGATGACGACGACGACCACAACGGCACGAACACCGAGGTGCTCGACGGCAGACACTGGGGCGACGACGTCGACCACGACGGCCTGAAGAACTGGCTCGACATCGACAGCGACGGCGATGGCATTCTCGACGAGGTGGAGAATCTGGCGGGTGGCGACGCCAACCACGACGGCATCCCGGACTATCTCCAGCCGAGCGCGGCTCCGCTCGACAGTGATCACGATGGCTTGAGCGACGTGCAGGAGTGCCCGCATCCAGGCCGCTGCCCAGACACCAACGGCAACGGCGTGCCGGACTACCTGGACCCGGACGACGACGGCGACGGCCTGCTGACGGCCATCGAGCGTCCGATGGGCGTGAGTGTGGATCACGACAAGGACGGCCTGCCCGACTACCTGGACCCGGACGACGACAACGACACGGTCCCGACGCGGCAGGAGATCGTCGACGGCCACAGCATGGACACTGACCACGATGGCATTCCCGATCACCTCGACGCCGATGACGATGCCGACAAGATCCCCAGCTCCGTCGAAGCTGCGTGGAAGGACCACGACGTGGACGGTGACGGACTTCCAAACTGGCGAGACACCGACTCGGACGGCGACACCGCGTCCGACCTCGACGAAGGCACCGTCGACAACAACCACAACGGCATTCCCGCCTACCTCGATCCGACCGAGTCACCTTTCGATCAAGACAAAGACGGCGTGCCTGACAGTGTCGAGTGCCCGAACCGCGCCATGTGCCCTGACACCGATGGCGACGGCATCCCGGACTACAAAGACCCAGACGACGACAACGACCGCGTGCTGACGTTCAACGAGCGTCCGCAGGGCAAGAGCGTGGACACCGACAAGGACGGCAAGCCGGACTACCTCGACGCCGACGACGACGGCGACAAGGTGCCCACCACCAACGAGCTCACCAAGGCGGGGACCGATCTCGACACCGACAAGGATGGGATCCCCGACCGGCTCGATGCCGATGACGACGGCGACAGCGTCGAGACCGCAGACGAGTATTCCCCCACGGGCGTGACCGACACCGACGGCGACGGCGTGCAGAACTACCTCGACGACGACGACGACGGCGATGGCATCCCAACCAAGGTCGAGCGCCAGCTGGCCAAGATCTTCGGTGAAGACATCGACCACGACGGCTTGCCGCACTACCTCGACACCGACAGTGACGGCGATGACGTCCCGGATGCGGTCGAAGGGCTCATGGACCTCGACCACGACGGCCGCCCCGACTTCCTCGAAGCCGGCGGCATTGCAGGCGGCAGCTGTGCCGCCGCGCCCGGACATGATCGCCACGAAGCCTCGCACCTGTGGCTCATCGCCCTGCTAGCCCTCGCGCTACGCGCCACCCGTCGCCGCCGTCACCTGGAACCCTGACCAGCGGAGTTCCGGAGCCCGCCTCTCCGGCGAGGTGAGCGCGGCAAAGCCGCGTCGCACCCGAGCCCACGCTGACCCGAGCGGCGCGAAGCCGCGTCGAGCCGCGAGCGCGCCCGCAGCGAGTCGAGGGAGTGCACTCCCGTGCATGACCGAGACGAGCGAGGACGTAAGCCGCGGATCGGCGCGGATCCGCGCCGCGTCACTTCAAGGAGCGCCGCAGTCGAGACGCTGGCGGGCCAGCCGCAAGTTGCCGCTGCCGTCGAGGAAGGCGACGAGGATCTGGCCATCGGTCGAGACTTGCACGCGAGTGCGGCCACCCGCACCCGTCGAGTCGGCGAGCGGGTAGGTGACCAAGTTGCCATGCGCGTCGCGTGTCACGTTGCCTTCTTTGCTGATGAGCATGAAGCGAATGCTCGGCTTGGTGACCGTGCCGCCCGGGAGCGCGCGATAGACCACCACGTAGCCACCGCCCAGGCGCGCGAAGGAAGCGTCGGTCGCTTGCAGACCGTCGCCGATCAGCTTGACGTCTTGGCCCGTGAACGCGCCAGTGGCATCGAGGCGCCGGAAGCGAACCTCGTGATTCCCTCCGCCGAGCGTCAACGAGTAGAGCGCGGCGCCACCTACGTCGTCGCGTGTCGCGAGGTCGACCGAGTTGCCCACCGATACCTGGTCGGACATCTGCACTGCTGCGCCGAGCAACTTGCCGGTGTCGTCGATCCTCTGCAACCACACGCCGCGCGCCTTGGACGTAGCATCTTCGACCCAGGCGAGCGCTGCGCCGGCTTTGCCCATGCGCGCCAGCGCCAGGCTCGCAGGTGTGTGACCCGGGCCGGCGGGCAAGAGGTCGACCACTTTCATCGCGGCGTCGAGGCGTGCGCTCGAGATACGCGCGACGCCCTTCGCGTCGCTCGCGATCCAGGCCAGCAGCGGCACGCCCGCGATGTCTGCCAGCACCGGACGCGACTCCTGGAGGCTGTTGTTCGTCAGCGTGGTGCGCATAGCGTTGCTCGGCACCTTCAGCGCGTTGCTGAGCGCGATCGTCTCAATCTCGCGGCTGCCCGCGAAGTTGTCGACCCACGCCATGCGCCAGCCGGACGGATTCCAGAGCAGGGCGACATCCGTGAAGACTGCGTCGTTGAGCACGGTCGCCACCGTTCCGAACTTACCCGCGCTGTCGACGGGCATGCTGTCGAGCGCATTGATGACGCTGCCCGCGCTGCGCAGCCCGAACACCAGGCCGTAGCCCGTCGGGCCCGGCGTGAGCGCGAACCCACCTTCCGTCGGCAGATCGGTCTTGGTCGTGTAGTTGCTGAAGTCGGCTGCGACGCTGCAGGCCTGGGTCGGATTGATCTCTGGCGGACCGGCGTCGTCGTTCGTGGAGCCGTCGATGAGCCCGCCATCGCGCAGCGCGCCGCTGCCTGCCTTGCCCCCGGCCGAGCCGTCGCGTGTGCTGCCGTCGAGCACGCTACCGTCAGCACCACCATCGAAGAGGCTGCTCGGGTCGAAGGCGTTGCCCTTGCCCTTGCCGACGCTGACGAAGCCGTTGTTTCCGCTGCGGCAAGCACCGGCACATGCCACGGCAGCCACGGCAGCCCAGAAGATTCGGTGCTCGCGTGCGAAATCGATCACATGGTTCTCCCGGTGGCGGTGTGCGTCGCGAAGCTCAGAGCTGGGTCGAGCAGTAATACGTCAGTGTCCAGTCGTGCACCACGGGACCGGTGTTGGCCGTGACGTTGGCGAACAGATCGATCTGCATCCGCAGGTAGGGCTTGAAGTTACTGCCCGTGGGCAACGCGTTGGTGATCGACACAGGTTGCGAGCTGAAGGTGCACGTCCCGCCGATGCATGTCGCGTTCACGGGGCACTGGGAGTCCGCCGTGCAGGTGCCAGCGGTGACCGTCTGACAATTGCCGGAGTCGGCGCAGTAGGCACCGGTTGCGGCGTTGCAGTCGGCAGAGGTCGTGCACGGCGGGCCGCCGTTGAGCGTGCAGACCGTGGCGTACTGGCAGGTCGGGAACGTGGCCGGGTCGTCCGCGGTGCAGACCTTGAAGGCGACCTTCGTGCCGTTCGGCAGGCTCGCGTTCCAGCTCAGGTCGCGCCAGTCGGGGCGCAGGTTGCCGCTGCATCCCGCGGCGGGTATCGACTGGAAGTACGTGCCCATGGGCTGAATGGTCGGCGGCATCGGGATGTGCGTCACGTTCTTGGGGATGATGTAGATCGGCACCTGATCGACCAGGAACTTGTTGTTGCCGATGAGCAGCGCCCGGAAGTTGTAGCCGCCGTTCGGATCGTTGGGGTTGAGCGGCACCGGATGGGCCAGCGGGTTGGTGAACGACACGTCGAAGCGAGGTGTGGCACCCGGCACGCACTGCAAGTGGTCGGTGGCCGAGACGCCAGCGCAGCCATCGCCCGCGGCTGGGATCGGCGTGACGGCGATCGCGAACCCCGGGTTCGCATCGGGATCGAATGCGACCTCCAGGCCGACATCCATCTGCAGGTACTTCGCGAGGGATGCGACACCGTCCACGACGGTCTTGGACAGTCCCGTGCCGTCGCTCTTGATGTCGAACACCAGCGGTTGGAGATTGTAGCCGAGCGCGCCGGTCTGGTTCGCCAGCGAGATGGCCTGCGTGCGCGTGCTGTTGCAGTCGCCCTGCACGTTGCCGTGCGACGGATCGTCGTAACACGACAGCACCGACATCACGTGCACGTTCTTCGCCTGCAGCGCGGCCAGGGTCTGCGCCCAGGTCGGCGGCACGTACGTGCCGGCCGTTGTCGCTCCCGCACCGACGCTGAGCTGGTAGCGACCTTTGTCGGTGGTCGCGTGACCCTTCACGGCGGCGTAGTAGGTTCCAGGCGCGAGCGACTTGGAGAGAATCGAGGTGTTGCCGTAGCCGCTGTTGTCGTCGCAGCCGACCGCCGTCGTGCTCACGGCGACGTTGTTCGCGTCGCGCACGGTGAGCTGGTAGTTGCCCGAGGAGGCCGCCGCATCACCCTTGACCACGACACTGTAGGTGCCGGCGGGCAGGTCCTGCTCGAGGTATGACCTGCCGGCGGCACCGCTGTTGTGATCGCAGGTCACGAGCCCGCTCGGCTGAGTGGTGAGGTCGCGCAGCAGCAGCTTGTAGGCGCCCTTGTCCACGGCGGACTTGCCCTTGACCACGACGTTGTACGTGCCCGCGGCGAGGGGGGTCTCGATCAACGCCGTGGCGTTGGTGCCCGAGCCGGAGTCGCACTGCAGCACGCTGGCCACGGGCACCGAGGTATCGGAGATGTTCAGCTTGTAGAGGCCCACCGCAGCGGCGGTCTTGCCCTTCACCGTGAGGTAATAGGTTCCGGCGTTGAGCGTCGGGTTGAGCCGTGAGGTGTTGACGAGCGCGTGGTCGTCGTTGCAGCTGACGAGCGAGTTCGTCGGCGGGCTCGTGAGGTCTTTCACGGTGAGCGTGTAGCTACCCGAGTCGAGCGCGCCGTGCCCCTTGAGCACGGTCCAATAGTCGCCCGCAGCAAGATTTTGTTGAATCTTCGAGGTCGTGACGCCACTGACGACGTCGTCGTCGTTGCAGACCAGGCGGTTGGCGGCGTTGGTCCAGGTGGTGTCCTTCACATTCAGCTTGTAGCTGCCGAGGGTTGCCGCGGTCGAGCCCTTGACGACGGCGTAGTACGTGCCTGCGCTCAAGCTACGGCTGATCAGCGAGGCCGTTCCGCCGCCGCTGTTGTCGTCGCACTGCAGCATGTTGGACACCCAGCCGTTGTCCTTGAACGCGATGCTGTACGGGCCGGCGCTGCCAGCCAGGTGACCCTTGATCACCACGTAGTAATCACCGGCCGTCGTGTACGTGTGCGTGTAGCTCAGCGTGTCGGCGCCGCCGGTGTTCTGATCGCAACCGACATAGGTGTCGTCCCACTGGTACACGCCCATGATGAGGTCGGTGGCCGTGCCGCTCATGTCGATGGTGATACTCTTGTTCGGCGCGGCGACGTGGAACTTGTAGAACGCGTCGTGTGAGCTCGCCGTGGCAGTGCAGAGGTTGAACGTGCTGTCGGCACGCATGTTCGTCGTGTCGCCGGTGTACGTCGACCAGGCGTTGTCGACCGTGCCGACGTCGATGGCGCCGCTGGCGGCGCTGTTGTCGCGGATGCTCAGGTTCACCAGACCCGTGGCAAGCGAGGCTCCGATCAGCGGCTTGACCACGGCGTAGTACTTCACGCCAGCGCTGAAGTTCGCGGTGATGCTCGAATAGCCGCTGAGGTTGTTGTAGGCGTAGCCGATGTTCGTATCGTCGGTCGTCACGTTGAGTGTGCCGTCGTCGCTCCACACGCCGAGCACGGCGCTGAATCCTGTATTCGCCGTGTCGATCGTCATCGAGCGCGTGCCGCTGCCCGTGAACGAGAACGCCTGGTACACGTCGTTGCCGTAGCGATCCTCGGTGTAGCCGGGCCAGTCGGTGTCGGCCCACTGCATGTCGAACGCGTAGCTGTTGGCGTCTGCCGCAACCGTCTGCTTGGCGATGATGTAATACGTCGTGTTGGCCGTGACGTCCCACTCGAGCTGCGTGCCAGCTGCAAGGTTGGTGCCCGTTTGGCAAGCGAGCGCAGCGCTCTTGAAGTCGTAGGTGCCGGAGCCGCCACTGCCGGGCGTGCCGGACCCGCCGTTGAAGCCTTGCGTGGAAACGATGCCACCGCCACCGCCGCCGCCGCCAGCGCCGCCGCCTGTCAGGCTGGAGGTCGCCTGGCCGAAGACGCGGATGCGGCCGCCGGAGCCACCGGCACCGCCAGCAATGCTGCTGACACTGGTGCCGTTGCCGGGGGTGCCGGTCGTGGAACAACCGGTGCCCGCGCACAAGCCGCCGATGCCGCCGAGACCGCCCGTGCCAATCGTGCCTCCTGGAGCTGCGGTGTTGCTCGTGGAGCTGCCGTCGCTGCCGGAATCGAGGGTCAATCCCGACCCCGAGATGCGGCCCTTGGCGCCGGCGCCGCCGTGCGCACGAAGCGCCGTGCTGCCGCCGATCGTCGGTGCGCTTTGCGCCACGAGCAAGATGCCGCCGCCGCTGCCACCCGCACCGCCGCCAACGCTGCCCGAGTTGCCGCCGGTGCCGCCGCCACCCGCGGCCGACAGCACGGGCGCGTTCGAGCCGGTGCCGAGGGTCATCGTGCCGGAGGCACTGATCTGGAATGCACCGCCACCGTAGCCGCCCGTGATACCGCTGTAGCCCGCACCACCGCTGCAGCCACCGCGCAGCGGCACGAGGTTGGTGCTCACGCTCGCGCTGCCAGCGACACCGGCTCCGCTGCTGCCACCCACGCCACCGGCCGCGAAGAAGCCGCCACCGCCACCGCCGCCGGCGCTCGAGCCGGGCGAGGTGCCGTCGCCACCTGTGCCCGTGGAGGTCGAACAGTTCGAGCTGTTGCTTGCGCCCGCACCTCGTTGCTTCTGCTCGACCGAGCCTGCGTCGATCCTCGCGTTTCCGTCCACCGAAACGTTGCCGTTGACGAAGAACACGATGGGCTGGTTGCCGATCAGGCGCAGCACGCGATTGCCGCTCAGGGTCAGCGCACTGAGCCGAACCACCATCACGGTCGGCCCGCTGCCCGCCACGTCCTGCGTCACGTTGGTGCTGCAGAAAGCTGCGCTCGCTCCGAAGGTTGCGCTGCCGTTGCAGGTCTCGCCCGAGAGCGCCGCGCTGCACGCCTGCGACGAATCGATGATGGTCACCGGCATGACCGCGCCGTTGTTGGCGTGCGTTGCCACGTCCGTGCTCAGCGCGCTGCGCGTCAGGCCGGTGAACGAGGTGGCTGTGGTGCCGGTGTACGTGATGATCTCGCTGTCGAGCATGATCGCGCCGGAGGAGCTGAAGCCGTTGGTGCTTCCGAAGATGTTGAGCGTCGTGGCAGACGCGGTGAGCGATCCGCCCGCGGTGCCCCAGACGGCGACCGCGGCACCGTTACTGTGCGAAGCCGCGCTCGTGCTCTGCGAATGGCGCGCGATCGTGCCGGCGAAGGTCGTCGCCGTCGTGCTCGTGTACTGGATCACTTCGCTGTCGACTTGAATGTAACCGCTCGAAGGGAAGCCCGTCGTGGAGCCAACGCTGATGGCGGTCGTGGACAAGCTGGTGAGCGCGGCCGACAACGTGGTTCGCGAGGCGTTCACGGTGGTCGATACTGCGGCCAGCGCGCCGCTGCTGTGAGCGGCGGCGGTCGTGCCGCGCGCGCCGCGGGTTGCGCCCGTGAAGGTGGTGGCCGTCGTGCCGGTATACGAGATCACCTCGCTGTCGATCAGGATGTCGCCCGCTGCTGCGAAGCCCGTCGTACTCGCGACCGTGATCGTCGTCACCGCGTTCGTGTGCGCGCCGTTCAACGTGCTTTGCGTCGGGCTGCAGCTCCAAGTCGGCGCACCCGAGTAGCTCCACTGGCTGGAGCTCACGTTGACCGACGGCGGGAACGAGCCATTGCCCGTGGCGTTGGCGCCCGCCGTGCCCGCCGTGGCCGCGCCGTTGAGCACGGAGAGGCCGCCAGCGCCGCCGTTGCCGCCGACGCTGCCGCCCGTGCTGACACCACTGCCGCCGACAGCGGCGGTGGTCGAGGCTCCATCGGCGCCGTCCGCGGCGCCCGTGCACGTGCTCGTGGAGCAGCCGCCACCGCCGGCGCCTGCGTTGGCAGAGACCACGGCGTTGCTGTCGATCGCGCCGTAGCTGAAGGCTTCGAGCAGGATCGCGCCACCGCCGCCGCCGCCGCCGCCGCCGTCTTCGCCGGTGCTCGTGTTGCCGGCCTTGCCGCCGCCGCCGCCGGCGTCGATCACACCGGTCTGCGACACGAACAGCGTGCCCTTGGCGGAGATCTGCACGGCGCCGCCGCCATAGCCGCCGGGGTTCTTCGCCGAGCCGCCGGCACAACCGCCCTTGAGCGGGGTGTTCGTGGAGTTCCACGCGACGCCGGCCGTGCCTGCCGCCGCGCCGCTGCCAGTGCCGGTGCCACCCGCTTGCCCGCCGCCTTTGCTGGCGCCGCCACCGCCGCCCGGGTCACCGTTGTCGTCGTTCGCGGTGCCTGTCGTGCCGGTGCCGCCGTTGCCGGTCGTGGCGCACGACAGCGGGTTCGCGCCCGCGCCGTAGGTCGCGTTCGTCGCAGAGCTCGCGTCGATCTTGCCGTCGACCTGCGTGCTGCCTTGCACGGCGAAGCCCACCGGCGCCGAGTTCGCGACGCTGCCGCGCAGATTGATCGTGGCGCCGCTCTGCACCCAGAAGTTGCCGCTGATCGGAAACACCGCGACGTAGTCGCCTGCCGCGGCCGTGGAAGGATGGATGTACTGCGCGGTCGGGAGTGTCGGGCAGCCGGTGCCTGCAGTGCCCACGGTCGGCGCAGTCGAGTTGTTGGTGGTCACGAGCGTCGTGATCGTGAGCGTGCAGGTGCTCGGAACGGTCACGTCGGTCGTGCCGCTGAACGTCACGCCGCTGAGGTTGCTCGGGGTCCAGTTGTTCGTGTTGAGCGCGCGCAGCTTGGTGTAGCCGATGCCGCCGCCGGCGCCGCCGCCGCCGCCGCTGACGCTCGCGCCTGTGCCGCCGCTGCCGGACATGGAGCCGGTGTAGCCACCTGTGCCGCCGTTGCCGCCTGCGTTCAAGAAGTTGGGTCCGCCGCCGCCGGCTGCGCCAGAGCTGTTGCTCGCGGTGCCGTCGGCGCCGTTGCCGCCGTTGGTGGCGAAGTTGGCACCAGCGCCGCCGCCGCCGCCGTTGGCGTAGAGCGCCAGGCTGCTGCTGTTGGTCGCGTATTCGACGAGGACAGCGCCACCGCTGCCACCGCCGCCACCGCCGGCGTTGGAGGCATGGCCGCCGCCACCACCACGGCCGTTGGCCTTGATGGTGCCCGCTCCGGACAGCGTGCCAGTGACGGTCAGCTGCACCGCGCCGCCCCCGCTGCCCGCGGTCCCGCCCGTGCCGCCCGTGCCGCCCGTGCCGCCCGCGCAGCCCGCGCGCAGCGGGCGCAGAAACGGAGTGCCCTCGGTACCGCTCACTGCGCCGCCCGCTGCGCTGCCGTTGCTGCCGGCTCCGCCCGTGCCGCCCGGCTGAGCGAAGCCGCCGCCGGAAGCGCCACCGCCGCCCGAGGAGTTGTTGGCTCCGCTCTTGCCGGCGCCGCCGCCCGTGCACGCAACCGTCGAGCCCGCGCCGTTCGGATAGGTCGCGTTGAAGTAACCGCCGTCGATCGTGCCTGAGATGTTCGCATCGCCGAAGACCGCGAGCACGGCGGGCTTGTTGCCAACCAGGTGCAGCGTCTTGCCGGCGGCGACGGTCAGCCCCGTGAAGGAGATGACCATGATCTGTGGCGCGCCCGAGCCGAGGCCGGTCTGCGTCTGAGTCGCGAACGCGGGCTTGGTCACGCCGCTGCACCAGTACGCGTCCGGGAAGATGCTGGCCGCGTCGGTGCCCGCCGTGTTGATCACGATGTCGGTCGTGCTCGGACAGTTCGTGTTGTCGAGCACGACGTTGGGCCACGACGCGAGTGTCGGGGGCGAGAAGTTGCTCGCATCCGCCCAGTTCGCCGAGGTCAACGAGAGTGACCCCGAGAACACGCCGAGCGTGTAGCTCGTCGCGGTGCCGCCCGAGGCCTTCATGGTTGCGCGCACCGTGCCGTTCGACGTGGGCGTGAAGCTGTACACTCGGTCGTTGCCTACCCCCGTCTTCGCGGTGGCGTTGCTGCAGATCGACCACGCGGTCGTGTTCGAGTGGTCGTTGGTCGAGCCGGCGAACGTGTCGGCGACGGTCGCGTCCTTCTGCTGGACCGCACCGAGCGACAGTGGGGAAGTCGCGGTCTCGCCCATGCCGGCCATCAACGCGACCGAGCTCGTGGTGAGATTGATGCCTTGCGGGCTCGGATGCAGCGTGCCGGCCGCGATGTTGGCTGCGCTCGCGACCACCCAGCCACCGCTGACGCTCGCTAGATCGACGCTGCTCGTGTCAGCGCGGCCATCGCCCAGGCTCAGCGTGGCCGCAGGCCGGTTGGTCGAGATCTTGACCTCGCCCTGGCCGCCTTCGCTCGTCGGTCCCGTCGGCGCGGCGAAGATCGGGTTCGACGGGAACAAGCCCAGCACCGTGTTGAAGCTCGAACCGATCGTGTTGATCTCGTAGGTGCCAGGATTGGTGATCGTGAACTGGTAGACCGCGTCGGGCGCATTGTTGGCAGCGCTGCAGCTGACACCGTCGTTGACGAAGATGTCGGGCGTCATGGAGGTCGTGCTGCCCGTGAACGCCTGGTTCGTGCTGTCGACCGCCGTCGGGATGACGTACGCGCTCGCGAGGGCTTCGTTGTTGTTGAGCGCCAGCGGGATGATCGTGGCATCTGGCAGCGCCGGCTGGTGCAGCGAAAGCACGGTGTCCCAGGGCGTCCCCGACGAGTCTATGCTCACGGTGCGCGCCGTGCCGACGTGGAACTTGAACGCCGCGTCGGTCGCCGTCGAGCTCGAGTTGCACGAGATCTGGGTGCCGTTGTAGTCGGCGGCCATGGCGACGGTGGAGCCCCCGGTCACCACGTACTTGGCGCCGTCGACGGTGCCCAGGTTCAGCGCCGTCGCGCCGGTTTCGTTGGTGTTGGCCGCCACGGGGACGAGCGTCGCGTCCGAGGCCACGTTGCCGTTGTACAGACTCAGCACGGTGTCGAAGGAAGAGCCGTCGGTGTTGATGTCGAGCGTCTTGGTGGCCGCCAGCGTGAACTTGAAGACGGCGTCCTTGCCGCCATCAGCAGCGTTGCATCCGGTCGTCAGGCCCGGGTAGTTGGCGGCGAGCGGCGTGGTGTCGCCGGAGAGCTGCAGGACCTTGCCGGCCATGTCGCCGATGCTGTACGCGCTCGATTGGACGTCGTTCGTGTTGTTGATCGTGGTGACCGTGGGCAAGAGGGTCCCGGAGGTCGTCAACGCCACCACCGGCTTGAAGCCCGTGGAGTCCTCCGCGCTCAGGCGCACCGTGGCGGGCTGCGAGAGCGTGAACGAGTACACCTCGTCTGGCGCCGCGTCCGCTGCACCGCAGCCGATCACCGAGCCCGTGAAGTCGGCTGTGATCGCTGCGTTCGAGGTGTCTCCGCTGAACCCGATGTACTGGTTGTAGACGTCGCCAGCGGCATACGCCGAGCTGAAGTTGTCGTTCGTGTTGCCGATCGTCGTGTACGAGCTGGGCGTCTTGGGCGTGCCGCTGAACAGGCCGACCACCGTACCGAAGCTCGAAGTCGCGGTGTCGAGCGCCACGGTGGTGGGTGAGGACAACGTGAACGTGAACACGCTGTCCTTGCCCTGCTGACTCGAGCCGCAGCTGACATCGTTCGCCGAATAGTCGGCGGCCAGTGCAGCCGTGCTACCCGACACCAGCTGAAACTTGTTGTAGTTGTCGCCGAGCGAATAGGCGTTCGAGGCGACGTCGTTGCTGGCAAGCCCCGTCGCCGCCGTCGTCGGGGTGGCGAGGGTGCCCTTGAAGAGCGAGACGGTCGTGTCGAACTCACTGCCTTCCGTTGAGACTTTCACGGTCTTGGCGACGCTGCCGCTGATGATGAACTGGAACAGCGCATCGGGACCCGCGGTGCTGGTCGACGAGCCGCAGGTCACGACCGAGTACGGCAGATCCGACTTCATGGTCGTCGTGTCGCCCTGCAGCGTGATGTACGAGCTCGTGAGGTCACCGAGGATCTCCGCGGTACCGAAGCCCTCGTTGAGGTTGTCCTCCTGTTTCAGCGTCGTCGACGTGCCGACCGTCATGCCGAGCGAGCCCGCCGAATACGGGTAATTGTTCGCCGCCGGGCCGTTGTGCAGCTGCGCGTCGGTGAACATGATCACGACCGGAATCGCGCCGTTGCGGAAGCACGGATAGCCCCAGGTTCCCGCAGGGCACGTGGTGCGCGGCGGGATGTTGGGCCGTGTGGTTCCGAAGTACATGCCGTTGCCGGTGACGACCGTGTTCAACGCGAGCATGTCGGCTTCGGGCCAGTCGTTGTTGCCGATGCACACGAACTGGTTGATGCCCCAGATCGCGGCGCTGATGTTCGCCGCCGGCAGGGCGTTGCCCTGGGCGTCGATGTACGAGGAACTGAAGACGTCGGTGTAGTTTCGGAAGACGATCTGATCTTCCGGTGCGTACGAAGCGAACGGGATCTCGCGGAACAACCCGACGCCGAAGTTCGAGTCGCGCATCAAGCAGCGGATCGCGCCGATCAGGCCCTGCGACTTGAGCTCGTTGTTGGGCTTGAAGTCGAAGTCGTAGTCCGCGCAGTTGAAGGCCGGGTCCGTGATGAAGGTGCCGGTGGTCAGACCAGCCTGCAGCGCCGCGTGCTCCTCGGTCATCGAGCCGCTCTGATCGACCAAGAAATACACGTCGGCGGAGTTCAGGAAGAACTTCACGTCGATCGACCCCGTGCCGGTCTCGCCGGGTGCGACGTCCAGGAAGAGCGTCGGGTTCGCGGTCGCGAAGGGCTTTTGATCGGGGTACGGGTCGTACTTGTCCGGGATGCCGTCGCAGTCGCGGTCGGGAGCCGCGCCGATCATGCACGTGCTTGGATCGAAGACGTATTGGTCCGGGGCGATGGGCGCCGTGGTGATGAGCGTGAGGCCGCCGCCGTCGGCGACCACCGCGCCGTTGCCGGCGTCGCCGAGACCGCCATCCACGGGATCCAAGTTGTCGTGGATCTGGAAGCAGTCGATGGCGCAGTCGCTGCAGTGGACCGGCGCCGCGTTCGGGTCGACGACCTTCTGCGCGCTGGCCGCAGGCTTGGTGTAAGAGAACACGTCCTCGCAGCCCGACCACTTGCCGGAGCGGCAGTAGCGCGTGCCCTCGTGGCACATCACCACTCCATCGGGCTCGCTGGTCGGAGTCTGGAAGCACGAGACTGGCCGCTCGCCGAGTTTGCACGGGCAACCGTCCGATGGCGCGGCGCAGTGCAGGCAGCCGTCGTGGATCGTAGGGTCAGCGTCGTTGCAGTCGTGACCGCCGGGACAACCATCGCCGTAACCGTCGTGGTCTTTGTCGATGCAGACTGGCGGCTCCGCCGCGACCGGGCTTCCGGGTTGCGGACTGCCCGGCGTCTCCAGGCAACCGGTGACCGCCACGGCCGCAAAAGCAATCGCTAGAATTCTCATCCCAGTGGTATTTTATGATCTAGAGGGAAATTAGACAAGGCGGCGTACAGCCACCGCACGCCCGGTCCGCGGCGCAGGCTGGAGTGTCGCAGCGACGTGCGCGCGAACACTTGCCGGTGCGCAGCCCAGTTTGCATCGAATCCGTGGCGCCGGCCGATCGAGATCGCGCGCTACGCTTCGATTGCTACGTGAATGTAGTCGTTTGCGTGCACGATCCCACGTCGACGCTGACCGTTCCGGGGCATGAATTCGTGGGATGCAGCTGACGCGGCTAGCCGGCGGCCTGCTCGGCTGCGGCCAGCCGTTGTTGCAGCGCCGTGGTCAGGGCAAAGCTCATGCGCACATCCGCGAGCGCTTCGTGCGCGCCGCTACTGTCGATCTCGAGCACGCCGCACAGCGTGGAGAGCGTGAAGTTGTCGGTGACGAGACCCGTGCTCGCGGCGCACCACGCCGCCAGCTGCAGCGTGTCGAGCGGGCGAAACGTCTCGGCCGCCAGAAACTGTTTGTGGCGCTCGAACATCGCGCTCAGGCGCGGAATGTCGAACTTCGCGATGTTGTGGCCCGCGAGCCAGGCCACCTTGTAGTTGTTGCCGGTGCGCTTGGACGTCTTCTGCAGCGTGGCGTGCTTGCGCAGGAAGTTCGAGAACTCGTTGACCACCATGCGCTCGGGCTTGGCTTCCTTGCGCCACACCTCCGCGTCGTATTTGTTGATGCGCAGCGCCTCGGGATCGGCGTCAGCTTCGTGGAACTGGATCTTGGCCTCGAAGGCGTCGATTTCTTCTCCTGCTTCGGTGGCGATGGCGGCGAGCTGGATCTCCGGCTGCGCAGGCTCGAGGCCCCCGGTCTCGAAGTCGAAGTAGACGATGCGGTGAATCAAGACGAACCTCGTTTGGCTCAGCTGCGGAACAGCACGCTGCGGTAGTGGCGCAGCTCCGCGATGGAGTTGCGGATGTCGACCAGCGCGTCGTGCTCGCCCTCGGTGGGCTTGGCGAATGCTGCCGCGTCTCCATACCACAGCTTGGCGAGCAGCTTGAGTGAGCTGACGTCGATGATGCGGTAGCTGAGGTAACGCGCCAGCCCCGGCATGTGCCGGTCGAGGAAGCGCTTGTCCTGGCCCACGCTGTTGCCGCAGAGCACGGCCGAATACGGGCAAAAGCCCGCAACGCGCTCGAGCAGGTTCTTCTCGGCGGAGGCGAGGTCGGTCCTCGACGCACGCACGCGCGCGAGCAGGCCGTTCTTCTCGTGCATGTCGCGCACGAAGGGCGTCATCTTCGCGAGCTCGCTCTCGGGCTGCCACACGTCGCACGCGTACTCCTCGAGTGGCTCGAGGTTCTTGTTCGTCAGAATGACGGCAGCCTGCAGGATCGCGTCGTTGTGGGAGTCGAGCCCGGTCATCTCGAGATCGAGCCACACGAGGTTAGCCGAGTCCTGTTTGCGCGAGACGGGTTGAGCCATGCGAGAGTGTTCCTGCTCTGCTTCTTGGTGAAGCGTGGACGGTGTGTGGCGCGCGCAGCGCTGGCTCACGCCAGATCGTGGGCAATCTCCGCCGCGACGTCGGCGCACTTCCAGTAGCCGAGGTGCGCGCTGATGGGCTCGAGGCCCGTGGACACCTCGCTATCTTGCAGCGGGCGCCCGGCGTTGTACGCAGCGTTGGTCGCGAACAGACCTTCGAGCGGGTAGGCGATCACGTCTTGCTTGTCCCAGAAGTTGAGCCAGCTGTGATCCGGAGAGCTGAGCGGGTTCTTGATGGTGCTGAACGCTGGGCCGCCGTTGCGGCTGGGATCGCCGGGCTTCCACAGCTCGCCCTTGCGCAGCATGAAGAGACCGATCGGCGCGCCCATCGTGTACAGGCCGCGGAAGCGTCGGCGCAGGTCGGCCACGTCGACGTTCCCGAAGCGCGTGTTCACGGGAGCGAAGAGCTGCTGCTTCACGAACAGGTTGAACACGAAGTCGAACGCGATCACCGAGCCGAGCGAGTGGGCGACGAGCGAGTAGGGCCCACCGAGCTCGAGCGACTTCTGCATCTCGGTCCACACGCTGACGCGGATGTTGTTGTCGTTCTCGGAGACGTAGGCGGTGACGTCGCCGAGGAAGTAGGTCATGAAGGTGCGTGCGGCGGCGACGGGGTGCAATAGCTCGCCTGGCAGCGTGTGCTGCGGCTGCATCGGGCTGAAGGCGTCATCGAAGACGGTGAGCTTGGCGGCCTCGGTGACCTTGTGCCAATCGATGAAACCGCGGCGGTAGCGCTGCTCGAAGTCGCCCACGGCGTTGTCGCCCTTGTGGTCGTAGGCTTCGCCGATGGCGCTCCAGAGCGTGCTGAAGCCGTCGATCGGGTGAGTGTCGCCCATGCCGTGCAGGAAGAAGAGTGTGTGTCGATCTGGCATCGCGGCCCCCGGGGTGTTGGCGAGCAGAAGGGTGGACGCAGGGCGAAGCGGGTGTCCAGCGGTTTTCGGGAAGGCGGCTGGTGCTGTCGTGGTGGTGGGGGCGGCGGGGGCGCGCCGGGCGGACCTGGGGCTCTCGGGCGGAGACAGTCCTCGGCCAATTGCGGTGATCGCGACGCGGTGACGCTGAGGGGGCCTGCGGAACTCGCCCAAGAGCCCCCGGTCCGCCCGGCGCGCTGCGTCACTGGCGCGATCCACGATCTGGTGGTGCATCACTGCATGGAGTTCGAGCCCGACATGGAGACGCTCGCGCGGCGCATGGGCATGAGCGCACGCTCCCTGCGGCGCAAGCTCGCTGTCGAAGGGCGCAGCTTCGCGGAGATCGTGAACCAAGCGATGGGCGAGCTGGCGTGCAACGTCCTGCGTGAGCCGAGCACGACCATCCAGCAGGCTGCGTTCCGCTTGGGCTTCGCCGACGTGACGTCGTTCCATCGCGCGTTCAAGCGCTGGACCGGGCGCACCCCCAAGCAGTTCCGCGAAAGCAGCTGAGCGCGAGCCCGCGGCTCGCGGGATGCAGGCACGCTGCTCCGGCGGCGCCCGAGCTAGCGCCGCGCCGCGCGCCAGGTGGAAAGATCAGCGACGCAGCAGCCGAGCGAGGGCCGCCTGGCGTGCCGAGCGATCGAGATCGGAGCTGGCCGACGTCGTGAGGATCGCCGTCTGCACCTTGGCTGGCTGCTCGATGCGCGGCGCCTTGGCCGGCGCGGGCTTCGCGCGCGCAGTCTTGCGCTTGGCCTTCGTCTTGCTGGGTGTGGCCTTCACCTTGGCGGGTTTGGCCTTCGCCTTCGCAGCCGTCTTCGTCTTGGTAGCCGGAGTCTTCTTTTTTGGTGGCATTGACGCCGAGCGTAGCAGCACTCGAAGTGATCTGCCGAGATTCTTCGCGCGTCACCGTGCGCGAGCGTTGTCAGCGCAGCGTTAGCAAGTGCTCAAGGCGCAGGTCGCGCGGCGCCTGGTTTCGGCCGCGGCGTGTTGAAGCGGCGCTGCGGCGGCCGCGGCGCACGCGACTGTGCGTGCGGTCCACCGAGCGTGTCGCGACGGATGATCACGCGTGGCTCCCTGGCATCGGGCTGCGCAGCGGCCTTCTCGAAGGACTCGGCCACAGCGCTCGCGACGTCGAACACGCAGAACGTGCGCTCCACGCGAATGGCCCCCACGTCCTTGCCACGGATCTCCCCGCGGCGGCACACCATCGCGAGCAAGCGCCGTGCGTCGGCGCCGTGCTGCCCACCCCACGACACCCGAAACGGCACCCAGCCACCGGCCGGCTCGCGCGCATCACGTGGCTCGCGTGCATCGCGTGCATCTCGCGCCCCGGGCGCGCGTGCGCTGCCCCGCTCGTGGTCGCGACCACCGCGCGCTTGGTTCGCCGAGATCGAACGCACCTCGCGCGGCTGGGCCAGCTTCGCGTAGCGGGTCATGGCCAAAAGGCGCGTCACGGTGCCGACCGGGTCGCCGGTTTCGAGTAGGCGCTGCGCCAGCGTGGCCAGCCGAGCCTGCTCGGGCGAGTCGGTGGCGGGTTCTTCGCTCGCGAGCTCGGCGACGATGCGCTCGTCGGTGGCCTTGCGGATCGCTTCGGCCGAGGGAATCGGCTCGAAGCGGTGCGCGACGCCAGCCATGCGCAAGAGGCGCGCGGCATGCACCACGGCGTTCGGCGTCACGAGCAGGGCGCTCTCGCCCTTGCGTCCGGCGCGACCGGTGCGCCCGCTGCGATGCGTGTACGAATCGGCGTTGGTTGGAAGCTCGGCGTGGATCACGCGCGAGATGTCTTGCACGTCGATGCCACGCGCGGCGACGTCGGTCGCGACCAGGATCTTGATGGTCCCGCGCTTGAACGCAGCGAGTGTGCGGTTACGCGCCGCCTGATCCATCTCGCCCGAGAGCGAGCCGGCCTCGAAGCCCGCGCGCGCCAGCTCGGCCGCGATCTGCGAGACGTCGAGGCGCGTGCGAGCGAACACCAGGGTTTGCGCGTCGGGATGGCGCAAGAGCAGGTTGATCAAGGCGTCGAGTTTCTGCTGCGGATCGATGATATGCACGACATGGTCGATGTCGGTGTTGGCGGCGCCCAGGCGCGTGCCTTCGACGTGCGCGGCGTTGTCCTGCACCGAGTCGGCGAGCGCGCGCACGGGGCGCGGGAACGTGGCCGAGACCAGGTGCGTGCGCCGGCCCTCGGGCGTGAAGCCGAAGATCGCCTCGAGCTCCTCGCGGAAGCCGAGGTCGAGCATGCGGTCGGCCTCGTCGAGCACGATGGCCTGCAAGCCGGTGGCGTCGATCAGGCCGCGGCGCAGATGATCGAGCACGCGCCCCGGCGTGCCCACCACCACCGCGGGGCCCGTGCCGAGCGCGCGGCGTTCGTCGCGGTAGCTCGCGCCGCCCGTCACCGAGACGACCGCGCGAGCGCGTTCCTGCGCGTACAGCCAGCGCAGCTCGGCCTCGACCTGCTGAGCCAGCTCGCGCGTGGGCTCGATCACCAGCGCCCGCGGGCGACCGACGCCGCCTTGCGCCGGGCACAGCTCCTTGACCAGCTCGCGCAGTGCAAAGCCGATGGCCAGCGTCTTGCCGGAGCCGGTCTGCGAGGTGATGCGCAGGTCGCGCCCCTCGAGCGCCGGGTCCAGCACCGCCTCTTGCACGGCAGTGAGCTGCGTGAAGCCCTTCTTTTCGAGGGCGGTGCTCAGCGCCGGCCCGAGCGCACTACTGAACTTCGGCTCGATCATGGGGCGGGTACTAGCAGGCCCGCGACTCCCGCGGTAGTCGACGTGATGCACAAGGCTGTCAACGGGTCCCTGCGTGCCTCGCCTCGTCGCCAGCCGTCGCGAGCCAGATCGTGTGGCGTGCGCCCTTGCCCTGCGCGCGTCCGCGGGTGCTGACTACGCGCACCTCGAAGCCTTCGCCGCGCAGGCGCTCGGTGAAGCCGTTGTCAGGGCTGGCGGACCAAACGGCCAGCACCCCGCCCGTGCGTAGCGCTCTGTGGTTCGCCGTCAGGCCTGCGCGCGCGTACAGCCAGTCGTTGCTGGCGCGGCCCATGCCGGCCGGGCCGTTGTCCACGTCGAGCACGATCGCATCGAAGGCGTTTCGGCTCTGGCGCAGCAGCTCTGCGACATCGCTTGTCTCCACTCTCACGCGCGCGTCCTCGAGGGGCCGGCCTGCGAGCGCTGCGAGATGGCTGCGATTCCACTCCACCACCGCGGGCACGAGCTCGGCCACCGTGAGCTTCGCATCGGCGCGCAGGCAGCTGAGGGCGGCACGCAGCGTGAAGCCCATGCCCAGGCCGCCAATCAACACGTGCACCCGGGGACGCGCGGCGATGGGCTCACAGGCGAGCTCGGCCAGCCGGTCTTCCGAGGCGTGCGTGCGGCTGTTCATCAGCTCGAGGCCGTCGCTGCGGATCGACAGCTCGTCGTCGTGCTGGTGCAGCGTCAGCTCGCTCTTGCTGCCGGGGATCTTCGCCCGCTCGAGCAACCGCCAGGGGATCATGGGCGCACTGTAGCGCAGGCGCTCACGCGGCGCTCGACGCGTAGTCAGCGCGTTCGGCGCGGCGTCAGCGCAAGACCAGCACTCGACGCGCGAAGTCAGTACCACCTCGTTCGTCGCGTGCGACGGCGAAGATCTCGATGCGCGTGCCGCGCGCGGGCAGGTATTGATCGGCGCGCCAGTCGGTGTCGGGCTTGCTCTCACCGGTCGCAGGGTGCGAGAAGCTGCCGGCCGTCGCGAACCACGACACGCGCAAGATCTCCGTCACCTTCTCGGTCTGGTGCGGCGGCGGCAGGCTGTAAATCTCGGCGCTGTCCTTGCTGAAGCTGGCGCGCAGCGTGAGCCGGTCGCCGGCGTGCACCGTCACGGGTGTGTCTTCATGCAGCGCGGTGGTGCTGCCGCCGGCAGCGACCAGGAGCAGGTCCGTGAGCTTCGGGTTGCGATTGGCGGCCGCGCCGGCGTGCGAGACTCGCAAGTGGTAGGCGGCGTCGACCTCGTCGGTCGGGCTCTTGGCGCGCGCACGGATCGGCAGGTAGATGCCGCCGCTCGAATCGGCGAGGCCGAGCTTGGATAGATCGATCGGCGGGACCTGGCCAGTGACTTCGAGCCCCTGGCCCAGTGGGACGAGGTACTTGCCGCTCGCGCTCTGAAAGCACTGCGGCGGGATGCTGGTGCTGCCCGGCAGGCTCGGCAGGGTGCACGCGTTCCAGTCGATCTCGATTCCGCCGCCATCGGCGGCATCGTCGGTGTTCACGGCGAGCGCATCGAGCGTCACGCTGTCGCCCGGCGCCACTTCGGGAGGCTGGGCGCGCACGGCGACGATGCGCAGGCCCTCGAGGTGCGAGACCGGCGCAAACGGGTTGGGGCGGCACGCACACAGCAGCAACAGGCACGGCAGCCAGACGCGCATCACAGCTCTCCTCTCACGCCGAACACGGGCAGAAACGGCAAGCCCGAGACCGGCAGCGTCTGCCGATAGTTGAAGTTGTATGCGACACCTTCGGGGTTGCTGCGGTTGTAGGCGTTCTGGATGTCGAGATAGAGCGAGAACTTCCACAGATCGAAGATCCAGGTCTTGTCGAAGCGGATGTCGAGCTGGTGGAAGGCCGCGAGTCTGCCGCTGTACACCGGGCCCGCGATCGGGCGGTAGCGATCCAGAGTCGAGTCGTAGTACGCGCCGACGATGGGCGTGTAGGGGTTGCCCGTGACCAGCCGAAAGCGCAGGCCGAGCTGGTAGCCGTGGCCGAACTTATAGCTGCCGATCACGGTCAGGATGTGCGTCTGATCGTACTGGAAGATGCGCCAGGCGTTGTCGGCGTGGTCACGGCGTTCGCTGCGCGAGAGCGTGTACGCGACCCAGCCGAAGAAGTTGTGGCTCAGCTCCTTGCGTACGAGCACCTGCGCGCCGTAAACGCGACCGATGCCGTCGTTGACCAGCACGGGGTCGCCCGCGTGCTCGCCGCGCACGGCTAGATCACTCATGTCCTTGTAGAAGCCTTCGATCTCGGCATGCACCGTGGGCATGGGGTCGATGTCGAAGCCTGCCACGTAGTGCAGCGCGCTCTCGGGATGCAGCTGCGAGTTGCCCAGGCGCTGCGAGAGCTCGATCACCTGCGGTGGTTGGTGGTACAGGCCGAACGACGCCTTGGGCGCGAGCCAGGACACGAGCTGGTAGCGTGCGCTCACGCGTGGCTCAAGCTCGGCGTAGGCGTGCGAGAAAGACGCCGGCGTGCCGAGGTAGCCGGAGTAGGTGACGAGATCAAGACGCAGCTGCGGCGTGAGCACCAGCTTCTTGTCGAGGAAGGACAGCTGCGTGCCGACGAAGGGCGCGACGTTGTTGATGTAGGCCGTGTACGAGTCGTTGGCGAGCGCGGCCGTGCCGCCGCCACCACCACGGGTGCCCGAGGCGTCGCCCTCGCGCGCCCCGAAGGAGACCGGCAGGCTGAGGCTTACTGGCCAGCGGCTGCCTTCGAAGTCGAGGCCGGCATCGAGGCGCACGACGTCGCTCAGTGGCACGTGCGTGAGCCCACGCAAGCCGTAGGCCACGTTCTCCATGTCGATGGAGCGTGATGCGTTGCCGATGTTGATGTCGACCTGGAAGGGCACGTCGTAGCCGAGCGACGCGGTCAGCTCGGCGGTGGCCGCGCCTTCGAAGCGATGCAGCCAGTGCGTGACGGCGCGGTGATAGAAGGTGTGCGTGTCGAGCATCGGCGACTCGGCCGGGTCGGAGCGGCGGATCTCCACGTGCACCTTGTCGTCGGAGCCGAAGACCATGAAGTCCACGTCGTCGCGCGGCGAGGCGCGCCAGTGCAGCTTGCTCTGATAATCCCAGTAGCGCGGCGAGAGCTGGAAATCGTTGGGCGTGAACAGCGGCAGGAACACGTCGATCCAGCTGCGCCGGGCAGCGACCGAGAGCGAGAGGTTCTTGGAGAGCGGCGTGTCGAGCATGAACGAGGCGTCGATCAGGTCCAGCTGCACGAAGCCATGCGGTGCGTCCGTGCGAGGCTCGCGACTTTGCACGTCGACGACGCCGCCGAGCCCACGGCCGTAGTAGGCGCCGTAGCCACCCGGCATGAAGGCCAGCGACTCCACCATCTCGCCGTTGAAGGTCGAGCGCAGGCCGCCGAAGTGATAGAGCGTGGGGATGTAGACGCCGTCCAGGTAGACACGCGAGTCCTGCGGCGACGAGCCCCAGAAGATCAGCTGACCCAGGCCAAAGGGCGCGCGCGCTGCGCCCGGCAGGTTCTGCACCGCCTTGAGCGTGTCGCCCTGCGTGCCCGGGATACGCCGCAGCTCTTCACCTTGGAGCACCTGCTCGACAGCTTGCGGCTCGACGCGCTTGCCGCGCACGGTGGATGCGTAGCGTTCGACCGCTTCGGCGCGGTAGGTGAGCGTCATGCGCCGGCCGGCGTGCAGCGCGATCGCCGAGTCCATCGGCGTGACGCCGGGCCCGCGCAGATGCAGGGTGTGGGTGCCCACCGGCACGGCGCCGAGCTCGAAGTGGCCCTGCGCGTCGGTCAGCGTGGTCTGCGCACCGTCGTCGACGACCACGCTCACGCCTTCGAGCGGGCTGCGATCGCCCTTGCGCAGCACGAGCCCATCGACCGGCACGCTCGCGGGCGTCGCGGTGAGCTTGGTCTCCGGTGCGGCCTGCGTGTCCGAGGTTGCTGCTGACGGCGGCGGCTGGGGCGGTTGGTAGAAGAAGTGGTAGCGGTACGTGATCCGAACCGGTACCGGCTTGTCCTGGTATTCGCCGGGCTCGAACTCGAAGAGCTTGGCGGCGGCGACCGCGGCCTCGTCGAAGCCATCCCCCGCAGGTTCGGTGACGCTGACGGCTTGCACCGCGCCGTGCTCGTCGATGTCGATCGAGAGCACCACGTCCGCGCTGCCACGCGTCGCGAGCGCCGCAGGCGCGGGCGCTTGCACGAAGTGCTTGAGCTTGGGCGCTTTGGACAGCGCTGGTGCTGCGGGGGCCGGGGCCTCGGCCACCGCCTGGGGCGCCACAGGTGGCGCCGCAGCAGCCGACGGCGGCGCGGCGAGTGGTGGCTCTTGCGCCGCGCTCGCGCTCACCCACGTCACGCACGCGGCACACATCAGGATGGAAGCTCGCAATCGCATCAGCGTGGGATCTCGAAGTGGAAGACGTAGGGATCGATCACGAATGGCACGGTCGAGCCATCGCTGGCGATAGCGGCGCTGAACTTGCACCGATGCTTGATGGCGTCGACGGCTTGCTGGTCCAGCCCATGCCCGAGGCCCGAGAGTACAGCGACTGCGACCACCTTGCCGCGTTCATCGAGCGTGACGCGCAGCTTCACCGCGCCCTCGATGCCCAGGTCGAGCGCTTCCTTGGGGTAGGTGATCGCCCTGCCGCAGGCTTCGGCGTCCACGTCGGGTAGCGTCTTCACCGAGAGCACGCTCACGGGCCTGAGCTCGTGGCCGCTGCCGGAAGGCGAGCCGGTGAGTGGAGTGACCGGCGTCGTGGGTTTCGCGCGGCGTGAAGGATCCGCCAGCGTCGTATTGCCGACCGCCACGCTCATATCCGACGGCCCACTCGTGGTCGAGTCCATCGACACGCCAAAGACCGGCATGACCGGTGTCGGCGGAGTCTGCGTCGGCGGCGGAAGAGCACGACTGGGCAGCGGCGGTGGCGTCACCGCGTCGCGTGCCATGCGTAGCTTCGGCTTCGGGGGCTCTGGCTTCGCCTCGGGCAGCTGCGGCGGCGTCAGCTGCGGCGGTTCGGGCGGCACGCGCTTGCGCACGTCGACCTCGATCAGGGAGTGCTTGCGCAGCGTGACCGGCTTGCCGAAGCCCAGAAGGCCGAGCGTCGCGTGCAGCGTGACCGCGAAGCAAGCAGCAGCGACGTCGGTGCGAGTGAGCAAGATAAAGCCTTCAGCCGAGCTCAGGGGCTTGGTTCGGTGTCGAGCGCGAACTTGTGCACGCCCAGCGCCTTCACCAGATCCACGATATGCATGACGTCCCCGTACGCGATCCCGCGGTCGGCGGCGATGATCGCCTGCAGCTCGGGGTCTTTGCCGAGGAGCGCAGGCAGCGCCGCGCGCACGGCGCTCTCGGTGGTGGGCGCGCCGTTGAGAAACAGGCGGTAGCCGAGGCTCGGGTCGCGCTGCAGCGTGAGCGCGAGCGTGGTCTTTTGCGCTTCGTCGCCGGTCGCGGCCTTGGGCAGCTGCACCTTGATCGAGGGCGTGCTCATGATCATGGGCGCGGCGACCATGAAGATGATCAGCAGCACGAGCGTGATGTCGACCAGCGGCGTGACGTTGATGTCCGCGAACAGCCCACCGTCGTCCGGTCCCTGGCTGGCCATCAGCTGGCTCGCTCCGAGGCTGCGAAAGAGGCAGCAGCACGCTCCGCCTTGAGCTGCGAGAGCGCGAGCTGCGCCATCCAGTCCACCTCGGTCATCTTCGTGCGCACGCGCCGGCTGAAGTAGTTGTACGCGACGACCGCGGGGATCGCGACCATCAGCCCCACCGCCGTGGCCACCAGTGCCTCGGAGATGCCGGCCATCACGACCGATGCGCCACCGGCCTGGCTGCCCGCCAGATCGTGGAACGCCTTGATGATGCCGAGCACGGTTCCGAACAGACCGATGAACGGTGCGTTCGCACCCAGCGTCGCGAGGTAGGTCAGGTTACGTTCGAGGCGCAGTCGCTCGCGCGCCTTCGCGCCTTCCATCGCGCCGACGAGTGCGTCAGCTGAACCACTCACGGCGGGGCCGCCTGCAGCGCGCTCCAGCACCGTGCGCATGTCCTGCAAGAGCGCCGCGATCTGCGTGCGATGCGTTCCGAGAAACCACAGCCGCTCGACCATGACGGTGATGCTCACCACGCTGAGCGCGACCAAGAGCCACAGCACCCATCCGGCGCCGTAGAGCGTGAAAGCCAAGAAGCGAGCCGAGACATCCATGCCGAGAACCTCCTGCCGAGCTCGCGCGCGTGGCAGCACACGCAAGATCCGCTGTCTGCCGGGCGGCGTGATCCTTCGCCGTTCCCGGGTTGCAGTTACGAGCTGCGCCCTTTAATAGCGCGCCACGGGCCGAATGTTGCGCGCTGCGGCGCCCGACTGCGAGGTATTTTGCCCCACGCGCGGCAGGCCGCGGCTCGTGGACACAAGAAAAGCACGTATGCGTGCGATGCGGCCAACCGTTCCGCGCTCATCTGGCCACCAACAGCAGAGGTGTCTCGGTGAACAAAGTCGTCATTCTGCGTTCGGTCGTCGCTTGCGGCGTGCTGCTGGTGCTCGCTTTCGGTTGCGGCACGTCAACCCCAGCTCCCGGGTATGGGTCCACGGCGCAGAACGCCTCGTCTGCTGGCACGGGGGCGTTCGCCTGGGCCGGCACGGGCGGCGGCGCAGGAACCGGCGCTGGCACGAACACCGCGGGCACAGGTGCCACGACCCCAGGTAATACCGGCGGGTCGGGCTCCGGGCTCAGCTTCGATGTGCTCACCCACGAGCAAGGTGGTCGCTACGCTCCGCAGAACGTCGGCGCGATCTGGATCGAAGACAGCAGCGGCCGCTACGTGAAGACGCTCGAGACCTGGTACCAAATCCGCGGCGGGCACCTCGTCAAGTTCATGAGCGAGGCCGCTGGCAACCAGGTCGATGCCGTGACCGCCGCAACGTTCGGCTCCCACACCACGCACCACGTGGCCTGGGACTTCACCGACGTCAACCGCCAACCTGTACCGAACGGCGCTTATCAGTTGATCATCGAGGTCACGGACTCGAACCGTCCCGGCCAGTGGGTGACGGTGCCGTTCACCAAGGGCAGTGGTCCGCAGACTCTCACGCCCGCCGACCAGGCGTATTACACGGGCATGAGACTGAGCGTGCCGTGAAGCGCGCAAGCTGCCGCCCGCAGCTGCGCGTCGCGAGCTTCATGCCATGCCAGCGTCCGTGCGCCTGCGGGCGCGCGCGGTGAGCACGATCACGGCTGCCAAGCAGCTCAGCGACAAGAGCCACTTCAGCAGGGCCGCGCCATTGCCGAGCAGCACACGTGCGTCCGTGATGTTCGCACGGTCGGCGAGGAAGGACAGGTGCACGAGGTTTTCGACGAGATCGCAGCCTGCCGCCACGAACGGCAAGATCAGCAACGCATCGAAGCGTGTCGACACGCGGTTGGCGTTGAAGCCCTTGGCCAGCGCCGCCGCGAGGAACGTGCCGTACCAAAGCGGGTGGATCATGTCGAACCAGTAGTGCCTGGCGTAGGCCGGTAGCAGTCCGGCGCTCTGCCAGCTGGCGAAGATCTCGCGCACATGCTCGGCCGACAGCGTGGTTTGCACCGCGAGCATGTCGGAGCCCAGAGGCTGCACGATCACCCCGATCGCGACCTGCGAGGCGAGGTAGAGCCCGCCGAAGACTCGGATCAGCGTCCAGGAATCGAGCTTGTTGCGTGCCGTGCTCAACATGCGGTGTCCCGTGGTTTGTTCGTGTCAGTGGGAGGGGTCGACCACCTGGCCGGAGAACAGCACCGCGCCACTGCTGTCGCGGATGAAGAAGAGGAACGGCCGGTCCACCACGAAGGGGACGGGCGTGGTGATCTGCGCCGAGGTTGTGCTGATGATCACCGCAGTCGCCGCCGCGGCCTCCGTGCCATCTTCATCGACTGCGATGAAGGCCTTCTGCAGAACGTCGGAGATGAAGAGAGGCTCCTGCGTCGTGATGCCGCTGAAGTCTGCCTTCTGACCCTCGAACGGCAGCTTCATGCCCAGCGCTTTCAGTGCAGGGCTGAGCGTGAAGCTGCCGACCGTCAGCTTGAACTTCGGCAGCTGCACCGCGAGGTCCGTGGAGACGAGACCTGCAACAGCCTGTTGCAACCAGGGAGCAGACACGGCGCTGCGCACGGCCTCGAACTGCCCCGCCGCCGGCAGCACGATCGTCATGCGCAGCTGGCCGCCCTCGTAGGGCAGCTCGGCCACGGCGAAGTTGCTGCCAGCTCGGTAGCCCAGCTGCAGCTCTCGGCTCATCGTGGGTACCTGTACGTCCGCGCCCGAGAGCGGGTGGAAGGTGGCGGGAGCGGTCGCCGAGGCCTCGAACGGCGTGCTCCACGAGCCGTAGAAGTAGAGCGCGTTCACCAGCACCATGCGCGTCGTGTCGTCGAGCGCGCCTGCAGGGATCAGGTCGGTGATCTTCGCCTTGGTTTGGTCGGAGACCCAGTTGTTGATGCTGATGCGCGCTGGCTCGAAGGCGTTCTTGAAGTCGACCTGACGCACACCGCTTTGGTACTCGCGCCCGAGCAGGTCGAGGAACGTGGGTTGAAGCGTGAGCGTGCGTTCCACGAACACGGAGTCGGCGAGATTGAGCTCCACCTTGTGCACGTTGCCGTCGCTCGCCTGGCGCGTGGTGGCGCGCGAAGCCAGCTCGCGCGTGAGCCGGTTGCAGGCCGCGTGGAAGGTCCCGGTCGAGAACGTGTCACCGAGCACCGTCTTCATCTCGGCGGCGGTCTGCGTGCGCGCACCGCCGTAGGTCATCGCGAGCGCGAGCGTGGCGCTGAGCGGCGAGTACACGAGGTTCTGCTGCGTGTAGCCGTCGGACTTGGCCACGGCCTGACCCAGGTCGAGGCCGAACTTGTTGATGTTGGAGACGAAGGTTGCGTAGTCCGCGTCGCTCACGGTAGGCATCGTGTCGGGCGTGACGGCGGAGTGTGCCAGCGCAACGTTGGGATCGACGGCCGGGTGAGCTGCAGCTGCATCGCCCGAGCCTGAATCGGTCGGCTGCGCGCCGCCGCCATCGCGCGTGGGCAGCGCTTGCGCTCCGGCCGCGCCACCATCGACTGTGGAGCTGGCATGCGTTCCAGCTGCGCCGCCAGCGGCTGCGTCGGCGGGTGACGAGGCGGAGTTTGCGCAGCCAAGGGCTTGCCCGATCGCGAGCAACCAACCCAACGCGACCAGCGATCGATACATGGTTGTCGACATGAGAGGCTCTCCGTGGGGCGGGCACGTCGCGCGGCAGGCGAAGCGCCCAGCCCGGCGTGCCGGAGCGTAGCGCGGACGCCTGCGGCGAGCCACTGAGCCGAACGAACGAACGCAGCGCCAGCGCCAAGCCGTCGGAGAGCCGAGCACGTCCGGTCCTGCGGCACAGACCGCAAGCTGCGCGCGCGCGGCGCCCGAGCGTGAAGCTCGGCGATAGCCTGCCGCCGATGCGCGAGCGTCTGCTTCGATCGACGCAGGGATACGCTCGTGTTCGGCCAACGCCGGGCGGGACGGAGCTGCTCACGCACACGCTGCCGCTGGCGCGAGCTGCTTGGCCGAAGTAGCCGTGACGCCGCCATCAGCTGCGACCCCGCTCCCGCGCCCAAGTCGCAAGGCACGCCGCGCGCCGCTCCCGCGTGCTTCACGGCAGCCCGAAATGCTCGCGGTACGAGCGCACCACTGTTTCGAGATCGCTCGGCGAAAGGCCCATGGACCGATCGCTGAGCAGACCGGCCTGCAGCGCGGCGACGATGATGCTGTGCATCATGCGTTCGATCACGCTGCGCGATACCTGGCGGTGCTCCAGCCAGTCGAGGATCACGGCCTCCGCGTAGCCGAGGTAGCCGCGCATCGACAGGCGGGTGGCGGGGAGCTTACGCCGCGTGAGGCCGAGCGCTGCGACGAAGTGCTCGACGATGGCTGCGCGCGTCTGTTCGCACACGCGCTGGAACTCGACTTCCGTGGAGGCTGGCCCGCGGAACAAATTCAAGTACGCCATGTCGTGCGCGTCGACGAAGTCGAGATAGCCGCGCACGCCGAGCTCGGCTTGTTCCTGCAAGGGCAGGGTGACGTCGGGCAAGCAGAAGCGCAGCAGCTCGCTCGCGCGCAGCTCGAACGCGGCGACGAACAGCGCCTCTTTGCTCGGATAGTAATGATAGACGAGGCCCTGCGTGATGCCGGCCGCCTTGGCGACATCCGCCACACCGAGCTGCGAGTACGGCACGCTTCGGAACAGCTCCTCGGCGACCGCGATGATCTGCGCGCGGCGTTCTTCCGGCGAGCTGCGCCGCCCGAGCGCGGGCACCCCCGACGCGCGCTCCGGCTGCGAACGCGCGTTCGCACGCTTCGTGGGCCGCGCCACGCGGGCGTTGCGTTCACGCAAACGGGAAGCATTTCTGACGGCTTTCACGAGCTTGTGCGCCTTGACCCCGAGCCGGGGCTCAGCTTTATTGAACTGTACTCAATAATCTATTGACTTCAACTCAATAGATCACTAAAACGATCACCCATCAAGCTACCGGCAGGTACTGCTCGCCGCCGGGAGGCATCAGCCTGCAACGCGGAGGAATGCATGGGTCATCGGAAGCAAGTCGTCGTCTACGCCGCCAGCGGTTACACCGGCAGGCTCACTTGCGAGTCGCTCACCGCTTTGAAAGTTCCGTTCATCGCCGCTGGCCGCAATCAGGGCCGTCTGGACGCCGTGGTGAGCGAGATGCGGGCGCGTGGAGCCGACTGCGAGGCGCGTGTCGCCGAGCACACCCCGTGGGGTCTGCGCGAGCTGCTGCACGGCGTGAAGGTCGTCATCAACACTTCCGGTCCGTTCTCGCTCTTGGGTCACGCTGTGGTCGATGCGGCGCTGGCCGAGGGCTGCAACTACGTCGACTGCACCGGTGAGCAAGACTTCATGCTCGACCTGCGTCGCGACTTCAGCTCGCGCTACGCGCGCGAGAAGCTCGTGCTCGCGCCGAGCACCGCGTTCATGTGGGGGCCAGGCGCCGCCGCCGCCGAGCTGGTGCTCGAGACGCCAGGCATCGACACGCTCGAGTTCACCTACGCGCCGGCCGCGCTGCAGACGGTCGCTTCGTTGCAGTCCATGGCGCGCTCGTTTCGTCGCCCCGGCTTTTCGATCGTCGACGGCATGCTGCGTCCGGTTCCCATCCCCGACGTGCGTCGCGTGACCTTGCCCAACGGCGAGACGCGTGGCGCCCTGCGCATCGCCGCTGGCGAAGCCACGTTCTTCCTCGA
>DASVHQ010000461.1:0-4426 GCA_036382515.1 Polyangiales bacterium | reverse complement strand
TCGGCGCCGGGAGGCGGTAATGCGCACCGCCGCGCGGTAGGTAGGGCACCCGCCGCATCTTCAATGCGGCCTACCGCCTTGCAGCACTCGCCGAGGGCTGGCAAATCGCTAGGGCGCTCGAAAAATGAGATCAAGAGTCAGGCCACGCCGGGGGCCGCTACTGCCCAGCAACGTCCGCGGCGCTCGTCGCAAGGCTCGAGATGCCAAGAGCACTCGACCAGTACAAGCACGACTCGTCCAGTGCCAGGCCTGTGATGCCCTGTTCTGATTCCGCAGTGACTGGCGTGCCGCCAGCCGAAGGGATGCGGAGAAGCCAGAGGCCCCCTCCAGCGGTAGTGACGAAAAAATTGTTCCCGTCAAAAACCAGGGCATGGGGTTCGCTCAAACCTTGGGTCAACACCACAGGTGCCCCTCCGGGAGCAAGCTGCATCAGAGTCCCCCCAGACGAAGACATGGCGCCGGAGCCGGCATTCACCCAGCAGAGGTCCGGCCCGCATCTCACGGGGTAGAGTGCCCCAGGCTGGTCCTTCGCGAGCACCGTAACTGGCCCCCCCGTGATCGGCACCGACGAGACCGTGCCGTTCGGGCCAAAGTCTGCCAGATAGAGCGTCTGCCCCGCGATGCCAAGAGAATACGGGACTGCGGCGGCGACCGTCTGGACCGGCCCGCCGCTCAGAAGGACGCTTTTCGTTGCTTCGTCGTCCACGAAGTACACGTTTTGTTCGTCCGCGACGAGTGCGTTCGCAAGTCCCTTGGTACTCGCCAGGACCGTCGCAGCCCCTCCGCCGGTTGGCACCGTAATGATTGCTCCCCTGCCTGCAACACTTCCGCGAGCGGCGCTGAAGATCACCGCAGTTTGCGTGGCCGCCAAGCCTTGCACCCCCTGGCTTCCGCCACCAGGAATTGCCGCCAGGCGAATGGCGGCACCGCCGCGAATAGGGACTCGCATGAGATAGCCCTCGGTCGTCCCGCTGGATGTACCTGTCGCCGGTGTACTCCAGTTCAAAACATAGAATAGGCTGGTCGCATTCACAGCAATATCTGGGGTCTGGACCGCCATGCGACCGGCATCTGGTACGTACTGCACATAGTCCACAAGGAGTCGTGGCGTGCTTCCGCATTTCGGGGACGTCGGCGCGGCTGCATCCTCCGGACCACCTCCGGCGTCAGGCGGTATTCCTACATTCTGAGCATCGCCCTTCGATGCAGCAGCATCGCTACGTCCACCGCCGGACGGCGTCCCTGCATCTGGACCGAGCTGCGGAGCAACGCGCTCGGGTGCACCGCACCCTGCGCTGAGTCCCGACATGCCCACTACCAGGACTGTGGGGAGAACTAGAAACTTTCGAAGCATCCCCATTCTGATCCATCTCCGTCGGTGAGCCCGTTCCGAGAGAAGTTGGAGGAGCCGGTGGCAGTGATGAGGCACCGTCTCCTCGCTCCAAAAGACGCTGTGGATTCAGTCAGCCACCGCTCCCGCGTGAGGCACTGCTACAGTGACCGGTTCCAGGTAAAGAGAATAACGTCAGGAGAGATGTAGTAATTGGTGTGAGCCATCGTTGCCCCGGAATTGTTGATGAGCGTGATGTTCAGATACGCGTCGCTGTTGACGTTATGCGTGGCACCGCTAGTGTCCGTTGCATCGAATTCCACATCGCTCTGCGAGAACAGAGAGAGAGGGATACCAGGCTGACGCTCTATGACGCCTTCTGCCGTTAGGCCCTGGAACAAGCCGTTCGGCGCGCGCACGATGAACCCTCCGGCCGAGACATTGGTCGTCTCATTCTGGTACCAGAAGCAGCCATAGCCGGTATGCCCAGCACCGTGGACACCGGTCGAGTCACATTCCCAGGACCAAAATTGCATGGTGTCATCTGGATGAACCACCATGCTGGTGTTGAACACTGGTGCGCTCGGGTAGTACTCATACCATGCTGAGTACGAGCCCACTGTCCCGGTGGTCGCGTAGTCCACCCCATCTTGAACGACATCCGCATTGCTCCATCCATCGAGTCCGACCCAAGTTGCCACATTGGACGACGCGGCCCCCCCTGGTGGTAAGAAACCCGTTGGGACACCGAAGGCCCCTGCCACCACGATGTATCTAGTGGCGGGTGTGTTGAGAGCGATGCCCGTCCAACGTGTGCTCGTCTTGTTCGTGGCCGCGCCAAAGTGCAGGTCCGAGCGCTCTACAAGGTGCGGTGGAATCAGAGTGGTAGCAATCGATACGATCTTCAACCATTTCCCGTAAAGGGACGGCGCAAGGGTGGGATCCGGGCGCGGCGGGTAGCCGGCCGCGAAAAGTTCCGCTTGAGTAAGCGTCGTGGGATTGGTCAAAGCAGGGCGGGTCTTCCTGCCAACAGCGGCTGCCGGAGCAGCGGCGGGCAGAAAGGTCGCTGCGTTCGCGAGATCGAATGAGTGTTGAGCCGTGTCGCCACCGGCACTGCAATCCAAAGAATACATTTCAGATACTGAGGCCGGTGGTGCCCACAAATGAACAAGCCCGACGTCGTCGGCCCAGACCGGAGCGCTCTGCGGCGAGGTCGTCGCGCTCGAAGCGCGCAGCGTGCACTTCGCGTGTGGTGTGCTCACGATGGTGATTTCCTGGGGAACGGGGGCTGGCGCGGTTGCTCCTGCTGCCGTAATAGCTTCCCCCTTCTCTGTTACCGGTTCTCCGGATCCAGGTATGCCGCCGGACATGCTGCAACCCGCCGCTGACACACCGATACAAGACAAACAGATGGCCAGCGCTTGGTTTGTAAATCGCTTCATGATCTTGACCCTCCTCCTCAGACTTGATGATGGATTCAGCTGCTCGATGCGTGTCGCGTGCGCCTAGGACGGACAAACCTCGAATTGCCCCCTCGCGATGTCAAGCGCCAGCCACCGGTAGCCACCGCGACCTGCCTGCGTCACCGCCCGGAACCCTCGCGTGGCACTGCACCAGCCGCTGCAAGAACCAGATTGCCGCACGGCTGTCCACGTGCGTCCCCACCGGAACCCTTCGCTCACACCTCTGCGTCTGCTGCAGGCCGCGCGTGTCGGCCGTGGGGGCGTGATGGTGTCGTCAGTCCAGCGCTAGCCGCCGCCCGGGGGCAGCTGCTCAGGCGGGTGACGCGGGGCTGGGCGGCTGGCAGACTGGGCACATGCTTAATGCCGGCTATCGCCCGGCGGAACATTGGCTCACGCGTACGTGTTCAGCACATCAAGGAGCAACCATGAAATTGATCACGATGACACTCTGCCTCTACGGGTTGGGAGCGAGCGGTTGTGCGACGAGCTTTCATGGTGGCGCGCACGTGGCGGACGGCCGCGCGGGTTGTGAACGAAAGTGCCAGAGTGAGAACCTGCAGATCGCTGGCATGGTCTACCTCGGCGAGTATTCGAGTGCCTGCGTGTGTGAAGTGCCCCGCACCAACGCGGCGCAGGCGCGCGCCTCGCTCCTGCTATCCACGGGTTCCACAGGCGGCACCGTCGCCGTCATCACCGCGATGCGAAGGCGACACGCCGCAGCCGCAGCCGCAGCTGAGGCCGCGCGCTGAGGCCGCCGCGCTGCCAAGAACATGTCGCTGCTCGACTCGCGAGCCTGCGTTCGCTGCCTGCGCCGTCAGCCTCCGCGGGGTACGTTCAAGCGATGATCACGCGGGTGGAGTCACCCGGCGCGCCAAAAAGGATGAGCGAGCCCGCGTTCAGCTTGTCGCGCCGCGCGTTCGTGACATCGTGTATGCGTGGCCAACACAGCCGCAGAGGTTTTTGTAAGTTGACCGAGCGAAACTCCCTGTCCGCCACTGACGCGCTGGGCTCACTGGGCTGGTTGGCCCTGGGGGCGATCCTTGCGATGGGTTGCAGCCCGCCGCCGGGGGGTAGCTGCTCAGGCGGGTGACGCGGAGCTGGGCGGCTGGCAGACTGGGTGGTGGTTATGCCGGCTATCGCCCACGCTCGTGATTCACGCCGACCCCGTGATCGATCATCAACCTCGCGAGGTGCGCGCCATCCACGAGCACGATCGAATCGGAGACGCTCTCCGCTCTCTCTTTCGCTTCGCGCGTGTAGCCCGACGCTGTAATGAACGCTCCCTTGCGAGCACGACGGCCAACGAGCGCGCCGTAGAACCCTTGTACCTCCGGCCGGCCGGCGTTGCTCCGGTCGTGCGCAGCAAACGACACCTGTCCGGGCGTTGATGACCCAACGTCGGGCGTTCAGTCGCCGCTTCCGATCGCAGCTTATCGGCGGTCAGGCCTGTTGCTGCATGCCGGCAATCCGACTACCGTTGTCGCACCATGTCGAGCCTCAGCACACAGGTCGCCGAGACGGAGCAACTCGCACAGGCCGCCGCCGCGCCCCGCGGCACAGTCTACCCGGCGAAGGGCGCATAAGATATCTTCTGGTAACTCGATGGGGACCACGGTTTATGCGGCTTACGCAC
>DASVHQ010000460.1:0-2708 GCA_036382515.1 Polyangiales bacterium | reverse complement strand
GTAAGAAGCATAAACACAGGTCTCGCCCCGAGTCGACCGATGATATCTTCTGCGAAGTTGTCTTGTCAGCTTCGGAAGGGCGTGGCGCTCGCGACGGTCTGCGGGTCGGAGCCGTCGACGACGAGCCATCCTTCGGAAGCCTACCAGCGCCGAGACGCATAAGATATCTTACGTCAACTGGACCACAAACCACGGTTTATGCGGCTTACGCGCTCGCGGCAAGCGCCCGGTGAGCCCGGCACCGCGAACAGGTAGGTGCCGCCAGCGACGCCCGCCGTGGCGCGCGACTGAATGGTCGAGGTGCCGATCGACGCGTAGCTGAGAAAGCGGAACAGCTCGCCGAAGCCGACGATCTCTTTGTCGTACACGGCGTGGAACGCTTCGTGCGTGACGTCGCGGCCGGTGATGCCGGTGCCACCGGTGGCGATGACCACGTCGACCGTGGGATCCGCCGCCAGGGGTAGCTGCTCAGGCGGGTGACGCGGCGCGGGGCGGCTGGCAGACTGGGCACATGCTTAATACCGGCTACCGCCACAGCCTCTACCAGGATGTTCTTCACCGTGCTTCGGCTGATGTGGTGGCCGAGGTTCGCGAGTGCGCCGCAGATGCGCGTGTAGCCCCAACCCGCGTTGTCGCGGGCCATCCGCAGCACCAGCTGCGTGATGTCGAGCGCGGTGCGAGGTCGGCCGGCCCCTGCTCACTCTGCGCAGCCACCCGCGCGGTGACAACACCCAACATGGCCATCACCACGATCAACCAGCGTGCTCGAAATCCCACCTGTAACCTCGTCCATGGCCCTCGTCGGTAACCAGGGACTGGCGACTGGCGCGTGACCCCAGCGCGCACGCTCACTTGCCGCCGCCAGGGGGATAGCTGCTCAGGCGGGTGACGCGGCGCGGGGCGGCTGGCAGACTGGGTGGTGTTTGTGCTGGCTACCGCCCGGGGTCACCGCCCGAGTTGACGGCTGATATCTTCTGCGAAGCTGCCGTGCCAGCCACCGTAGGACGTGGAGCTCGAACACGCGATGCGCTTGCCGATCGAGATGAATGGCGAGCGCCAGCAACACGCAAGCGGCAAGCAGGAACCCGACCTGACCGGTGAACGTGAATCAGGTGAAAGCGTCCAGGGCCGAGCCAAGACCATCTTTGACGGCAGTTTCAGCTTTGGATGTCTTGTCCGCCCGCCCGGTAAGCTGGGTTGCTTGCCAATTCCCCTGCCCTCGTCGTATGCGCTCGGTCATGAGTCGCCTCGCGCTTCGCTCCGCGCCCGCAACCGCTCGGCTGCGCGCAGCCGTCGCTTCGCTGTGCCTGCTCGGTGGGCTCGCCGCCTGCACGAGCGACTCGGACCACAACGACTCCGGCAGCGGTGAGCGCGCAGACGGCGGCGGAGATGCAGGAGATGGCGGCACGAGCCCTGATGGCGGCACCGGGGAGACGGCGGTGTTCACGCTAGGCGCAGCCTGCTCCCAGAACGCAGTGCTCGGTTGCACCGGCTCGGACTCGGCGGTCAGCGTGATCTGCAGCGCTGGCATTTGGTCACCGAACGCGACTTGCCGCGGAGCCGAGCGCTGCGACACGCGGCTTGGCCGCACGCAAGGCCAGTGCCTCGATCTGATCGCAGAGTGCGCGGACAAGGCCCCTGGCGATGCGTTCTGCCGCGGCGCCGCGCGCCTGACCTGCGGCGCGGACCGCGTGACGGAGACCGCGGATGCGTGCGCCACAGGCTTCGGGTGCACGGACGACAGCGGGACCGTGAGCTGCAAGGACATCGCGGAGTGCGCGAGCGACAACGGCGGCTGCGACGCGCTCGTGACATGTATGGAGAACATCGGTGCTCCGCCCGACTGTGGTAAATGCCCTGAAGGCTACGTGGGCAGCGGCGAGACGGGCTGTTCGCCCACGCTGACGGCGCTCGCGCTCTCGAAGGGGACGCTGTCGCCCGAGCTCCGCGCGAAGGTCACGAGCTACTCGGTGCGCGTCGGGATCGGCACGCAGACGGTCACGCTCACGCCGAGCGTGCCCGCCGGCGCAAGCTTGACCATCAACGGCAGCGCGGCGAGGCCCGGGGATGCGTGGCTGTCGCCGGTGCTGAGCCTCGGCGACAACGTGATCACCGTGGTGGTCAGCAAAGGCGATCAGCCCGAGCGCCGCTACACGGTTACGATCACGCGGGGCATGCAGCAGGAGGCTTACGTCAAGGCTTCCAACACTGGGGAAACCGACTTCTTCGGCTACGGGGTATCGCTGTCGGCGGACGGCAACACCCTCGCAGTCGGCGCCTATGGCGAAGACAGCAACGGCACGGGCGTGAACAGTGGCACCCAAGCCGACGACAGCGCGCTCTACAGCGGGGCCGTCTACGTCTTCACCCGCTCCGGCATCACCTGGAGCCAGCAGGCCTACGTCAAGGCTTCCAACACGGGGGCAAACGACGGGTTCGGCTACGCGGTGTCGCTTTCCGCCGACGGCAATACCCTGGCAGTCGGCGCCTATCGCGAAGACAGCAACGGCACGGGCGTGAACAGCGGCACCCAAGCCGACGACAGCGCGACCAACAGCGGCGCGGTCTACGTCTTCACGCGCTCTGGCATCAGCTGGAGCCAGCAGGCCTATGTCAAGGCTTCCAACACGGGGGCAGGCGACGTCTTCGGCAGCGCCGTGGCGCTTTCCGCCGACGGCAATGCCCTGGCAGTCGGCGCCTGTCGCGAA
>DASVHQ010000459.1:0-3813 GCA_036382515.1 Polyangiales bacterium | reverse complement strand
TACGCTGGATCGCCTCGATTTGGTCCGACCAGGGACTTGTGCAAGAAGGTCTTGCACAAATGGGAGGTGCGGTGAACCGACATACCTGCGAACGCATGGATTTCCACCGGTTCGCCCTTGGGCCAGCGCGAAGCCCGTAGCGTTACGCGACCGCGATGGCGGATCACCTTCGTCGCGCCGAGATCAGAGCCGGGCGCCTGCGTGCCCGGCTGGGCGCGCCTGAAGCGCCAGGCGGCCGGTTGCCGGCGAAGCCGGCGCGCATGCACTGGCGCCGCTACGAGGCCGCCCTCGAAGCCATCCAGCTCGCCGAGCGCCGCTCGGCCTAGCCGGTGCCAGCGCAGTGCATCGCGGCCACTCCGCGTCCGCCGCCGCCCGCGCGCGATCCAGCCAACACGGCAGGCCCGCATCGCGTTATCATCACCGCCTTGTGGGGGAGCCCGGCGCCAGCAGCAACTTCGCCTTCTTGGCCAAGCACGACCGGCGCCTAGTGCTGCTCGGCGAGGCCGCCGAGCGTGCGTTCCACAACGATCCGGTCGCGAGCATTACGCACCTGCGTCGGCTCGCCGAAGCGCTGGCTCAGGCGGCCGCAGCACACGTTGGTATCTACACCGACGAGCGCGAAGACCAGCTCAACCGTCTGCGCCGCTTGCGAGACGCTGGCGTGCTCACGCCAGAGACGGCAGAGCTGTTCCACGCGCTGCGCAAGGCCGGCAATGCCGCTGTCCACGATGGCGCGGGCGACGCCGGCAGCGCGCTTCACGCGCTCAAGCTCGGGCGCACGCTGGCGATTTGGTTCTACCGGAGTTTCACCCGTGATCCGTCGTTCAAGCCGGGGCCGTTCCTGCCGCCACAACCGCCTGACGATGCAACAGGCGCGCTTCGAGACGAACTCGCTGCTCTGCGGGCGCGCCTGGCCGTTGCCGAAGCTGGCCGAGAGGCAGAGCGCCTCGCCGCCGAGGAAGCCCGCAGAGCAGCCCTGAGCGCAGCGCAACGGGCAGAAGAAGACCGCGTCGAGCGCGTGGCCCTGGAAGATCTGCTCGATGAGGCCGCCGAGCGCGAGTCGGCGATGGTCGAGCGCTTGCGGGCGGTGCAGCTCGCCGCCACACAAGCACCCGCTGCTGAGCTACATGCCGTCGTTGCGCAAGCCGAGGCAGCCGGCAATCAGCTCGAGCTCGACGAGGCCGACACGCGTGCGCTGGTAGACGACCAACTTCGCAGTGTCGGCTGGGATGCGAACACGCAAGAGCTGCGCTGGGGCGCCGGCACGCGGCCGCAGAAGGGCAAGAACGTTGCGATAGCCGAGTGGCCCACCGACGACGGGATCGCCGACTACGTGCTCTTCGTCGGGCTCGAAGCTGTCGCCGTCGTCGAAGCAAAGCGCAAAGCGAAGGACGTGTCGGCGTCGATAGAGCAGAGCAAGCGCTACGCTCGCAACTACGTGTCGAAAGCGGGCGACGCACCTCCCGGTGGTCCGTGGGGGAAGTATCGTGTGCCGTTCTTGTTCGCCACGAACGGCCGGCCGTACCTCAAACAGATCAAGAGCAAGTCGGGCGTCTGGTTTCTCGATGCTCGCCGCAAAGATAACCACGCGCACCCGCTCGACGGTTGGTACAGCCCCGACGGGCTGAAGCAACTGCTGCGCGTGGATATTGACGCCGCGCATGCGCAGCTCGAACACGAACCGACCGAATACCTCGGCCTGCGCGACTATCAACTGCTCGCGATCCGGCGCGCGGAACAGGCGATCGAGCGCGGGCAATCCGAGATTCTGCTCGCAATGGCGACCGGCACCGGCAAGACCCGCACGTGCATCGGCCTCTGCTACCGGCTTATCAAGACCAAGCGCTTCCGCCGCATTCTGTTCCTGGTCGATCGCTCGGCGCTCGGCGTGCAGGCGGTGAACGCGTTCAAAGACGCGCGCCTGGAAAACCTGCGCACGTTCGCCGAGGCGTACGATCTCAAAGAGCTGGCCGACATTGCGCCCGATCCCGATACGCGTCTGCAAGTCGCCACCGTGCAGGGCATGGTCAAGCGCATCTTGTTCAGCGAGGATGCGCCGCCGCCGGTGGACCAGTACGACTGCATCGTCGTGGACGAGTGCCATCGCGGCTATCTGCTCGACCGCGAGATGAGCGACCGCGAGCAAGCCTTCCGCGACGAGGCCGACTACATCAGCGCGTACCGGCGCGTGCTCGAACACTTCGACGCGGTGAAGATAGGGCTCACGGCGACGCCCGCGCTGCACACGACCGAGATCTTCGGCGCACCCGTCTACGAGTACGGTTATCGCGAAGCGGTGATCGACGGCTTCCTGATCGACCACGAGCCACCGACCCGCATCAGCACCAAGCTCGCCGAAGACGGTATCCACTGGAAGGTCGGCGAGCAGATCGAGACGTACCACCCCATGACGGGCGCCGTGCAGCTCTCGCTCCTGCCGGACGATGTGGACGTGGAGGTCGAGCAGTTCAACAAGCGCGTGGTCACCGAGAGCTTCAACCGGGTTATCTGCGAGTACCTCGCGAAGCACATCGACCCGACCCTCGATGGCAAGACGCTCATCTTCTGCGCGACCGACTTGCACGCGGACATGGTCGTGGCGCTGTTGAAGAAGGCGTTCGCCGCACAGTACGGCAGCGTCGATGATGACGCGGTGATGAAGATCACGGGCACCAGCGACAAGCCGCTCGAGCTCATTCGGCGATACAAGAACGAGCGCATGCCGAACGTGGCCGTGACCGTGGACCTGCTCACGACTGGCGTGGACGTGCCGACGATCTGCAATATCGTGTTCCTGCGGCGGGTGCGTAGCCGCATCCTCTACGAGCAAATGCTGGGCCGCGCGACCCGGCGCTGCGACGAGATTGGCAAAGAGGTGTTCCGTATCTTCGACGCCGTGGATCTCTACTCGGCGTTGCAGCCGTTCACGTCGATGAAGCCCGTTGTCCCGAACGCAAAGGTCGGCTTCGCGCAGCTCGTCGGTGAGCTGGGCAAGGTGAAGTCGGAGGCCGACAAGTCCGAAGTGATCGACGAGTTCCTCGCCAAGCTGCAACGCAAGAAGCGCAAGCTCAAGCCGAACGCGCTAGAGCAGTTCGAGGCGGCGGCCGGGATGAGCCCCGACGAGCTGATCAGGTTTCTGCGAGCGGAAGGCCCGAACGTTGCGCAGAAGTGGTTCGTGGAGCACGCGGCGCTGGCCGAGGTGCTCGACCGCGCCCAAGGCGACGGCGCGCAGCCGCTGCTGATCTCGAACCACGAGGATGAGCTGCGAAGCGTGAAGACCGGCTTCGATAGCAAGCCGCCCGGCGACTACCTCGAAGACTTCCGTAAGTACGTCAAGGAGCGGGTCAACCAGCTGCCGGCGCTGATGGTCGTGACGCAGCGGCCGCGCGAGCTGACGCGCGCGCAGCTCAAAGAGTTGAAGCTCGCGCTCGACCAGGCTGGGTACAGCGAGACACGCCTGCGCAGCGCGTGGCGTGCGCAGACGAATGAGGATATCGCAGCGTCGATCATCGGCTACATCCGCCAGGCTGCGCTCGGCGATGCGCTCAAACCCTACGACGAGCGCGTGCGAGCGGCGATGAAGAAGCTGCTGGCATCGCAGCCGTGGACGCCGCCGCAGCGCAAGTGGCTAGAGCGCATCGGCAAGCAGCTCACCCAGGAAACGATCGTCGATCACGATGCGGTCGATAGCGGGCAGTTCGCCGCCGAGGGCGGGTTTCAGCGGCTCAACAAGATCTTCGACGGCAAGCTCGACAAGATACTCGGTGACTTGAACGAAGCGATCTGGGAGAAGGGCGCGTGATGCGCAAGGGC
>DASVHQ010000458.1:0-50686 GCA_036382515.1 Polyangiales bacterium | reverse complement strand
CCCGCTGTCGTGGTTGCCGGTCGAGCCGCCACTGTCCTTCGTCACACTCGCGTCGGGCACCACGCTGCTGCTCGACTTCTTGTTCGAACCACATGCACCGAGCGCAAGACCGAGCACCAACACTCCCAGAGCCAACGTCTTCGTCATGATCACTCTCCCGTGAGACCGAGCGTCTGTGCGCTCTTCGTGTGCGCCGCGGACACGCCGCATGCGATGATTGCCGATTGCCGACACCGAACCAGTGTGACTACGGCACGGATTAGGTCGTGTCAACGCCACGGTCGTCGGAAAAAAGCTCGACTGCGTCACGCTTTGCGCAGATCTGACCACCTTTTCGGTCACGACCAAGTGCTAACGTTGTCGCAGTCCATGCAGGTCGAGCTGCTCTCAAGCCTTGCGCAGGTCGCGCCCGAAGATTGGGATGCGTTGACCGGCGACAACGATCCCTTCGTCGAGCACGCGTTCCTCAACGCACTCGAGACCAGCGGCAGCGTGGGCGCAGGCACGGGTTGGCGGCCGATGCATGTGACGCTGCGGCGGCAGGGCAGGCTGGTCGGCGCCCTGCCGCTCTATCTGAAGGAACACAGCTACGGCGAGTACATCTTCGACTTCAGCTGGGCTGCGGCCGCCGAGCGCGCGGGCCTGCGCTACTACCCGAAGCTGGTCTCGATGGTGCCGTTCACTCCAGCCACCGGTCGCAGGTTCCTGTTTGCGGCGGACGAAGATCCCGCGCAGATCACGGCCGCGCTGCTCGAAGGCGCGCTCGCCGTACGCGACGCCACGACTGCGTCGTCGATCCATCTCTTGTTCCTGAACGCCGAGGAGCACGCGCGCGTCTGCACCGACCCCCGCTTCATGTCGCGGCTGGCCATGCAGTTCCACTGGCACAACACGGGCGTGACGAGCTTCGAGCAGCACCTTTCGAGCTTTCGCTCGGTGGTGCGCAAGGAGGTCCGCAAGGAGCGCAGGCGCGCGGCCGAAGCCGGTCTCGATGTCTCGATTGCGACTGGCACAGAGCTCTCGGCTGAGGAATGGCAGGCGCTCAGCGACTTCTACTTCGATACCTGCGACAAGCACGGCTCGGGCCCGTATCTCACGCGCGCGTTCTTCAGCGAGATCGCAGCGAAGCATGCCAAGCGGGTGGTGGCCGCGCTCGCGAAGCGTGACGGCGTGGTGGTGGCTGGCACGTTGAACTTCGAGAAGGGTGACCATCTCTACGGCCGCTACTGGGGCAGCCACGAGGAGCTCCCCAATCTCCACTTCGAGCTTTGCTACCATCGCTTGATCGAGCGCGCGATCGAGCGTGGCTACAGCCGCTTCGAGGCCGGCGCGCAGGGCACGCACAAGCTGCGCCGCGGGCTCTTGCCTGCAGAGATCTACAACGCGTGCCACATCGCTGAGCCGCGCTTCGCGCTGGCCATCGGTGATTTTCTGGCGCGCGAGGCGCAGTCGTTGCAGGCCGAGATGGCCGAGCTACGACACCACGGGCCTTCGCACCGCGAGCTCTGAGCCGAGGCCGTGCGGGCTCGCGAGGCGCTCGAAGCGACGGCCGGCGTGCAGTGACAGGAGCAACCACGGCACGATCAGCGCGACGGCCGCGAGCGACAGCCAGCGCACCGCCGAGAAGTCGCTGACGAGGGCCGTGATCACGAAGCTGAGCACGACGCCCACGGCCTTGGCGCCGCGCATGACGAACACGTCCACGAAAGCCTTGGCGCCGTACTGCGCGCCGCTGCCGAGGGGCACATACAGGGCTTCCTTGGCGCTCTGATGGATGGAGTATGCGAAGCCGGAGTCGAGCGCAGGGATCAGGCTCGCGACGGGCAAGATCGGCAAGATCATCATGCCCGTCGCGGCCGCGAGTGTCGTGAACGGCAGCACCAGCAGCGCTGCGGGTACGCCGTGCTTGCGCAACAGCGGGCTGGTCAACAATAGCTGCACGAGCAGCGCCGTGACGTTCATCAGCGCGAAGGCATGACTCAGCTGTCGGCCGATCGCGGGACCATCCAGGTAGTGCGCCACCGTGGCCGTGAACTGGTAGTCGAGGATGGTCGAGACGATCTCGTAGAGGCCCACGATGCCGGCGAGGCAGACCAGGTAGGGGCCCAGGGGCGCTGCATGCTCGCTGCGCTGCGGCGTCGTGCGTCGTTCGTGCGCCGAGCCAGGCGCGCTCACCGTGGGGATCTGCCCGGCCCGCCAGGCCAGCACGGCGACCGCCGCCGTCAGCGTGCAGCACACCGCCATCCATGCGCGCGCCGACAGCGCGCCGACGAGCAGGGACACCACCTGGCTGCCGAGCACACCGCCCAGCACGGCGCCCAGGCCCACGAGGCCATAGCTGCGCTTGGCGCTCTCCACCGTGGTGCTGTCGTGGAGGAACACGAAGAGCGCCGCGACCATCAGCGTGCTGTACAGGTCGCCGACCAGATAGAAAGTCCACACGACGACCGCCGTCGGGTGCGAGAGCAGCGTGCCGAGCAGCGCGAAGCACAGCACGAAGAAGCCGCAGAACAGGCACGCGAGCGCGTGACGCCGGAAGCGCCGGGCCAGCAGGCTGAACGCCACCGCCGACAGCGAAGCCAGGAGCAGGTTCAGCAGCTTGGCGACAAGCTCGGCGCGTGCCGCCCCCAGCTGCAGCGAGCCGAGCGACAGGCCCCGCTGGTCGTAGAAGCTGATGAAGAGCGCCTTCTTCAGGGGCTTCAGGATCCAGAACGTGCTGATCACCAGCACGAAGCTGCCGAACATGTAGAGCGAGCGGCGCAGCTCGTCGCGGCGCATGTCCAGAAGGGCTTTGAGCGTGGCGGGCATGCGGCCTCGATCGTATCGGCCCGGGCGTCGGTGCCGCCAGATTTGGGCAGGATGCCCGTGCGAGCGCCGCGCCAGGGCCAGCCGCGGCGGTAGGAGACAGTCGGTAGACAATCGTGTATACCTGCCCGGCCCTCGCGATCCGGGCGCAGCCCCCTCCATGTCGAACGCCAAAGCAGCTCCGAGCGACGCGCCGGCCGCGCCCCAGGACCCGGTGCGCATCCGCATCTTGCGCGGCGCAGCGCAGGTGTTCGCCGACCGCGGCTACGGGCCGACTTCAGTCGAGGCCATCCTCGAAGCCGCGGAGGTGTCGCGCCGCACGTTCTATCGAGCCTTCCGCTCGAAGGAAGACGTGCTGCGCGCGCTCTACGACAACTCGGTGGAGATGCTGGTGCGCGCGGTGCGCGACGCGGGTGATCGCCGCAAGAGCCGCGTCGAGCGCGCGATCGCCGGTGTCGAGGCGTACATACGTGTGCATGCCAATGCGGGGCCGCTCGCGCGCGTGCTCTTGCTCGAGCAATTCGCGCCCGGCTCGCCGCTCGCGCCGCAGCGCGATCGCGCGATGGCCACGTTCATCAAACTGATCTCGCGCGCCTCCGCACGCGTCGGGCAGCCCGAGCCCGATCCGATCCTGGTGACCGCCGTGGTCAGCGCGCTCAACCAGGTCTGCGTGCAGATGGCGACCGAGTATCCGCAAGGCAACTGGGATGTCGAGCGCGCCAAGCGCATCATGCTGCACATCCTCGCGGTGCTCGACGACGGCAGCGAGCCGATCGGCGTGCGCTAGGAGCCTGTCGGAGAACGCCGGACCGACGGGAGCGCTTTCTCCGACAGGCTCCTAGCTGCCGCATGCACCGCGCAGTAGACGTTGACGTGTGGCTTACGCCAGCTGTTCGCGCGAGTAGCCGAAGATGCGGCGCGCCACGACCAGCTTCTGGATCTGCTGCGTGCCCTCGTAGATGTCGCCGATCTTGCTGTCGCGCATCCATCGCCGCGCCGGAGTGCTTCTGCTGCAGGGTGCACGCAGCTACGGCCTCGCTGCGGAGCCTGCTATGGTGCTAAGCGTTGCTGGAGGCATCCATGAGGCGAGTGTTGCAGCCGAGAGCTTCGTCGTTGCCCGGGCACTTGCGTCGGCGGCTTTCGCCGTGGCTGCGCTGCGCGTGTGCCGCGGCGCTGGCGGCAGGCCTGTGGTCGGCGCATGCCGTGTGCACGGCGCCGACTCGCTTGCCGGCGCAGCTCGGCCAGCTGTGGGCAGTTGGCTCTGCGAGCGCAGCGAGAGGCAAGAAGGCACACGCCAAGGCGAGCGAGCCCCCGCCTGCGAACCGGGCCAAGCTCGAGACCGGAGCCGACACGCCGGCACCGAAGCCCAAGATCCCACTCGGTGTGAACCTCGGTGCGGTCGACTACTACGGCACGGCAGTCCCGTTCACGGATCTGATGCGCATGGCCGGCGAGTTCCAGAGCACGAATGCGCAGTGGGTGGAGGGTGGCAAGAACGAGTGGAACACGGGCGTGGCCGATCAGATCCCGCACGATGAGCTCGGCTACCCGTTGCAGCTGCCGTACATGGTGCCGGGCCAGGACGTCGCGCAAGTCGTGCGTGCACCGTTGGGGCAGCCGATCTACGCGGGCACGTACACGCTGCTCTACGACGGCGACGGTGAAATCGACTTCCCGGCATCACCGGTCCGCGTGCAGGCGCAGGGGCCGGGGCGCATGGTGCTCGAGGTAGAGCGCACGGCCGAGGCCGCGATCTGGCTGCGCATCCTGCGCTCCAGCCGCGACAACCACGTGCGCAACGTGCGGCTGCTCCTGCCTGGCTTCGAGTACCACTACGCGACGCAGGTCTTTCATCCGGCGTTTCTCTTGGGCCTCGGCCAGCTTGGCGTCGTGCGCTTCATGGACTGGGGGCGCACCAACGACAGCGCTCTGGCGCACTGGGAGCAGCGCCCGAAGCCGAACCTGCCGCAGGGCGGGCCGCTTGGCGTCTCGATCGAGGTCATGATCGATCTGGCCAACCAGGCGGGCGCCGACCCATGGTTCTGCGTGCCGCACGCCGCCGACGATCACTACGTCGAGGAGATGGCGAAGCTCGTAAAGACGCGGCTCTCGCCAGGGCGCAAGGCATACATCGAGTACTCCAACGAGCTGTGGAACCCGATGTTCTCGCAGTACGCCTACACCGTCGAGCAGGGCTGCAAAGCCGGGCTCAACAAGCTGCCACCGTCGAACGGAAAGTGCGGGCAGGGCGATGTGGATCTGTGGACCGGCGGCAAGTGGGTGGCCAGGCGCTCGGCTCAGATCTTCGAGATCTTCGAGCGCGTGTTCGGCGGTCACGATCGGCTGGTGCGCGTGCTCGCAGGCCAGGCCGCGTGGTGGGAACGTAACGAAGCGTTGCTGTCGGCCTTCCGCGACCGCAAGATCAACCCGCACGCCGTGCAGGCCGATGCGCTCGCCATCGCACCTTACTTCGGAGGTGGGCTGCCCGACGAGATCGTGCAGGCGGGCGAGGTGGCGTCGATCAGCGTGGGCGAGATCTTGCGTCGAGCCAGTGTGTCGTTGGTCGAGCAGACGGCGAAGAACACCTCGTACAACAAAGACCTCGCGGACCGCTACGGGCTGCGTCTCTGCGCCTACGAGGGCGGTCAACACCTGGTCGCGACCGGCCCCGCGGCCAACGATGCGGTGCTGACGCAGAAGCTGATGGCGGCGAACCGTGATCCGCGCATGGGCTTTCTCTACGAGCAGATGCTGGACACCTGGTACCGCGCCAGCGGTGGCGGAACCATGGTGCTCTTCAACTACATCTCCCCGTTCGGCAAGTTCGGCTCCTGGGGCCTGCGCGAGGAGCAGGAACAGCCGATCGAGGCGTCTCCGAAGTACCAGGCGTACCTGGCGCGCTTGCGACACTTCGCCGCGCCGAAGTGACGCGTAGCGCCCTTCAGACACCCGGGCTCGGTGAACCGCGCCGGATGTGCAGCATGCTCTGTTCTGCAGGCACGCCGACGCGCAACGGGAAGCCGTAGTGACCGGTGCCGCGGTGCACGTACAGGCGGTCTTTGCCGCGCGCCCACAGGCCGTGGTCGGGAAGCTTCGACACCATCGACACGAAGGTCCAGGGCAGGCCGAAGCTCACGAGGCCGAGCTGTCCGCCATGCGTGTGGCCGGAGAGCACGAGATCACCTTCGCCGGGTGGCAAGCGCGTGAAGGCACCCGGGTCGTGTAGCAGCACGATGCGCAGCGCACCCTCCGGTTTCGGGAAACGCGCACATACTTCGGCCATCTGCGCCTTGCGTCCGCGGTAGCGATGGTTGAAGCCGAGGACCTGCAGCCGGCCCACGGGGGTATCGAGCTCGACGGCCGCGTCGACCAGAAGCGTGACACCCGCGTCTTCGAGCGCGTGGCGCACGATGTGTGGCGCCTCGTGATCGTGATTGCCCAGGCACGCGAACACGCGGCCGCGCATCGCGAGTAGCGGCCGCAGCGCAGCGGGTAGCGCGTGGGGCTCGCGGTTGGATTCGACCGTGAGCAGATCGCCCGTGAGGAAGATCAGGTCGGGCGCTCGCGCCACGGCACGCTCGCAGATGCGTCGCAGCCGCGACACGGGCATGAACGGGCCCAGGTGCGGGTCGGTGATCTGGATGATGCGCAGCGCGGGTGCAGCGTTCGCGCGCCCCATCGGGTAGCGCCGCAGCGCGCCGGCGTCGCGGTCGTCGAGTACCAGCTCGCGCACCGATTCACGCGTGTAGAGCGCCTGGAACAGGCCCAGCAACGCGAGACCGTAGGGCGCGTAGAGGCCGTGCGGCGCGAAGCCGAGCGCGGCCACGATCGCCCATGGCCACGCCAGCAGGGTGGCCGCCGCGAAGAACGAGGCTGGGAAGCTCACGGCGATGCGAAAGGGCAAGGGCCGAAGTCGCGGCCACAGGTACAAGAGGAAGTGCAGGTACACGACCGTCTGCAGGTAGTCGGGCAGCAACCCGAAGTTGTGCAAGTGCGGCCGCAGCGGCACCGAGACGAGCGTGAACAGGCCGAGGCCCACCGCGAGGAAAGTCGCGAAGAAGCGACCACGCGTGCGCAGTGCGATCAGCACCACACTCACGTAGGTGACCCATGAAGCGATCGCGAACGTGGACATGAAGTGCAAGCGGCGCAGCCCGCCCGCCAGCCTCTAGAAGTAGACCAACGACACGCCAAGGCTGAGCGCGATCGCACCCTCGACGTAGTTGTTGTTGCTGTCGCGGTTCAAGTGGTAGCGCGGCATGCCGTTGTTGAGCTGTGCCTTGAGCACCACGCCGAGCCCCAGGTCCTGCGCGATCTTCCCGTCGAAGCCCAGCCACAGCACCATCGCGTAGCTCGAGATGTTCTCGGAGCCGCCGGCCAGCGGGTTGAAGCGCGCCACGCGTTCGTTCGAGTAGCCGAGCAGGCCGCCCACGTGGAAGACGCTCGTGGGGTAGTAGTCGACACTCGGACCGAGCGTGATCATCACGTTGCCCTTGTGCGTGTGCGTCGTGCCGCTCTGGTCCCACTCGACGCTGGTCGACGGGATGTGCATCAGGCTGAGCGCGCCGCCGAGCGCGACATTCTGCCGCACTGCGCCGCCGAGCATCATAAGTAGCTCGTAGCCGCCGCCGCCCGCGGCCTGGCTGACATTGCTCCCCGTGGTTTCGTCGCGGTAGCGCGCGCCATGCACGTAGACTGAGCCGAGCAGCGACAGCCGGCCGTAGAGGCCGTTGTGCTCCTGCCCGTCGATCGTGTCGCGGTGCACCGCCGTCGAGATCTCCGTGGTGCGCGGCGCTGGCGCCGGCTGGGGCGCTGGCTCGGAAGCCGCTGGAGCTGCAGCCGCGTTCGGCGCCGCTGTTGGCGGCGGCTCACTCACCGCGGGTGAGACTGCCGTGCTCGCCTGGTTCCCCGCCGCGGGCGCTGCCGGCTGTGCGGGTGTCACGGCCGCCGGTGCTGCGGGTGCCAGTGCTGCGGGTGCCGGTGCTGCCACAGGCGTTGCGGGCTCGACAGGCGCTACCGGCGCGCGCGCGGCGGCTGGCGCCGCGCTTGCCTTTGATTCTTGAGCCTGTCCCGCAGCGCACAGGCAAACCACCGCGAGACCGCTCGCCCATCGACCCAGTTGAGTTGGCGTGCTCATGAGGGCGCCAAGTTACCGCATCGCACACAGCCGGGCCAGTCGTTGGCCTTCCGGGACCACGGCGATGAATACGGCAACTCCGGCAGCCTCCCCACGACCCGCGCCTCTTCGCCAGAAGCTACCGGTAGCCTCCCCACGACCCGCGCCTCTTCGCCAGAAGCTACCGGTAGTCGCCAACAAAGCGGCTCCGTTCGCCGGAGGCTACCGGTAGCCCCTTGGTGAAGCGGTTCCGACTGCCGCCGGGCTCGCGAAGGCTCAAAATCGCTTGAGCAGCAATCACGCGCGCTTCATGAACGAGGATTTCGACATGGAAGATACTGAGGTGCTGACTGCGGACGACGAAACCGGCGAGCGCTTTCTCAAGGCCTACAACCTGGCGCTACCAGACATGCTGGCGCTCATCCGACTTCGCGCGGAGCACGGAACTGTCGAGACGGCTGCTCCACGCGGCGTCACAGCTCCACCACGTTGACGCCACTGCCGAGCACGTCTCGCACCAGCGGGAGCAGGTGCTCATGGTGCGTCAGGAACACCACCTGGGTCTTCGTCGATAAGTCGCCTAGGGCTTCGATGGCCGCACGCGAACGCTGATCGTCGTAATTGATGACCAAGTCGTCGGCGATGAACGGAAGCGTGTGAGCACTTGCGAGATGCATGTCGAGGGCCGCAAGTCGTAGCGCAAGGTAGAGCTGGTCGCGCGCGCCGTCGCTCATTCCTTCGACACCCACCAGCTGCCCGCCGTGCCGCTTGCCTTGCAACCGTGGTGGGTCGCGCTCGAAGTCGACGGTGAGAGACTCGAACGAGCCGAGCGTCAACTTCGAGAAGATCGCGGCGGCCTGCTTGAGCATCGGGCCCTGCTTGGTCTCGCGATAACGCTCGATGGACCACCTGAGTAGATGAGCCGCGGTCGCCACCTTGATGTAGCGCTCGATCGCGTCAGACATCTTGGCGAGCGCGTCTTGGCGTTTCCCTTCCCACTTCGCGGCGTCGTCCGAGCCCGCAAACTTCGCCAGGTTCGCGCGCGCGATCGCCAGCTCGGCCGAGATTCGATTCTGTTCGTTGAGCAATTCGGTCATCCGTGCAGTCCGCGGGGTCGATGACGCCGCGAGCTCTGCCAAGTCGACGCTCTCGACCTCGTGTTCGAGTTGCTCCCGCGAGAGGCCGTCCTGGCCGGCGGCGAGTCCCTTCGTTGCCTCCACTATCGCCTGCCGGATGCGCCGTCCGAGGTCCGACTTGACGATCGCATCACGAAGCTCTGGCAACGAGCTGACTCCCGCGCGCGCGAGCATAGGTTTCAGCGCCGCCTGCTGCCGCGCGATCGCGTCCAACTCCTTCTGAGCCTCCAGCTTTGTGCTCGCACGGGCCCTTTCAAGCTGCTGCCGCCTGTCCCGGGCGCGCGTCGCGTCCTGCAACCGCTCAGCAAGCGTGTGTGCGATCTCTGCCGCGGGTCGGCCGACCAAGTCGCTTGCGACAGCAAGCGCCAATCGGTTGGCTTCCGTGGCGAGTCTGTCGAGGTCAGCCTGCATGGGCTTGATGCGCTCGGCTCGCAACTTGCGCACTTCGTCGAGCCCATCGTCGATTCGCTTGATGAGCTCGAGCGCTCCCTCCGCTTGACCCACGTCCATGGTGGGAAAGCTGCCGGTCTGCGTCGCGCTCGTCTCCCAGTCCTTCTGCCACTTGTCCATGTCCGCCTGCACACGCACAGCGTCGGCCGCGAGTCTCGCCAGCGCTCCCTGTGCGGCGGACTCTTGCTCCTCGAGCGCACGCCGTCGGCCACCGGCGGCGTCGATCGTCTGCACATACTCTGACGCCTGGAGAACGAGGGTCTCGAGCGGTGAGTCCGCTGCAATTGTTTGGCCAGATGCAGCCAGCTGTTTTGCCAACGCGCGCGCGCAGTCCTGCACCTGCTTTTCCCACTCCCGCAACGCGCCCGCGGCGTCCCGCGCCACATCGTCCGCAGCGAGCGCTAGCTTGTGCGCCGCCAGCCAAGTGATGAGTGCGTCGGGTCGCATTCCCGGCAGGCTGCAAGCTGCGACGAGCGCCTCAAAACTCGCGGCACGCTGAGTCGCTGAAGTTCTCAACGCACCTTCGTCGCGCTGAGCAGCGTCCAATTGCTCGGTCAACCTCGCAAGCGCATCCGATCTCGCCTGCAGCTCACTGGCTTCCTGAACCGTGCCTTCCCGGCGATCGGCCGTGTCGTCTGCACGCGAGACGAGCTCCTCGTAATGCGAGGCCTGCCTCTGCAACTCTTCGTGATCGGCCTTGACCACTGCCCACAACGCGTCGCGGCCGTGACGCGCATCAAACACATGTTTGCGCGTCACGACGTCGTGTGCAGCGCTATATTGCGCGACCTCGAGCTTCTTGAGACCCACGTCGTTGCGTAGGCGCGTGATTTGTTTGGCTAGGGTGCGAGCCTCGGCGTCCTCCTGCGCCTGCGCCGTCAAGAAGCCTTGAATCGTGTCACGTGACGGAAGGGCCATCGTGCGAAGAGCTGCTATCTCTTTGCGAAACGCGCCCAGTGCGAGCAGCGCGTTCTCCTTTCGTGCGTTCAGCGCGGCAAGCTCGGTCTGCTTAGTCACACGGGTCGCTGCGCTGTCGCCGAATCTCTGAGCGCTGGCAAGCGCAGCCTTGAGAGCCACTGGCACTTCCGAGACCGGCAGCTTCTTCAACTCACGCGAAAGGTCCTCGAGATCCTTCGCCTTTTGATGCTTGGCCTTGAGCGCGGCGTCCAACGCTTGCTTCACACCGCCGTAATCACGAATCAGCCGCTCGAGTGACTTCCGCACCATCAGGGGCGGTAAACGCGCTTGCAGGTCAGCCTCGGAGGTAACGGGCCACCCGAGTTGACTGCCCGCCGCGGAGGCGATCTTCCATTGCACATCGACCGTGGCTTGGCGCTTCTGGATATCGCTTTCGTGTGCGCGAAACTGCATCCGCTGCTCGTTCAGCACTTTGATGTCTTCCGCGAGCGCTAGAATCTGGGGATCGCAGCCAATCTGCTCGAGTTCTTTCTCGGCCTCCTTCGTTGCGCGCTGATGTCCCCCGAGCGAGGCTTCGGCTTGCGCGATCACTTTCTCCGCTTCGTCGAGGGTTCGGCTGGCGCCTTCAGGGAGGTCGTTCACTGCGCCTAGCTGGCCGAGCTCTGCCTCTTTCGCGCGTAGCGTCTGGATATGCGGCGCCACGCGGCGGATGCGCTCGACGCTGACCCGATCCTTGTCGAGCGCTTCGTACTCCAACTTGGCTTGGTCGAGCGCTTTCGCCAGGTCGAGGACCGCAGCCTCTGCTTTGCTCCAGTCTCGCGGCCTGACCGCGAAGCTCTTCAACGCTGAGACGGCCGTGTCGAATTCATCCTGCGCGGCGTAGAAGACGCGGTCTTTGGATCTGCGAGCCGACCACAGCTTATCGGCTTCCTCCACGAGCGCGTCACGGATGCGGCCGAGGTTGTCCATGCCGGAGGCCGACTGAAACAGAATCTGCCCGATGTCGTTGTGCGCGGAGAGGATGCCGTCGCCGCCCTCCACGAGGCGCCGATGGTCGAGACCAAACATCTGCTCGAAGAAATCGCGGTCCACCGCTCCGAGGTATGGCGAGAGCACTGCATCCGGGAGCACTTCGTCCGATGCGGTTCGCACCGTCTGCTTGTTTGCCTTCGTTCGGTGGAACTCGAGGCGCTCACCAGCGTGTTCCACCAATGCGCCGAGCCGCAGCTCACTCATCGGGTGTAAGAAAGCATGCGGCGGGCGGTTGGGAAACCCATACAAGAGGTCCGATATTGCTGAACGCACCGTGGACTTGCCCGCCTCGTTTGGCCCGACGACCACGTGAAAATCTCGCTGCGCGCGCGGCAATGAAACCACCTGCCCCGTGAATCTCCCGTAGCGAATCAGCTCCAGCCGTTCCAGCCTCATTTGACCGTCCCCCCAGCCGTGGCCAAATGCGCGAGCAGGTTCGGCGCGATTTCGCGAACGAGCCCCTGCAGTTGCTCGGTGCGAATCGCGTCGAGCTGAGGAACCGCCTTCACCACCTCGGCTGGCATCTTCGCGGTCAGCGGCTGCAAGACGCTCTGCAGACTGGCAAGGAAGTCGGGGTCGCTTTCGGCTTGCGCGAACAGGCTCTGTAGATCGGCGATCGCGTCCGCTCGGGTTGCGATGCTTGCTGCGCTCAGCTCTGGCGCAGTGTCGAGCTTGACCTTCTCGATCCATAGCCCGTCGCCGGCGAGAGCTGCGGCTTCGGCGATGACAGCGGCGCGCAGCTGCGCCTCCAGCCCGAAGAGCTCGCCGTGCGCTGCAGTTGTTCCGCGCAGGGTCACTCGCACGGCGAGTGGAATGTTGGCGGCGCTCTGGGCAACGAGTTGCTCGAGACTGCGACGGGCGAGCCGCACTGCGTCACCCAGATCCTTCGCCTGCGTCACGTCGACCTCGAGCGCGTGCCAGCGCAGCACGTCGACCAGCAGCCGCTCGATGGACTCGATCTGCTGCCCATCGAACGACACGAGCACAGCGCCACGTTCCCCCGTCTCTCGAATGTTCCGACCCTGCAGATTGCCGGGGAAGACGATGCTCGACTTGCTGCCCACGACGCTGTGCTGGTGAACGTGGCCGAGGGCCCAGTACTCGTAGCCCTTGGCATCGAGCTGTGCGATCGAGCACGGCGCGTAGTTCGCGTGCGCGGTGTTGCCCTCGAGAGCCGTATGCAGAACGCCGATGTTGAACCAGCCGGGGACCGGATCCGGGTAGGTGAGCGCGAGATTCTCATCGGTCGCGGCTTCCTTGAAGCTCCGCCCATGCAGCGCGACCTTCAGCTTGGGGATGCGATGCGTTGTAGGGGTGCGCGGGTCGAAGACATAGACGTTCTCCGGCAGCGGGAGCCGGTTTGTCGTGGCGTTCTCGGCATCGTGATTGCCGTAGAGCACGTACGCCGGAATGCCCGCTTGATTCAGGCGACCCATTTCCCTCGCGAAGAAGATCCCCGTGTTGAAATCCTTCCAGGTGCCGTCGTACAGATCGCCGGCGATCACCACGAAGTCGACAACTTCCCGCAACGCCTCGCTCACAAGGTTCGTGAAGGCCTCGCGCGTCGCCGTGCGTAGGCGTTCCGTCGGCGCATCGGGGTAGCTCGCCAAGCCAACGAGCGGGCTGTCGAGATGAATGTCAGCTGCGTGGATGAACTTCACTCGTCCCCCTCGGGTGTCGCAGTTTGCGGTCAGACTAGCGTACAGGTCACGCGCGCAGGATCGCAGACGAAGCGCACCGCATCAGACTGACATGCAGCACTCGAATGTGCGCCCGCACAAGCGAAATTGCGACGAGAGACCGCCGACTCACCTGACCGGTTGCGCGCGAGCAGCGCCGTAGGCGACGCTCGCCAGACGCGTCTCTCAGCGAGGTCAGAGTCGCTGCCGCACGCGAACCAACCGGCGTCCGTGACCGGTCGGCTGAAGTTCGTTGTTGGGCGTCGGCGTCGGAGCCTGCCACCGAGCCGGGTCATCGGGCGTCCGCATCCACCACAACCTTGTGCCGCGTCCCCGCATGTCCCGGCGGAGGGTGACGATGCTACCCTCGGACCTGGGGCAGAACGGTCCCGACGAGGTTTCAATGTCTGACGGACCACAGAGCCTTGCAGAGCTCAGCGTCGCGCTCGATCCGTTGATCAGCTACGCAATGAGCCAGAACGCTATCCCGGTGGTGCGCGAGGTGCGTGTCACCAACCGCGGAGACACGCAGCTCACAGATCTTTCTATCTGCATCCAGATGGAGCCTTCGGTCGCGCCCCCCTGGAAACTCGCGATCCCTGCCCTGTCGCCGCAAGCGACGTACGCCACGGCTGACGTCCCGCTCCAGTTCGACCACCTGCATCTCATGAATCTGACGGAGCGCGTCCGAGGGCGCTGCCAGGTGAGTCTCACGCAACGCGACACCACGCTCGTCACGCGGGCTCACGACATCGAGCTGCTCGCGTACAACGAATGGCGAGCGGACACGCTGCCGCAGCTGTTGGCGTCATTCGTGCAGCCTAACCATCCCGTGGTGGCTGAGACGCTGAATCTGGCAAGACGCCACCTGCAGGTGCTCACCGGAGACCCGGCGCTCGAAGGGTACCAATCGCACGACCCCGCGCGGGTGCGTGCGATCGCGCAGGCGATCTACCAGACGATGCAGGAGCTCGGAATCACCTACGCGAGCCCGCCCGCCAGTTTTCGAGGGGCCGGCCAGAAGGTGCGTACGCCCGACCAGGTACTGACGCAACAGATGGGCACCTGCCTGGACCTGGCGCTGTTCTACGCAGCGTGCCTCGAGCAGATCGGCCTCATCCCCGTCCTGGTCGTCCTCAACAGCCATGCCTACTCGGGCGTGTGGCTCGACAAGGATCACCCGACCAGTGTGCTCTGGGATGATGCGGCGATGGTGCGCAACGAAGTCGATGCAGGGAAGCTCTTGCTCATCGATTCATCCACGATCGCGCACCGGCCTGTGGTGCCATTCGACCGCGCCGCGCAGACAGGGCGCTCGCTGCTCGAACAGCGTTTCGACTACATGATCGATGTGGCGTGCGCACGCAGCGAGAAGGTGCTGCCGCTGCCCTCGCGCGTCGAGGCCGGGCGCTTTCAGCCAGCGCCGACTGTCGTCGTTCGCGCAGAACCCCTCGATCCGGCGACCGAGAAACGTGTTCGGGAGCTGTTGAGAGCCGCCGAGACCGCGGCTGCGCGCTCGCAGGACACACCAAAGGCGCGCCCGTCGATCCCCGAAAACGTCAAGGAGCGGCTCGAGCGCTGGCGCAGCCGGTTGCTCGACCTCACCCTGCACAACTCTCTGCTAAACGCGCGGTCCACAAAGCTGATCGCGCTGATCCCGCCTGACCTGGCTCGCCTCGAAGACGAGCTTGCAAAAGGCGCCTTGTTCACGCTGAACGCTCGCGCGAAGGCGTTCTCAGAGACGGATCCGCGCAGCGCCGAGATCTACAAGGCCCACACCGGCGGCGATGCGGTCGCAGAGCTCGCGGCGCAAGCGCTCGCAAGCAACAAGCTTCTGACACAGCTCGACGAGGAGACTCTCGAGCGCCGTCTAACCGAACTGGCGCGCAGTGGACGCACCAGCATGGAAGAGGGCGGCGTTCACACCGTGTTTCTGACCCTTGGGACGCTGTCCTGGTACGAAGCAGATTCCAGCGAGATCGCGCGTTCGGCGCCACTGATCCTGCTGCCGGTGCAGCTGCAGCGCGACAGTGCACGCGAGCGCTACAGGCTACGTCTCGCCGATGAAGACGCGATCTTCAATGTCACGCTGCTGGAGAAACTGCGGCACGACTTCGACCTCGACATTCTTGAGCTCAGCGGGGACCTACCGCAAGATGACGCTGGGCTCGACGTGTCACTCATCTTCAATCACGTTCGACACGCGATCCGGGGCCTACGCCGCTGGGAGGTGAAGAACGAGGCCGTGCTCGGCCAGTTCAGCTTCAACAAACTGCTGATGTGGCGCGACCTCGGAACCCACGCTCACCATCTGCTCGAGAGCGATGTTGTCCGCCACCTGGCGCAAGGCGCCAAGCAAGCGTTTCCTGACCAGGGAGCGTTCCCGTCGGAAACGCGACTCGATGCGGAGCTGAAGCTTGCTGAGTTCCCATGCCCCAAGGACGCCGACTCGAGCCAGTTGGCAGCCATCGAAGCAGCACGCACGGGCAAATCGTTCGTCCTGCAAGGACCTCCGGGTACAGGCAAGTCGCAGACAATCACCAATCTGATCGCAGCCACTCTGGCGCAGGGAAAGACCGTTCTGTTCGTGTCTGAAAAGATGGCGGCGCTCGATGTGGTCCATCAACGCCTCAGACAGGTAGGGCTCAGCGACTTCTGCCTGGAGCTTCATTCGAACAAGGCCCGCAAGAAGGCCGTAATCGAACAGCTAGGCGCGACGCTCGACTCGGAGCGACACGCGCCCGCTGCGCGTTGGGCGGCGCTGGCGGACGAGCTCTCACAGACCGGAGCCGATCTCAATCGCTATGTGGAAGCACTCCACCGCCCGCGCGCCAATGGCTTCAGCGCGTTCCAAGGACTTGCGCAACTCGCCGGACTACACGATGCGCCGTACGTCAACCTCGCGCTCGGACCAGCAAGCGCGCTGACGCCGGACCGGCTGACGACACTGGAGCGTCGGGTGCAGGCGCTGGTGACGGCATCCGACGAGGTGGGGGATCTTGCGGCGCACCCGTTCCGTTCGTCGCAACTCAAGACCTTCGATCCAGCGCTGACCCAGCGACTACCCGAGCTCTGCGATCGCGCACTCAAAGACTTGCGAGACGTGCGCGAGGCCGCGACCGGCGTGCGCACCGGTCTGCTCGGCGGAGTCGGACTCACCAGCCCCGATGAGCTTCAGCGGATGGCAGATCTAGCCACGGCCGTAGTCACTTCGCCCAGCCCGCGACTTGCGCTTTTGCATGAGCCTGACATCGACCACGCCAAGCAACAGCTGCACGCGTTTGCCGCCGCGGGCTCACGCTGCGACGCACTCACGGCAGACTTGTCTGCACGCTGGGACGATGGCCTCTTTCAACTCGACCTACAGGGCTTGCTAGCGCGGTTTCGCCAGTGGGCCGGGGGATTCTTCCTCGTCGCGCTGTTCATGCTGTGGACGGCTCGACGCACTCTGCGCCGCGTCGTGCGCGCGTCGAAGCTACCGAAGAACGCCGAACTGCTTGGTGACCTCGAACGAGCGCTCGAAACACAGCGACTGTCGAAAGACCTGCAGAAGGCCGCGGTGGAGCTTGCGCGCTGGGCCGGTCAGCTCTTGGCCACGGACGCCAAGCGCTGGCAACGCGTTGCCGCGCAAGCGGACGCCGCCGTCGAGTTGCGAGCAGGGGCGAGAGCTGCCTCGCTACCGGCACCCGCGGTCGAGCGGCTGCTTCTGCTCGGTTCGTGGGAGAGCAAGGACGATGACCGCAGCCCTGGCGACCGCGAGCTGCTCGCCCGCTTCGCAAGTGCTTGGGACCACTTCCGCGCATCACGCGATGCCGTGCTTGCGGCGGTAGCTGCAGAGCACGACGCTGCACTTGGAACGCAGGCGGGTTACATCGATCGCACCGAGACGCTCCTGCGCGACTGGGCGTCACAGCCAAAGAAGCTGCGCGCTGTGGCGCAGCTGCGCGCTGAAGAAGCCGCGACGAACGCCGCCGGGCTCGGGGGTCTGGTCGACGCACTGCTCTCGCGCCAACTGGCCAACTCGCAGGCGTTGCCCGCACTGCAGCGAGCGTTCCACACGCAGTGGGTAAACGCCGTCGTGCGGGACGACGACGTGCTCAACACCTTCTCCGTCCGCCGTCACAGCGATGAGATCCGGCACTTCGCCCAGCTAGACAAGGAATACATCGCGAGCGCCGGGCAGCAGGTCGCCAGGGAGCTGGCGCGTCGCTTGCCCAAGGACGGTGGCACAGGTGGCGAGGTGGGGATTCTGCGGCGTGAAATGCAGAAGCAGCGGCGTCATCTGCCGATCCGGCAGCTCTTCGAGAAGATACCGACACTCGTTCGCCGGCTCAAGCCTTGTGTGCTGATGAGCCCGCTCTCGGTGGCACAGTACCTTCAGCCCGGACAAGCGGCTTTCGATCTGGTCGTGTTCGACGAGGCGTCTCAAATACCTGTGCCTGATTCAATCGGCGCGATCGCGCGCGGTCGGCAGCTCATCGTCGTGGGCGACAGCAAGCAGCTTCCGCCGACCAATTTCTTCGGCCGAGCAAGCGATAGCGAGGACGAGACCCCGACCAGCGAAGACACGGTTGAGGAGCTCGAAAGCATCCTGGATGAGTGCATCGCCGCACAGATCCCACAGCTCTTGCTCAAGTGGCACTACCGGAGCCAGCACGAGAGCCTGATCACGTTCAGCAACTTCCACTACTACGACAATCGGCTACTAACGTTCCCGGCTGCCGACGACCGGCGCCATGTGATGGGCGTGTCGCACGTAGCAGTGCCAGACGGGGTCTATGAGAGTGGCAAGTGCCGGCACAACAAGAAAGAGGCCGAGACGGTAGTTGCCGAAGTGGTACGACGCCTCCGCGACCCGAAGGAACGCGTGCGCTCGATCGGCATCGTCACGTTCAGCCAGCCGCAGATGAGCCTGATCGAGAGCATGCTCGACGAGGCTCGACGGAAGCACCCCGACATTGAGCCCTACTTCGGCGACGCCGCCGCAGAGCGCGTGTTCGTGAAGAACCTCGAGAACGTTCAGGGCGATGAACGCGACCTGATCTTCTTCTCGGTTGGGTACGGGCCCGACTTCGACAACCGGGTGTCGATGAACTTCGGGCCTCTCAACAGAGAGGGCGGGGAACGTCGCTTGAACGTCGCCGTGACCCGCGCGCGACAACAGCTGGTGGTCTACTCCACGCTCCGCGCTGACCAGATCGACCTGCGGCGCACACGCGCGGTTGGTGCACGACATCTCAAGCTCTTTCTCGAGTACGCCCAGCGCGGACCGAAAGCCATCGCCCAAGCTACGGCAAGTAGCCCAGACGCGACCTTAGATTCGCCGTTCGAGCAGCGCGTGCACGACCTACTCTGCGCCGAGGGCTGGGACGTGGAATTGCAGGTCGGCTGTTCCGGCTACCGCATCGATCTCGCGATACGCGATCGCGACAACCCCGGGCGCTATCTCGCGGGCGTCGAATGCGATGGCGCCTACTATCACAGCGCCAAGACGGCTCGCGACCGCGACCGCCTGCGACAAGCGGTGCTGGAATCGCTTGGGTGGACCCTGCTGAGAATCTGGTCCACCGACTTTTGGCTCGAACCGGAGATCGTGATCGGTCGCATCCATGCGCAGCTGACGCGCCTGCAAGAGGCGGCCCGTCGAAGCGAGAAGACGCTCGTCGGCGCTAACGCGCCCGTGAATGGCGAGCTCGTGGTGGACGACGGCGGCGAACCGAGACCGGACGGCGCTGGAGCCATTGCCTCCGTCGCGCCGCGACCGGCAACACGATTCCAAACACAAGGCTCGAAGCCCCCACCGCCCTCTAGCGAACCACTCGCCCGTCGAACGGTCCCCCCACCGGTCCCGCCCGCCGCAGTTCAAGGTTCTGCTAACGAACGGACCGCGTACCGGCTGGCCAAGCTGCCAGCCTTCCTTGGCTCCGACGAAGAGTTCTACGAGGCGCAGTTCAGCCGAGCGATCGCGAAGTGCATCGCCATGGTGTTGCAGGTCGAGGCACCGATCCATCGACGATTGCTGGTGCGCCGCGTCATCGGTCCATTCTGCCTCGAGCGCGCGACGGCGCGCGTGAACGACCGGGTCAACGAGGTCCTTCGATCCATGCATGTGCGGATCGAGGATGACTTCGTGATGCCCGCCGAACTCGAGATCGAGCAATGGCGTGGATTCCGGGTACCGTCGGAAGACCCGGACGCGGCTCGCAAGTCAGACGAGATTCATGTGGCCGAGCTCGCGAACGCTGCGATCCACGTCCTTGAACGCAACATGGGCATGGAGCGCGCCGAGCTCGCACGAGAAATCGCCTTGGTCTTCGGCGGACGGCGGGTCACTCCGAGCATCGCGAGTGACATGGACCGCGGGGTCCAATACCTACTGAGCAGCGGGCGGGCCCGCGAACAAGGCGGCCAAGTGGTGCTGAGCTAGCGGCGCACGGACGTGCCGGAGCACGCAGTCGGTGGCAAGCGGGACTTGGTGCCGCGTCATCCAACGCTGCGCTGCGCAGTGCGGCGCTTCAAAACGGTGGCGAGGCCCGCCCCCGAGCCAGCTCTCGCGCCTCGCCACGGAAGAAGGACGACCCTGCCCAGGTTTGTGACAAACACAGGCTCCGGTTGAGCCGCGGCGGGTCGGTCGTGAGCGGGCGAGCTGTGCGCGACTGTGCCCAACCGACGAGAAAAGCAAAAAGCCGGACGCGTGCCCGAAGGTTCGCATCCGGCTGCTTGCCGTTCCGCTGCGCTTGCGCGCTGGCGCGTGGCTCAGGCCACTTCGAACAGACCCGCGGCGCCCATGCCGCCGCCGACGCACATCGTCACCACGACGTACTTCACCTTGCGGCGCTTGCCCTCGATCAGCGCGTGGCCGACCATGCGTGCACCGCTCATGCCGTACGGGTGGCCGATCGAGATCGCGCCGCCGTTGACGTTGAGACGATCGTTGGGGATGCCCAGCTGATCGCGCGAGTACACGACCTGCACGGCGAAGGCCTCGTTGAGCTCCCACAGGCCGATGTCGTCGACCTTGAGGCCCGTGCGCTCGAGCAAGCGACGCACGGCGGACACCGGACCGATGCCCATCTCGTCGGGCTCGAGACCCGTGATCGACAGCGCACGGTAGATGCCGAGCACCGGCAGGTTGTTCTTCTTGGCGTAGGCGGCGTCCGCCACCACGACGGCGCTCGCGCCATCGGAGAGCTGGCTCGCGTTGCCGGCGGTGATCGTCGCGGTGTTGCTGACCGGCTGCAGCGTCTGCAGGCCCTGCAGCGTGGTGTCCGGACGGTTGCCCTCGTCCTTCGACAGCGTCACTTCCTTGTAGGTGCGCGCGCCGGTCGCCTTGTCGACGAGCTGCATGGTCGTCGTGAACGGCACGATCTCATCGTTGAACTTGCCGGCTGCTTGCGCCGCCGCCGTCCGCTGCTGGCTCTGCAGCGCGTACTCGTCCTGCGACTCGCGGCTCACCTTGTAGCGCTTGGCGACCACGTCGGCCGTGCTGATCATGGGCATGAACAGCTCGATCTTGTTCTTGGCCAGCCAGTCGTCCTCGAACTCCGCCTTGCCCATGGGGTTCGCGGGATCGGCCACGCGCGTGCCAACGAAGTGATTGAGGTTCAGGTTCGCCTGCACGAGGCTCACCGATTCCACGCCGCCGGCGACCATCACGGGCACGCGGTCGACGAGGATGCGCTGCGCCGCGATGCTGATCGCTTGCAGACCCGACGAGCAGAAGCGGTTCACGGTGGCGCCCGCTGTCGTCACGGGCAAGCCCGCACGGATCGCCGCGTTACGCGCGACGTTGTGGCCGGTCGCGCCTTCGGGCAGACCGCAGCCGAGGATGCAGTCCTCGACCTCCTTCGGGTCGACCTTGGCGCGCTCGACGGCGTGCTTGATCGCGTGGCCAGCCAGCGCCGTGCCGTGGCTCATGTTGAGTGATCCGCGGAAGGCCTTGCCGATGCCGGTACGCGCGGTGGAAACGATGACTGCGTCTGCCATGCGGGTGTTCTCCGTGAAGGGTGCCAAAGGTGTCGGCGGTATACAGCCTTGTTTACTCGCCGCGATGGGTATGTAGCAGAGGAACGGGGTAAAGCGAAACCCCGACCGCACGCCAGGTGGGAATTCAACGAGATTTCAAGGAGATGGGAGGGGAATGGCGTAGCGGAGCAGGAGAGGAGTGAGGGCTTCGGGTGGCCGGACGGGGCGGAGCGGGGGCTTACTTGCTCGGCGGGCGCGGGTCCCCCCCGGACTCGCGCGCCACGGCCAACGTTGTGCTGAGTAGTCAGCGACAGGGCCGCATTTCACCGACGCCGCATCACGGGCGCCCTCAAACACAGGATCCCCCACGCCCGCCTGCGCGCGCACGCCCCCGCCCCGTCTGAAGTCATCGCAAGCTCGCGCCGTGCGGTCCGTCCGTCGATGGGTGACAGAGGCGACGGGTACCTCGACCTTGCAGCGGAGCGCGCAGCGTCTGGCAGTCGGGCAGTCTGTTGTGGCCGCCAGTCTGCTGGTGTCTTGCAGCACGCGTCGTTTTCCATATTTCGAATGCGGAGGCTTTCGTCGGCAACGTTGTGTTGTTGTGAGCGCTTCGCTCCATCCAAAGGCAGAGCCGTGCGCAACCGGCTACGGCTTGGTGAGGAATTCGTGGATCTCGCCCTCAAACAAACGGATGAGACACTCCAGTCCGCGGCTGTCCCAGAGCATTGTCCAAGCGTTCGGAACCGCGAAGAGCACTTCGATCTGTCGGTGATACCGCGCTGAGGCGTAGGCTCGCTTTTGTGGCGTTTGAACCACCGTTCCCTTGCGGGCGCCGCGCTGACCTATCTTGGGCCCGTGGTTCTGCGTTCGTGCGGTGATCATCGGTCCGCTGAACACATAGCAGTAGCGGGCGCGTCCCCCGAACAGACGTTCGAGATGCGCGAGGAAGCTCGGCGTTGCGCGTGCACCGGCGCGCTCGATGTGAGCGTTACCCTCGGTGTCGCCATATTTTGCTTCGATGAGGACGAGGCGGCGGGTTTGCGTATCGAAGAGCACGCGGTCGGGCTCGATGCCCTCCTCGGCTTCGCGCCAAGAACTGTCATCACCGAAGATCATGACGGGTTGGTCGGGCGGTGACCGATAGATGTCGCCGAATCGCGGAGAGGGCGGACGCGCTTGCTGCAGTTCGGCGGAGCAAAGCGCAAAGAACTGGCGAAGCCTTCGGGCGTCCTCAACGGGGAGGGCGCCGAAGTCCTTGCTCAGCACGAAACGCGTGCCGTGGCTCGCGCTCAGATACGCGGAAAACGTGCCGACAGCGTCCTCGAAATCGCGTCCAGCCGCGTTCGCTGCGGCCGTGGCGCCAGCGACGGACAATCCGAATGTGCGCGGTCTCAGGGCCATGGACGGGAGCGCGAATGACGATGCGCACCGATGCGCAGTCTCCGCTGAACGTAGCGGTCACGCCTCTCCGCCGACAACTTATTGGCAAGACCAACCCAACACGTGGCTGGGACCGCGATGTCTCGAAGTGCCAGCGGTGTGCAATCACCCACGGGCCGTGCGCGAGCAGGGCCGCGCCGGTCCATGATCTCCGCCGATTTGACAAGCTCAGTTGTCGAACAGTGCGAGTTGGTTCTTTGCGCGCCTCGCGCGTGCCACTGTGGCGGCAACGCGCTCGGGGTTAGAGATCGTCCCCTGGGGGATCTCGCTTGACCCCAACGCTGTCTGCTCAACTGCCGGGACCATGTCAACCTCGAGTCCGCTTCCGGCGCTGGAAACCTCGGGAACGATCGCAGGAGAAGACATGGTCGCCCAGTAGAGGGTGCCACGCTTCTTCCCGGTGATCTTCACTGCCCCCAGAGTCTGCAGTTCGCGAAGTGTGTCTCGGACCACAGCCACTTCGAGGCCAGTGCGCGTCAGAAGTTCGCTCATCGCCCGGCCTCGGTGAATGTGGAGTGCTCTGGTTACGAGCGACATCGATTCGACGTCGGGCTGTTTGGTACGGTGTTGCACCGACAGTGCCGCTATCGGCGGCAGTGGCGCATCGCCCGCCGAATCACCGATTGTGTCGCGATCGACGCAGTGGTAGCTGCGCGTGCCAGCGCGCACAGCCACAACGCCGTTCACGACAAGACGGCGGAGGAACGACGCGACTCGGTAAGACGTGAGTCCGGTAATCCGTTCGAGGTCGCGTGCTGACAGATCGCCGCGTTCTCTGAGAGCCGCGAGAATCGACAGCTCTGCTGCGGTATGCTGGCGAACTCGCGGTGTATTTCCACTGACGGCGAAGAGTTGCCCAGCTGCCTGTTGGTGCGATTCAGCGAAGCTCGCCAAGCGTTGACGCGTGATCTCGCTCTTCTCCGTACCGGCGGTAGCCAACAGATAGATGTACTCCTCATTGCGAACGTGGCTGACCTCGCCGACCAGCTTCCCGTCGGGATTGTGGATCCCGATCTGTGCACCGACGTAGCGCTTGAAGTCCTTGCTGATCACGTGAACGTCGCCGTGCTCGCGCAGCAACGCTTCGAGATGCGGTCGACTTTGGTAGCCCTCATCGCTGAAGGACACGATCACAAGCGGAGCCCGTGCGACGTGACGAAGCACCTCGTCGAAAGCGGGCCCATGTCCTTGGCGCGAGTTGAAACTGCTCTTGCGGGTTCGGCAGTCCATTCGCTTGCAAGCGACGCCGTAGTACTCGGGCTTGTCCCAGAGAATGAGCGTTTCCCAGATGTGATAGTTCGACAGGTAGCTGTGCTGGTTGTACGGCGGATCGAGGTAGACGATGTCGGTCGACGCTTGCCGTGCGGCCTCGACCGCATCCAAGTGCGTTGCTCGACACGGACCGGACTTGGAGGCAGGCACCACGTCTGGCATCCGCAGTTCGAGATCATTGAATGCGCGCTGCGCCCACTTCTTTACGTAGGCCATCTGCACGCCGCACGTTGAATCGACCCGATCGGCGGCTTCCATCAGCGAGACCAGCAGAACGTACTTGAGCGAAGGGTCTAGCCCCTTGCGTTCGATCGCTTCGCGAATCGCATCGACTCGCGCCCCGTTCTTGGGCTGGAAGAATCTGGAGTCCTCGCAGAACGCCTTGGTGAAGTAACCCGCTTCTCCGGGCATTCGATTGAACTCCTCAATCAACCGTCGCGCGTCGCGCTCAACCGCTTCGCGATCGGCGGCGACGTAACACATGGCCAAAGCGTACGCGTAGGCGTTCAGGTCGTTCGAGTGGACCGCCAAGCCTGCCCGTTTGAGCGCGTGGCCCACGCGGCAGGTACCGGAGAACAGATCCGTGGCGGACGTGAGCTCGGGGAAGAGCGAGACGACACGCACCAAATCAGGAATGAGCGTTCGCTTTGAACCTAGATACTTGATCACAGGGGCCTCTCGGGCAGGGTCAACGCCGACGGCGCATCCGCAGCCAACCGGAACGGGCGGACAATAATGCCATTGGCGCCAACCGTACAAGGATGTATAGGGTTGCCGTGGCGAAAGCACCTGCGAGGGACTCGAGCACCATGACGATCGGCGAGGCGGCCGCGCTTCTCGGCGTCTCCCAGATGACGCTTCGTCGGTGGGACGCAGCGGGCAAATTCAGGCCTCATCGACATCCGCTGAACGGGTACCGCGTCTATCGTCGCGATGAGGTTCTTCGCCTACGCGGACAGATCGAACGTGGGGCCAGATCGTAGGCGGCCAGATCGTCTGGAGGGGTTCATGGGGACTGCGTATGTCGAGGAGGACCCGTCACCGATGAACAGCCGCCCACCACCGCACCGCTGAACCGCAGTACGCGGGCCTTCGCGCGGACCGCGAGTCTTTTCGGCCCAGGCGTTTGTGCTCCAACGGTGATTGTCGTCGCGCGCCTCTCGTCTGCCGAGCGATCGAGAGTCGCGGTGACCTCGACGGGGCTTGGGGCGGGCTTGCGCGCGCAGGCGGGGCGTGGGGGGTCCTGTGTTTGAGGGCGCTCGAGTAACGCCGACGTGCGACCGCGCCCGGTCGCACTACAACGTTCCGCTGCCTCGGCCGTGGCGCCCGAGTCCGGGGGGACCCAGGCCCCGCCGAGCACGCAAGCCCGCCCCGAGCCCCGGGTCGCCACCCCGAGCCTCACTCTGCCTCTTCGCACGCCGGCCCTAAGAGTTGTTCGACTCGTCGGACACCAGCTGCTTGAGCTGCCAGGTGTGCATGTGCAGCTTGTGCAGCGCGCGCAGCCGAGCCGTGTGCAGGCGCCCCATCAGCACCGAGATGCTGATGATGTGGCCCAGGCCGATGTAGCTGAGGAACACGATCGTTGCGGTCGGGGGGAAGTGGTGCATGCGCGGCAGGATCACCAGCACGCCGTCGCGGAACTCGTACGACGGCGGCAAGAGGCCGACGCTTTCGAGCAAGAGCGGCACCAGCACTGCGAGCACGCCGATCGAGATCACGAGCGCGCGCCCACTGCGCGAGGGCGTGTTGAACGCGGCGGCCATGGTGCTCATGGCGGCCAGGCCCGGGATCAGGAAGAGCGGGCCGAACATCGTGCTCATGAAGCCGATGGCCAACGTGCCGGAGATCACGTTCGCGAACAGCCGGTAGTTCGGCGACAGGAACCCGCGGCCGGTGAGCAGCGCAATCGTGGCGGTGGCCGCGCTGACCACCGCGTACAGCCATAGCGCCGTCCAGCTCTTCACGCCCATCCACAGCACCAGGAGCGTCGTGATGACGAAGCTCATGTGGTAGTAGCCGTTGATGTTCATGGTCATGCGACCGGAGTCTTCGTCGCCTTCGAGCACATCGAGTTGCTGCTCGTCGGGCAGCTCCTGCGGTGGCTCGGCCAGCAGCTTGAGCAGCACGCGCTGCGCTTCGGTGTGCGAGGGATCGAGCGCGAGCGCGCGGCCCACTTCGCGCAGGGCACGCACGCGCTCTTCACGCGCGTTGGGGCCGCCAGCGAGGGCGTATTCGGCCGCGACTTCGGCGGCGCGCGCGTGGGCTTGCGCCATCTCGCGCATCAGCTTCATGTCTTGCTCGCCGTCGAGGTAGCGCTCGATGGCGTCGTGCAACTCGCGCGCCGAGGCGAAGCGGTGCTCGCGCTCGAGCTGCGTGGCCTTCACGCTGATGGCGTCGAGCTCCGAAGGAATGCTGCGCTGCGGGGCGCGAAACGAAGGGCGACCGTCGGCCCCGTGCACCGTCGAGCTCATCATGCCCGAGACGCTGCCGCGGGTATGCAGCGGCTGCAGCGCGAGCATCTCGTACAGGATCGCACCGAGCGAATACACGTCCGAGCGAGCATCGAGCGACGCAGTCTCGCCGCGTGCTTGCTCCGGTGACATGTAGCCCGGCGTGCCGAGCACGGCGCCGTCGAGGGTGCGCATGCCGGTGTCGTCGGGCAGCGCGACCGGCGGCTCGACGTCTTTGGGCGTGGGCAGGTCGGGCAGGCCGGCCACCTTCGACAGACCCCAATCGAGCACGTAGATCTCGCCGTAGTCACCGATCATGATGTTGCTCGGCTTGAGATCGCGATGCAGCACGCCGCGCGTATGTGCGAAGTCCACGGCGAGACACGCCGCGCCGAAATTGCGCAGCAGCTTGCGGCGCGGGTAGTTGTCGATGAACGCCTTGTCCTTGCGTGACAGGCCATCGACGATTTGCTCGATGGTCTTGCCGCGCACGCGCTTCATCGTGAAGCACACGTCGCCGTCTGGGCGGCGCATCAGGTCGTAGACGGGGACGATGGACGGGTGCTCGAGCTGGCCCTGGATGCGGGCCTCACGTACGAACCGCGCCAGGGTGTCGGCTTGCTTCGCGTAGCGCGTACGCAACACCTTCATTGCCACGTCGCGGCCGATGCGGTCGTCGTGCTGCAGGTAGATCTTGCCCATCCCGCCTTCGCCGAGCAGCTCGCGCTCGGCGTAGCGGTTCACTTCGTGCGAGGCGTCGGGAGGCAGGCCGCTGGCATCGACGAGATCGGCCTCGTCGCCCGCGGCTCGTGCAGCGAAGGCGGACGATGCGCGCTGCGGCCCTTTGCCGACGTTGCGGTGGCCTGACGGCGGCTCGGGCAACTTGACCAACGTGATCACGCCGTCGTCGAGCTGACTCGGTCTCTCATCCGCCATGGTGCAAAGTCTATGCGCTGACCCCCCGATCGCACTAGGCGAGCGGGATATGAAAAGACCCAGCATGAGTCGGGTGGTTACGGCGCCACGCCCCACGCAGCTTCGTCGCGATCCCGTCGCCCTAATACTCCTCCTGCGGCGGAGTGCAAGTTCACGAGCGCTCGCCGCGCCGTGCTGGGCGGCGCGGGGTGCTCTGCCGCTGCAGAATACGCCGGGTGATTACGGCGGCTGGCTCGTTTCCGGGGCAGAGACTGTCTGGCCTTTCCAGGTTGTTGCGCGTTCAAGCCTGAGGCGTTGTGCACACTGCGGTCACTGGTGCGCACCATGTGGGGACCACACTGCGGGCGGCACGCCCAGCGCCGCGTAGCTGGTATGGCGATCGCGCGCGATGTCGGCGAGCACGGCGAGCACGCTCGGCAGACCGAGCGCCTCGACCGTCCGCAGATTGGCACGCGCGACGCGGGCCGACAGCGGCGGTGCGCTCTGCGCTTGCAGCAGCTGCTCGAACGACAGCTCCGCCGGATCGACGAAACTGGTGCCGCGCGTCTCCGAGAGCCGAACGCCGTTGAGTGCGGCGATGCGCACGAGCTGAATCGTGGGGTCGGGCGCGCTCCGCACGAAGGGTACCAAGCGCTCGGGGTCACTGGTGTCTGCCGCGACGTTCGGATGGAAGTCGGCCATCGCGAGCTCGGTCTCGCCCACGGGTTTGCGCGCGGCGTCGGCGGCGCGCAGCTCGGCCACGAAGTGAGCGAACGGCAGGCGATCGAGCGGCAAGAGCGGGTAGGCGATCAGACTGACCTCGGCGCCCGCGTCCGCTTCGATCTCGTCCATGAACAAGAGCGCCGAGGGCAGGTCGGGCGTTGTGTCGAAGCTCACCAGCAGCCTGACCCGGCCTGCTTCGCGTGCGGCCTTCGCCCAGGGGCAAAAGCCCAGCGCTTCGACCACCTCGAGCGCGTAGCGCCGATGCACTCGTTCGACTTCGCTACGCAGGCGGTCCCGATCGATTGTCATCGACTCGCCATGATAGCCTAGGAACTCACGGGGTGGCATGCGCGTGATGGCTCAGCGGACACTTCGGGTCGCCTGGCACGCTGCACTCTGTGCGCAGCTGCTTTACCCGCTGGCGGCAGCGCCGCTGCATGCGCAGGTCGGACGGCCGGCCGCGGAATCGAGCCGGCCCGGAGCGTCGCCGCGTTCGGACGGCAAGCACCATGTCTACGCGTACACGGACGACCGCGGACAGCTGGTGCGCGTGTCGAGCCTGGCGCAAGTGCCGCTGAGCTTGCGTGGGCACGCACGGCCCGTCGAGGCGCCGCTGGACCTGGCCGATGATCCGGCGGACGCGGCTAACGTCGTGTGGTCGTTCGCCGACCTCGATCGCACTGCATCTGCCGACGCGTTCTATCGCTACCGCACCACGGACGGTCGCACCGTTTACACCAACCTGTTCGAGCAGGTGCCCGAGGAGCAGCGTCCGACCGCCAAGCTCGATTTCTCTCACGCGCCCTTCGACGGCGAGCTCGTCCAGCAGCTCGACGCGCGCTTGAAGGTCGAGCACGACAAGTTGCTCGCATCGGCCTGCTGCCAGGAGCTGCGTCGCGAGGCGAAGAAGCCCGTCGCCAAGCGGATCGTGCAGGACGAGTCGCCGCTGCTCGTCTGCGGCGCGGCGCTCCTGCTCTTCATCGGGCTCACGCCGTGGATGTCCGGCAAGGTCGGCGGTGGGCCGTGGGCACGCACGCTGAGCATGGCCACGTCGTCGCTGGTGCTCGCGGGCATCTTGATGTTCGCGACGATGCGCGCCACTCGCGCGGTGCACGAGCTCGTGGCGCGTGCGGCGCCGTGCCAGCCGGAGGCATGGAACGCAGTCGTAGCTGCCAGCCACACGCGCGTGGCGCTTGCTGACGCGGGTCAGAGCGCGAGCCCCGAGCTCGCCAACGAGCTTGGCCCCGAAGTGAGCCCGGAGCTCACCCGCGACTTGCAACAACACTTGCAGCTGATGAAGCAGCTGCAGGAGCAGGTGCGGCAATACCAGCCGCGCCCTGCACCTGCGAAATAACAGCTGCGAAATGACGGCAGGCTCGGGTTACCGCGCTTCGTCCGTACGACGCGGACGCGTCGAGGCGGACAGCACGCGCTTGCGGATGCGCACGGCGTCGGGCGTGATCTCCACGATCTCGTCCTGGTCGATGAACTCGAGGCCCGTCTCGATGGTGTGTGACGTCGGCGTGGCGAGCAGCATGTTCTCGTCTTTGTTCTTCTCGCGGATGTTGTTCAGCTTCTTTTCGCGAACCGCATTCACGTCGAGGTCGTTGGGGCGATTGTGCTCGCCGACCACCATGCCCTCGTACACCTCGACGCCGGGCGCAACGAACAGCCGGCCGCGCGGCTCGATGTGGAAGAGCGCGTAGTGCGTGGTCATGCCCGCGCGATCGGCCACGAGTGCGCCTGTCTTGCGGCGCATCATGGGGCCGCCGTACGGCACGTAGCCCTCGTGCAGCGTGTTGAGCAGGCCCATGCCGCGGGTCTGCGTGAGGAACTGCGAGCGATAGCCGATCAAGGCGCGCGAGGGCACCACGAACTCGATGCGTGCGCGGCCGAAGCCGAGGTTCGCCATCTTGTCCATGCGGCCGCGGCGCTCGCCGAGGCTCTGCGTGACCGCGCCGACGAAGTCTTCCGGCACGTCGATGACGACACGCTCGCAGGGCTCGCTCTTGACGCCATCGATGTCGCGAACGACCACTTCCGGGCTGCCGAGCGCGAACTCGTAGCCTTCGCGGCGCATGGTCTCTGCGAGGATCGAGATCATCATCTCGCCGCGGCCGTACACGACGAACACGTCCGGCTTGTCGGTTTCCTCGAAGCGCATCGCGAGGTTGGTGCGTGCTTCGCGTTCCAGGCGCTCGCGCAGATGACGCGAGGTGAGGAACTTGCCCGTCTTGCCGGCGTACGGCGAGCTGTTGACGTAGAAGCGGATCTTGATGGTCGGTGGCTCGAGCGAGATGCGCGGCAGCGCGATCGGCGTCTGCGCGTCGGCGATGGTGTCGCCGATTTGCACTTCGTCCATGCCCGACACGGCCACCACGTCGCCCGCGCCGGCCACGTCACGCTTGACGCGCCCCAGGCCCTCGAACGCGAAGATGTTGCCGATCTTTTCCTGCTTCTGGCCGGTCTCGTGCAGGCGCATCGCGAGCTGCGCCGGCTTCATCTGACCGTTCATGATCTTGCCGATGGCCAAGCGGCCCACGTATTCGTCGTAGCCGATGTTCGTGACGATCATCTGCAGGGGCGCGTCGAGCGAGCCCTTGGGCGACGGCACGCGCTTGACGATGGCCTCGAACAGCGGCGCGAGATTGGTGCTGCTGTCGCCCAGCTCCACGTGCGCCTCGCCCTTGGTGGCGACGGTGTAGAGCACGGCGAAGTCGGTCTGTTCGTCGGTGGCTTCGAGGTCGCAGAACAGGTCGAAGGTCTCGTTCAAAACCTCGGCGGCGCGCGCGTCTTTGCGGTCGATCTTGTTGACCACCACGATGATAGGCATGCCCTTGGCCAGCGCGTGCTTGAGCACGAAGCGCGTCTGCGGCAACGGACCTTCGGCGGCATCGACCAGCAGAATCGCGCCATCGGCCATCAACAACGTGCGCTCGACCTCACCGCCGAAGTCGGCGTGGCCTGGCGTATCGATGATGTTGATGCGCGTGTCCTTGTATTGGACCGACGTGCTCTTCGCCAGGATGGTGATTCCGCGTTCACGCTCCAGGTCGTTGCTGTCCATCGCTCGCTCGATGGCAGTCTCGTGAGCCTGGTAGACGCCGGTCTGCTTGAGCATGGCGTCGACCAGCGTGGTCTTGCCGTGGTCGACGTGGGCGATGATCGCGACATTCCGAAGGGACTTAGGATCCAAAACCATTGAAAATACTTGCCGCGGCGCGCCTTGGGCCCGATCCGCGGCTTACGTCCTCGCTCCCGCGGTCACCGTACGTGAGTACGGCTCCCTTGGTCGCTGCGGGCGCGCTCGCGGCTCGGACCCAATTCGCGCCGCTCACGTTAGCGAGGGGTGGGGGGCTGCGATTGGGTCCGGCTTGTTAACATGGGGGGACGGGGGCGGCAACTCGGGGTCGGGTCAGACGCGACGGTTGGGCGGACCGACTGGATGGCGCTGGCCGGCCGGGCGCAGTTGCTCTGGATCAATCCGTTGGGGCTGGAGACGCTCGCGTCGTGCTCACATACGGATCCGTATGCGAGGCTAAAGGTGATCTGGAGGCAGTTCCCATGGCGAAGCGGTTTGCGGGCGTGGACGTTGGTAAGTCGGCGACCAAGCTCGTCGTGCTCGTGGCGCAAGACGGTAAAGTCCTGCGGGTCGAGACCAGCGAGATCTGGCCGCACGCGGGTGACCCGCTCGGGGCTTTCGCGCAGGCGTATCGTCGGTTGCGGCTGCACGAGTGCGCGGGCGTCGGGGCCACGGGGCTGTACTCGTCGCAGCTGATGGCACCCGTGTGCAGCGGGCTACCGGAGGAAGCGTGCCTCGAGGCTGCGCTCGAGGTGTGCACTGACCTGCCAGTCGCGCTCAACTTCGTGTGCGTCGGTGCGCGCGGCTACAGCGCGCTCAGTCGCGATTCACTTAGGCGCGTGCGTCACGTCGAGAACGACAAGTGCTCGGCCGGCACGGGCGAGACCATCGTGAAGAACGCCGGGCGCTTCGGTCTCGACATCGAGCAGGCCGACAGCATGGCGCTTGAGGCGAGCGGTAGCATCCCGATCACGGCGCGCTGCTCGGTCTTCGCCAAGAGCGAGCTCACCCACTTTGCGAACCAGGGCCGCCCGCGCGACCAGCTGCTCAACGGCTACTTCGATTCGATCGCACGGCACGTGGTGGCGCTCTTGTCGCGCATCCGCGTGGCTGGCCCGGTGTACCTGATCGGTGGAGGCAGTCGCCTGCGCACGCTGCGTGCGTGCCTCGAGCGTCAGCTGCAATGCCCAGTGTTGGTGCCTGAGCACGCGCTCTTGCTGGAGGCCATCGGTGCGGCGCAGATCGCGTCCACCCAAGCACGCGGCGCAGCCACGTTGGCTTTGCCCGAGGACCCGAGCCAGCTCATCGTTGCCAGGCACACCGAGTTCTCGGTGCTCACGCCGGCAGGGCAGGCGGCTGGGCGCGTGACCTTCTTGCAGGCAGAGCCTGTCGACCCGGCCGCGAGCGCAGGGCCGAGCGTGCTCGGTCTCGACCTCGGCTCGACGGGCAGCAAGGCGGTGCTGACGTCGGTTGCGACCGGGCAGCCGGTGCTCGATCTCTACGACCGAACCCGCGGCAATCCGGTGGAAGCCGCGCAGCGCCTGACGCGCAAGTTGCTCGACGAAGTGCGACCCGACGTGCGGGCGATCGGGGTCACGGGCTCGGGGCGCGAGGCCGCTGCAACGGTGTTGCGCGCCGCGTATCCGGCGCTCGCCGATCGCATCAGCGTGGTCAACGAGATCGTCGCGCACGCCACCGCCGCCATCCGCTGCGACGACCAGGCCGGCAAGAGTCTGAGCGTGGTGGAGATCGGCGGGCAGGACGCCAAGTTCATCCAGATCTCCGGCGGTCAGGTCGTCGAAAGCAACATGAACAAGGCGTGCAGCGCCGGCACCGGCTCGTTTCTCGAAGAGCAGGCGGTCTTCTACGGCATCGACGACATCAGGCAATTCACCGAGCTTGCGAACCAGGCGAGTCGGCCGCCGGATCTGGGGCAGATGTGCACGGTGTTCGTGGCGGAGGCGGCTGCGGAGGCCGAGTCGGCGGGCTTTGCCAAGCCCGAGCTCTTCGCGGGCTTCCAGTACTCGGTGATCCACAACTACCTGCACCGCGTGATGGGCCAGCGCACCTTCGGCGAGCGGATCTTCTTTCAGGGCAAGCCGGCCTCCGCGCCTTCCCTCGCGTGGACGCTCGCGTCGGTGACGGGGCGAGAGGTGCTCGTGCCACCGAACCCGGGCGCGATGGGCGCATGGGGCATCGGCCTGTGTGCGATCGAGCAACTGGGCGCAGCTACGCTCACGGCCGCTGCGCCGTTCGAGCTCGCGAGCTTCCTCGAAGCCACGATCAGCGAGCGCGGCGAGCTACGCTGCCAGGAAAAAGCCTGCGCCACGCTCTGCAACATCGAGCGCACCACGGTCTCGGTGCTCGGCACCAAGCGTCAGGTGTTCTCGGGTGGCGCGTGCCCGAAGTTCGAGATCTCCACGGCGGCGCGCCCCAAGCTCGATGCGCAGGCGCCGAGCGCGTTCGACGAGCGTAACGCATTGTTGTCGAAGCTGGATGCACCGGGGTACGGCACACTGCAGGTCGGAGTCCCCGATGCCGGCACACTGGCCGGCTACTTGCCCTGGGCCACCACGTTCCTGACCGAGCTGGGCCTCGGCGTCACCGTGTTGCGCTCGGACGCGGCGTCGCTCGAGCGCGGCGAGGAGCTCTCGTACGCCTACGATGCCTGCGCGCCAGTGAAGGTCGCGCATGCGCTGGCGTATGCGGGCGGCGAGCTACTCTTCATGCCCAAAGTCATCGACTTGCCTGCCGCTGATGGCGGCGGTCCGAAGACTTGCGCGAACGAGCAGGCCATCCCAGACGTGGTGGCTGCGGCGCTGCGCGCGCGCGGCAAGCGCGCGACCATCGTGGCGCCTGTCGTGTCGCTGGGCAGCGGGTACACGCACAAGAGCGTGCTGCGCGAGCTGCGGCAGGCAGCACGGAAGCTCGGCGCGGATCCCGAGCGAGTGGCGGCGGCGGCCGAGCGCGCGGGGCAGGTGCAGGTTGCCTACCAGAAGCAGCTCGAGGACATTGGCAGGCGCACGCTCGCCTATGGCCGGCTGACGCGCACGCCGGTCGTGGTGGTGTGCGGCTCGCTGCACGTGCTCTACGACCGCTCCATCAACGCCGGCATGGGGAACATCCTGCGCCAGAACGGTGTGCTGGCCTTGCCGATGGACTGCTATCCGGTGCCCGAGCACATCGACCGTTTGCCGCGCGTGCCGTGGACCGACCTCAACCACGCGCTGCGCGTGTCGCTCGCGGCGCGCGAGCGCGGCGACACCTTTCCGCTCTTGCTCACTGCCTTCGGCTGCGGGCCAGCCTCGTTTGGCGAGCAGATCTTCGAGACGCTGATGAGCGACTATCCGCACACGGCGCTCGAGACCGACGGTCACGGTGGCAACGCGGGTTACGTCACGCGCGTGCAGGCGTTCTTGCACGGCGTTCGCAAGTACGACCGCGGGCCCTCGCCGCTGCCGGCGCAGCGCCTTGCGTTCCTCGCGCCTGCACCCAAGCCGGGCGAGGCCGACAAGCGCGATTCACGCCTCTTGGTGTTCCCGATCGGCGATCGTCTGGGCGCGCTTGCCGCCGCGACGTATCGCTCGATGGGCTACGACGCGGCCGTCGCCGGTCCGGCATCGAGTAGCGCCCTTGCGCATGGACGGCGCGATTGCAGCGGCAAGGAGTGCTTGCCGTATCAGCTGATCTGGGGCGCCTTCCGCGAACAGCTGAGCGAGCGGCCGCCGAAGAAGCGCACGCTGCTGGTGCAAGTGGCAGGCCAGGGCGCGTGCCGCAACTGCATGTTCTCCATCAAGGATCGCATGTCGCTCGAGCACATGGGTCTGCAAGACCGCGTGGAACTTCGCCAGTTCGGTGCGCTGAGCGAGGGCCAAGGGCTGTTCTTCGGCAAGTTCTGGGCGAGCACCGTGGCGTGGGACATCCTCAATCAGCTGGTGGCGTATCACCGACCTGCAGCGCGCGATCCGCTGGCGGTCGACGCGCTCTACACGCGCTACTGCGACGCGCTCGAAGCGCTGGCCGGCCAGCCGGGTGCGACTGGGATCGCGGGCCTCTTGCGCCTGGGCGAGGGTCGGAACCCCTTTCAAGTGCTCTTGCGCTCGGCGTCGGCTGACTTCGCGGCGCTGGCCCGAGCCGACCGCGCGCTGCCCACCGTTCTGCTGACGGGCGACATCTATGTGCGCGTCGACGAGTACGCGAACGATCATCTGGTGCGCCGCTTGAACGACCGCGGCCTGCGCGTGTTGCTCGATCCGGTCTCGATGCTGGTCGAGTACCTGGTCGAGGAGCGTTCCGCGGAGCTTCTGGGGCTACCGACCGAATACCTGCCGAACAAGGTCACGGCCGTGGTGATGCAACGCACGCGCCGGCAGCTCTACGACTGCGTTCGCAAGGAGCACCCATTCCTGCTCATGCCGGACATCCCCGGGGCGCTGCGCGCGGGCGCTCCCGTGCTCGGGCGTTTCCCGCACAGCGAGGCACCGATCACCGTGGGCACCTTCATGCAGGCAGTGGAGCAGAAGCTGTGCGATGGCGTGGTGGTGGTCTCGCCGTGGGGCTGCAGCCCGGCGTTGATCACCGAGGGTCTCCTGCGTCATCAGAACGCGGTGCCCACGCTCTTCGTCTATTCCGACGGGACACCGCTCGACGAGCGCAAGCTCAACGGCTTCGCCTATCGGATGCGGACCTCGGGCGCGACGGCGAGCGCGCACGCATAGCGGCCAGGCACGCGTCGCGTAGGCAGCTGCGGCGCCCGAAGTGTTGCTGGCGCGCATCCGCCGGTGCCGCCCTGGGCAGAAAAACACGGCCGTTCGTCGCGAATTGCGCACAGTGTGGGCCGCGCGAGCTACGATGCGGACGCTCGATATGTCCATCCCTCCCAAACGTCGCGACTTCAGGCTCACCAAGATCGTCTGCACCCTCGGCCCCGCGAGCTCCTCTTCCGACATGATCGAGAAGATGGCGAACGCGGGTATGAACGTCGCACGACTGAACATGTCGCACGGCGATCACGAGTCGCACCTCCTGTCGATCCGGCGCATCCGCTCGCTCAACCGCTCGCTCAATCATCCGCTCGCGATCTTGCTCGACCTGAAGGGGCCCGAGATTCGCACCGGCGAGGTGCGCAACGCGCTCAACCTGGTCGTGGGCGAGATCTACACCGTGACGGTGATGCCCGGCCACGACCCCGAGGAGCAGAGCATCCACATCGACTACAGCGACATGATGTCGCACCTCAAGGTCGGTGACCGGATCACGGTCGACAACGGGCTCATCAACCTCGAAGTGCTCGAGATGCGCACGCACGACCTGCGTTGTCGTGTGCTCGACGGTGGCACCCTGGGCTCGCGCAAGCACATCAACTTGCCCGGCGTTCGCGTCAACTTGCCGTCCATTCCCGAAAAGGACAAGGCCGACATCCGCTTCGGTGTCGAGCACGACGTCGACTTCATCGCGCTGTCCTTCGTGCGCAACGCCGAGGCGGTGCACGAAGCGCGCAAGGTGATCGAAGATGCCGGCGGCCACCACGCCAAGATCATTTCGAAGATCGAGAACCAGGAAGGCGTCGACAACTTCGACAGCATCCTGGAGGCGTCCGACGGCATCATGATCGCGCGCGGTGACCTGGGCGTGGAAGTGGAGTTCTCCGAGTTGCCCATCATCCAGCGCGAGATCAATCGCAAGTGTGTGGTCGCTGGCAAGCCGGTGATCGTCGCAACGCACTTGCTCGAGTCGATGATCCAGAACCCGATGCCGACGCGCGCCGAGGTCAGCGACGTCGCCAACGCGGTGTATGAAGAAGCCGATGCGATCATGCTCAGCGGCGAGACGGCGTCGGGCAAGCACCCGATCCGCTGCGTGCAGGTCATGGACAAGATCGCTCGCCGCATGGAGAAGGAGCCGACCATCGGCTTCCACGAGCAGCGCAAGGCGACGAACACGCGCGAGGAGCTCGCCCGCGCAGCCTGCCGACTGGCCGATGCGATTCGGGCCACGGCGATCGTGGTGGTGACGCGCCGTGGCATCCTCGGCCAGCTGGTCGCCAGCTACCGCCCCAGGAGCGCCATCATCTACGCCGTCACGAACATGAGCGCGGTGCGTCGCAAGCTCTGGCTCACTCGCTCGGTCGTGCCCTTCAAGATGGACTTCTCGAACGACCCGGAGAAGACCTTGGTCGCAGCGTTCGAGAGGCTACGTAAACGTTCGCGCGTGCTGCCGGGCGACCAGGTCGTCGTGGTCTCGGACGTGGTGGCCGGCGACGACCGCGTGGCGGCGATCCAGGTGCGCGTGTTCGAGTAGCCCGATTTGTCTTATCCTCGGGCCTCTGGACGAGTTCGACCTCTATATCCGGGCGTTCTCGCGCGAGCGGTCGCCCGAAGCGGGTTTGGTGCGGATGTTCCGGATGGCTCCGGAGCAGGCGCGCGACTTCGTCGAGTCGGTGCCGCGGATCGTGAAGCGGCGCGTGCCCGCCAGCCAGGTCGAGCACTATGAAGCTGCACTGCGTGAGCTTGGTGCCGTCGTCGAGCTGCGCAGGAGCCCGATCCAGCCCGCTCGGATCATCGCGATCGCAGGCGCACCGGCACTGCCGGCCAGCGGCTTTGCGCGCGAGAACGGCCGCACGTTGGCGCTGCCGGAGCTCCCCCCGGCGCCCGAGCTTGCCGCAGAGGAGCTCACCGACTGGGTCGAGGTGGAGAGCGCACAAGCGCTGGCTCCGGTCGCGGTCCCGGTCCCACCGCCGCCGCCAGCTCCGACCCCGGTTCCAGCTCCGCGTCCGGCCTCGGCTCCGGCCTCGGCTCCGGCACGGCCGAGCCGTCCCACGCCCGAGGAGGTCGCACTGCGCATCCCCGAAGTCCTGTTCTCCTCGAGCAGCATGGCGACGCAACCTGGCTTCGTGCTGCCGGTCTCCGCTGCGGGTTGGCCGCCATCAGCTGCGCCGGCTGCTGCGCCGCGGTCCGAGCCGCCGCCGGCCTTCGCCTGGCAGGCCGCGCCCGCGCTCGAGCTCGATGACGCTGCGGTGCAGAAGCCTCGGCCAGGCACGGCCGCCGCTGCGGCTGCGAACGCGCACGCCGAGCGCGTGCTGAGCTCGGCGGGAGCGCAGGGCCTCGATCTGCCGGTTCAGCCGAAGTCCATCCCGCCGGCCATGCGGGCCGCGTCAGCTGCCAGCTCCGAGCGCGCGCCGCGTCCGAGTGCTCGACCGAGCACGTCGCCACGGGTATCGGGCGCGCCACGTGTGCCCGGCGCGGTCGTCCGGCCCGCGCCCGTGCCTGCCGTGGCGGGTGTGGTGGTTTCGAAGCCGGGTGTCGCGGCCGTGCGGCCTGCGGCTGCGAAGTCTCGGCCTGCGCCGCGGCCTGCGTCGCTGCCGGCGCCCCCGAAGCCCACGCTCGGGCCGCTCTTGCTCGCGCTCGTGGTGCTGGCGCTGCTGATCATCGGCGCGTCCCTGTTCGTGCTCGTGCGCGGTGCGCGCAATGCGATGCAGGCGAGCTCATGGGGAAGCTCGAGCGCTGAGCTTGCGCGCACGCCGCCGTCAGCGGCAGAGGACGATGCGCGGCGAGCCAAGGAGGGTCCCGGCGCCGCCGTGTGGGCGCAGTCGGAATTCCATCAGTTTGGCAACGCTGACAAAGATCGCGTCCGCAGCTTCGTTGCCGTGCTCGAGCATACGGGTGCGCGGGGTGTGTTCCCCGCGGCCGTCGCGCGCCACGGTGAGGCTGAAATCGCCGGTGCGCTGCGCGTGGAGCTGCCCACCAATGCCGCACAACGCAAGGCGATCTACCAGGCGCTCCACGACTTCCGCGCGCCCGGCTGGGGCGCCGAGTTCCCCGCGCCCGACAGCGACGCCGACCCCTTCCCGGGTCGCAGCTTCGTCGTCGTGCGGCTGGGTTGAGCACGACGCCTCGAGCGGCTCTGGTAGGATGAGCGGTGGACATGATCGGCAAGAAGCTCGTGAGCCGCGCGGGGCTCGTTCCCGTGGCGGTGGCCTTCGCCACGATGGCCGCGATGAGCTGGCGCCGCTGGGGCGACATCCTGATCGACTTCGGCTTCCAGGCCTACATGCCCTGGCAGATCACGCAGGGCAGGCTGCTGTATCGCGACGGTGACTGGGCTTTCGGTCCGCTCTCGCAGTACTACCACGCCGCGTTATTCGAGCTCTTCGGGGTCTCACTCACCACGCTGATCGTGGCCAGCCTGGGCCTCGCGGGCCTGCTGTGCGTGCTGCTCTACGAGGTGTTCATGCAAGCCTCCGATCCTGTCGGAGCCACTGCCGCATGCCTCGTGTTCGTGCTTGCGTTCGCGTTTGCGCACTACGTCCCGAATGGGAACTACAACTACATCTTCCCCTACACCTACGAGGTCGTGCACGGGCTGGTCCTCTCGGTCGTGGCCATCGGGTTGCTGGGGCGTTGGTCTCGCAAACGCAGCCCCGCGCTGTCAGCCGCGGGTGGCTTCTGCGTGGGCCTCGTGTTCCTGACCAAGCCCGAGCTCTTCCTCGCGAGCGCAGCTGCCTCGGTCAGCGCGTTCGCGCTGGCGGCGCGCGCGCGCTCGGAGCGTGCGTTCGTCTCGAGGTCACTCGCGTGGTTCGCTTGCGGCGGGGTCGTGCCCATCGCCGTGTCCTGCGTCGCGCTGGCCCTTCGCATGGGGTTGCGCGAAGGCGTGCAGGCGACGTTCATGGGGTGGGTGACCCTGCTCACCACGAAAGCAGCTGTCAGCAGCTTCTACGCCTGGGGCATGGGGCTCGACGCGCCCGGCAAGAATCTCTTGCTCGCGGTGGTTCATGCGGCGGTCGTCGCGGCGTTCGCTGTCGGGGCCTTCCTCTTTTGTCGCTGGAACGCGCAGCTCGGCCTGCTGCGCAAGCTGCTGGCTTGTCTGTTCCCCGCAGGTTGCGTGGGGCTCGCGTTTGGTCTGAACTGGTCGGAGTACGGGCGCGCGTTCCCGATCCTGCTGCCGATACTATGCGGGCATCTCGCGTGGCGCTTGCTCCGCGGCAGTCAACGCGAGCAGGAAGCTGATGCGAACCGGCGCGCGCTGATCTGGGCCGTGTTTTCCCTCGTGCTGCTGGCGAAGATGGGGCTCAACAGTCGCATCTGGCACTACGGCTTCGTGCTCGGCATGCCGGCGGCGCTTTCGGTCGCTCATTACTTGGGTTGGTTTCTCCCGCACGCGCTGCGGGGCCGCGGCGTGCACGTCCCGCTCTTTCGCGCGACGTTCTACGCGGTCATCGCGGTCGCCCTCTTCAAGCTGGTGGGCCTTTCGGCGGACAACTACCAGGCCAAGACCTATCCCGTGGGCAAGGGCGGCGATCGGATCTTCACCTTCGAGCCGAGCGTCGATCCGCGCGGGCTCGCCACCCGAGCAGCGCTCGGCTGGCTGGCGCGCAACGCTCCGCCGGGCGCCAGCCTGGCCGCGTTACCCGAGGGCATCATGCTCAACTACCTGGCGCGCCGCCCCAACCCCACGCGCCACCACAGTGTGGTGATGATGGCGGCACTGACCTTCGACGAGGCGCCGGTGTTGCGCGCGTTTCAGGCGACGCCGCCGGACTTCATCCTGCTCGTACACCGAGATGCACACGAATTCGGCGAGCCGTTCTACGGGCAGGCGCGCGGTTACGGACAGCAGATGATGTCCTGGGTCACCCAGAACTACGAACCGGTTCAGCTGATCGGCAACGAGCCGATGCGCGAGGCCGACAGCTTCGGGATCAAGATCTTTCGCACGAAACGCGGGCTCGGGCAGCGCTAATCAGGCTTTCGATCCGAGCGTAGCGCGGCTGCGGGCCGATCCGCGCATGGCGAGCGTCGCCGTGCTCTTCGTTTCGAGCTTTCGCTGCGTGGTCGAGCTCGACGTCGATCAGATCCCCTACGGCGACGGTCTGAGGCACGTGATCGGCGACTGGCCTACGGTTTGGTGCCCGTGTGCACGGGATAGCCCTTGCCGTTCCACACGCCCAGGCCCTCGTCGAGCACGGTGACCTTGCTGAAGCCGGCGGCAACCAGCTTGCCCGCGAGCTCGCCCGACTCCGCGTGGGGGCACGCGCAGTAGCAGACGAGCCACGCGTTCTTGGGCAGCTTCTGCAGATAGGGTGAGGGGTCGTAGTAAGGCACGCTCACCGCGCCCGCGATGTGCTGGTTTGCGTAGTCGGAAGGCGCGCGCGCGTCGAGCAGCGCCATGCGTGCGCCGCGCGCGAGTTGTGCGTGCACGATGTCGACAGGCGTGGTCCCCGGCGGGAACTTGTGAAAGCCCTCGGGCTCGGGGCCGCCGGGGTTGAGCGGCACGGGGCCCAGTGGCAGCGGCGGTGGCACCACAGCTGCCGGCGGTGTGGCGGCCTGCGCGGGATTCGGTGTGCCGGTCTGGTAGGCGCGCAACGCGGCGACAACGTCTTCGATGCCCTGGTCGCCGAGCAGTGCATCGAAGCGTTGCATCTTGGTGCCGGGGCGCCCGTTGCGCACGGCGTAGCGCAGGTAGCCGTTGGTGGCGGTTGCGAGCAAGTCGCGGTTGCCGAGCCGGATGTTCGGGCCTTCGATGCCGTGCAGCCCGTGGCAGCGCGAGCACTCGCGCAGGAAGATGGCCGCGCCGCGCCCCGCGTCTCCGCTGAGTGGCCGCTCGTCGAGCTTGGCCTTCGGTCCCTTGTCCCAGGTTCGGATGAAATGGATCAGCTCTTCGACGTCGGCCGGCGAGAGCGGGCCGCCGTGCTGCAGGGCCCATGCGGACATGGTCGAGCCCGTGCGGCCGTCGCGAATCGCGGTGCGCAGGAAGTCGTCGGTGACCGACGCCAGGAAGTCGCGCTGCGCGAGCGCCGGAGCTTCATCGGCTTTGTAGCCCTCGCCCTTCTGGCCGTGACACACGGCGCAGATGTTGCGGTAGAGCTGCGCGCCGCGCGTATCCGCGACCAGCGGCGCTGCGCTTTGCTTCTGAGCGCTGTCGGAGCTGCCCTGGCAGGCGACAAGGCAGAGCGCGAGACACGTCAGCAGCGCGAGGCGATGGGCGGCGGGCATACGAAGGTGCATGTCTCGGGCATCGGGCACCACCGCCCGCGGATCGGCGGCGAGCATAGCCCAAAGCGGCACGCAGGAAGCACGCGATTCGACCGCGCAGGCGAGATCAACGGGTCTGGCGCGAGCGTCGGCCGCGACCGGTGCCGGGCCGTACACGTGCGGCGTCGCGCAGGGGTTTGGCGCTGTCTTCCAGGGCCTTGCGCAGCGTTTCGATCGCCGTGCTGCTCGGTGCGTGGGCGCTGCGCCGCAGCTGCCCGAGCGTCTGCGAGAGCACGGCACGCACGTCCGGGTGCGTGGCGCGCGCCGCCTCGGCCTCGAACCAGCGGATGCCGCGGTCCTGCGTGCGCAGCGCAACCACCGTCGCGGCCAGCGTCGCGGGCAGCGACAGCAGCGCACGGCGGCGGCCCTCCCAGCGTTCAGCTGCGCGCGGTGCGTCGGCGATGGCTTCGATCACTTGCGAGAGGTAGTCGAGCAGGCCTTGCTCGTCGCTCAGCGTCGCGAGCACGTGCGGCTGGCCGAGCGCTTCGAGTAGCAACGCCGCCCCACACAAGCGCGGCTCGGGCGGTAGTTGCTCCCACCACTGCTGCGCGCGCCGCACGAGCTCGTCGGCACCGCCGTCGCGTACGCCCAGCGTCAAGAGCGCCTCGAGCGTGCCCAGGCGCACGGGCCTGCGCTCGTCGGTGGCAAGCTCGCCGAGCGCGGCCCAGGCTGCTTCGAGCTCGCGTCCGGCTCGCACGCGTCCGGCCCAGCCGTGCGCCGCGACCACCGGCAGGAACGCTCGCGGATCATCCGGCGCGGCGTCGTCGCGGCCTAGGCGCGAAAGCAGTGGCCCAAGCTCGCCCGGCAACGCAGCGACCTCCGCGCCGAAGGCCGTGGCCAGCTCGATGTTCGGTCGCGGGCCTGGCAGTCGGCTCTGCTTGGCGAGGGCTTCCTCGAGTCGCGCGGGCTTGCCGGCGATGGCTTCGTGCAGCGCGGTACGCAGGACATCGCTGCGCAGACTATCGTTGGTGCGGGTCATCGGGCGCCGAGGATAGCGCGTAGGCTCGAGCAGCGCTCGTGTCTCGCGCTCCAGACGGCCCTGGCTAGTCGCCATGCACCGTCACGGTGACGTCGGCAGACAGGCCAGCCTGCAACGCAACGTTAGGGATGGCCCGCCAGGTGAGGCGCACGGGCACGCGCTGCACGACTTTTACGAAGTTGCCGGATGCGTTGTCAGGCGGCAGAAGCGAGAAGCGGGCACCGGTGCCACCGGACAGGCTCTCGACGACGGCCTCGAAATGCTGTCCCGGGTAGGCGTCGAGCTCGACGTCCGCGATGTCGCCGGCGCGCATCTTGCCGATCTGGGTTTCCTTGAAGTTGGCCACGAGGTAGGTGCTGCTCGGCACCAGCACCGCGAGCGGCTGGTTCTCCGACACCAGCTGGCCGTCGCGCACGCCGAGCCTGGAGATCACGCCGTCCTGCGGCGCCGCGAGCTTGGTGTACGACAGCTGCAGCTGCACCAGCTGTGCGGCTGCCTGTGCCGCCTTCACGCGGGCCTGGGCCAGCTCGCTCTGCGCGTGAGCCGCCGCGATCAGAGCCTCGGTTGGCGTGCTGGCTGCGAGCTTGCCCTGTGCGTCGGCGACGCGACTGATGGCGCCGGCGCGGGCGTCTTCCGCCGCCGCCAGCTGCGCGCGCGCTTGCACGAGCGCGGCCTGGGTCTGGTCATAGCTCAGCTGGGCGCTGTCGAGCACGTCCTGCGAGACCGCGTGGCGGTCGTGCAGCTCGCGCGTGCGCCGCAGATCCAGCTCGGTCTTGCGGGCGTCGGTCTGCGCGCGGCTGAGCGACGCACGCGCGAACTCGATCTGCACACCGGCGCTCTGCACGCCCACCTGCGAGCTCGACACCTGCGCCTTGGCGCTGTGCAGGCCACCGGTGGCCGTGGCGTTCACGACTTCTTCCTGGGCGTGTGCCGCCGCAGCTTGCGCCTGTGCGACGGCCAGCTCGGCGTTGGCTTGCAGCACGCGCACCTGCAGGTCGGCGTCGTCGATCTCGAGCAAGAGGTCGCCGCGCTTCACCTTCTGGTTGTCGGCCACGTACACCTTGCGCACGCTGCCAGAGACGCGCGGCGCGACGGGCAGGGTGTCGGACTCGACCTGTGCGTCGTCGGTGCTCTGTCGACCGGCCGTGGCCCACGAATACACACCGGCCGCGATCAAGCCGACCGCGACGAGCCCGCCGAGGATGGCGAACGGGCGACGCTTCTTGGCGACCGGCGCCGCGGGTTGTGCTGCGGTCGGTGGCTTGGCTACGGGCGCGGGCTCGGAGCTGCGTTTGGCTTCTGCGGTATTCATGACTTCGTCCATCTGGCGTCTAGAGATCGAGGTGCTGTGCGGCGGCGCTGGCGCCAGCTGGGGCCGCAGTGCGCACGACCTTCAGGAAAAGAAGCAGTGGGAGCACGACGAGAAACGCGATGCCGGCGAGCAGGAACAGGCGGTCGAACGCGAGGTTGCCAGCCTGGCGCGCCACGGTTCCCGACAGCGCACCGAGCGCCTGCAAGTGGGCCGTATGCGCGTCCATGCCGCGGCTCATGAAACCATGCTGCAGCGCGGACAGGCGCGCCAGCACTTCCGGTCGGGTTGGCACGAGCTGCGCGGCGACCGACGCGCGCGCCTGCACGGTGTAGCGACCCAGCAGCGTCGCGAACACGGCCAGGCCGATCGAGCCGCCGATCTGGCGAAACAGCGAATTGAGACCGGTCGCGTCGGGCATCAGGTGGCGCGGGATCGACGCGAGCGCGGTGGTGGTGAGCGGCACGAACAGACAGGCGAAGCCGATGCCCTGGATGGCGATCGTCGCGGTGACGTCGGCTGTGCCGCTCTGCAGCGTCATCTGGCTCATCGCGTAGGCGCCGTAGCAGAAGAAGACCACGCCGACCGCGATGATGAGTCGCGGCGAGACGTGGTTGTAGATCCGCCCGACGATCGGCGTGACGACCATCATGACCAGGGCGCGCGGCATCAGCGCAACGCCCGCCTGCGTGGCGTCGAAGCCGAGGAACTCCTGCATGAAGATCGGCAGCAAGAAGACGTTGGCCATCAACATGGCGAACATCACGGCGCCGATCAGCGTGCCCGAGAGAAACACGCGGTCCTTGAAGAGCCGGATGTTCACCGCCGGCGCCGGGCAGGTGAGCTCACGGATCACGAAGGCCGCGAGCGCGATGATGGCGATCCAGAAGGTGGCGGTGATCATGCGCGAGTCGAACCAGTCGTCGCGCGCGCCCTCTTCCAGGAAGTACTGCACCGAGGCGAGGCCGATGGACAGAAGCACGATGCCCGACCAGTCGACGTTGCTGCGTTGCGCGGCCGCAAGGTCGCGATTCTTGGCGAGGATCTCGGGGTCTTCGTGCACGAAGCTGGCGACCATCAAGAGGCCCAGGATTCCGACCGGCAGGTTGATGTAGAAGATCCACTGCCAGCTCCAGGTGTCGACGATGTAGCCGCCCAGCGTCGGGCCGATCGCCGGCCCCACCATCACGGCGAGACTGAACACCGCCATCGCCATGCCTTGCTCCTTCGGCTCGAAGGTCTGGCGCAGGATCGCCTGCTCGGTGGGCTGCAGGGCGCCAGCGCCGAAGCCCTGCAATGCGCGGTACGCGACCAGCGCGAAGAGCGAGCGTGCCGTGCCGCACAGCGCCGAGCCCAAAAGGAACAGGCACAGGCACAGCATGTACACGCGCTTCTGCCCGAACAGCCGGCCGAGGAAGCCGGTGAGCGGCATGACGAGCACGGTCGAGAGCGCGAAGGCGGTGGAGATCCAGGTGATCTCCTGCACCGTGGCCCCCACGGCGCCGCGGATGTGCGGTAAGGCCACGTTCACGATGGACGCGTCGATGGCGCCCATCAGTGTGCCGAACGTCACCGATAGCGTGACGAGCCACTTGTTGACCTTGGGTCGGCTGGCCTTGGCCGCGCTGGTGCTCACGAACGTCGCTCCTTGGTCGTGAGAGGCGCAGTATGTATGCAGAGCGCAATCGTTGCAAACCGCAACGGTTCGCAGGCCGGAGCCCGCGTCTGTGCCGACCGTGTGCCCGCGTGCTCCGCGCTCCGGCAGCCGGGTCTTTTCGCCTCAGCTGCGGATCGGGTACCGTCGCACGTGGCCTTGGCGCAGCTCAGAGCGGTTCTCGATTTCCTGCTGCGCGCCGCGTTCTTCGCGCTCGCACCGTTTGGCCTGGTCTTCGTCGCGCTGCTCTTCCCGGTCACCGGGGCGATCGTGCAGATCGGCCTCGCGCTCGCGACCTTCTTCGCCGGTGAGGCGGTGCGCAGGCTCGCCGGGCGCTCGAAGCTGGCCGCAGCGCTGCTGTCCAGCCAACTGCAGTTCGAGGCGTACTACCGCGCGCATCCGGTGCGGCCGTTTCTCTACTACGTGGCGTATCCGCTGCTCTTCCCGTACTGGCTCACGGTGCAGGCCGCGCGTCGCGAGTTCCTGCTCTACAAGGGCTACACGCTTTTGAGCTTCGCGCTGATGTTGCTCTCGCTCGGCTACCAGTACTTCAGCCTCTTTCCGCCGGAGCTCGGCTTTCGGCAGTTCCTGCCCATCGCCGCCGGCTCGCTCGCTGCCGAGGCCGCGGTCGTGCTGATGTTCCTCTTGCCCATCGTCACGAGCGCCATGCACTTCCATCAGCAGCGCGCGCCGCGCCGGCTAGCGGTGCTCCTGCTCGTGGGCCTCGTCTCGGTGGGTGCGGCTGCGGTGCGCCTGGAGCGCCGTCGCGATCCGATCGTTTCGTTCGCCACGCGCACGCGCGTGCGGCTACGCAGCGCGGCCAAGCCCTGGACGGCGCAGGCCGCGCAAGCCAAGGCCCTGCGCGCTGCCTGGGCCGCGCTCTCCAAGGAGAAAGACGACATCGATACCGACGGCAAGGTGCAGGACGAGGCGCTCGAGGCCGCACACACGGCGCTAGTCGGCTTCTACCGCAACGACGAGGCGCACTCGTTCGACCTCTGGTACACGCGCACGGCTGGCCGCGCCATCATGGTGCTGTACTTCGAGGCGCGCCGCGGCCATCCGCCGATCTGGCTCGCGATGGAGCGGCGCGGCAAGACCACGCACGACGTGCAGCAGTTGCCGCGCGGCGCGTTCGTGGCGATGAAGCACGCGACCGAGTAGAGCGCGTGCTTCAACTCTTGCGTCACTCGTCGGTGACGCAACCTTCGGACGCGTTCTTGACGTTCTTGATGTACTTGTAGAGCGTACCGCGCGTGGCCTTCAGAGGCGGCGCTTTCCACAGCGTCTTGCGGCGCGCCAGTTCCGCCTCGCTCAGGGCCACGTCGATGCTGTTCTTCACCGCGTCGATGGTGATTCGGTCACCGTCCTGCACGAGTGCGATCGGCCCGCCTTCCTGCGCTTCAGGCGTGACGTGACCCACGATGAAGCCGTGCGAGCCGCCGGAGAAGCGGCCATCGGTGAGCAGCGCGACGTCGGAGCCGAGGCCCGCGCCCATGATCGCGCTGGTCGGCGTGAGCATCTCGGGCATGCCAGGCCCGCCCTTGGGGCCTTCGTAGCGGATGATCACCACGTCGCCCTTGCTGATCTTCTTCTCCTCCAGCGCGCGCAGCATGTCTTCTTCGCTGTCGTAGACGCGCGCCGGGCCCGCGAAGTGCTCGCCCTCTTTGCCCGTGATCTTGGCGACGGCGCCGAGCGGCGCGAGGCTGCCGCGCAGAATGCGGATGTGGCCGCTCGGCTTGATCGGATCTTCGAGCGGCCGCACGACCTTCTGTCCCGCGGGCAGACCGGGCAGCGCGGCGAGGTTCTCCGCCAGCGTCTTGCCCGTGACCGTCATGCACTCGCCGTGCAAGAGGCCCTTGCCGAGCAGGTACTTCATCACGGCGGGCGTGCCGCCGATCTTGTGGATGTCTTCCATCACGTACACGCCGCTCGGCTTCAGATCCGAGAGCAGCGGGATGCGATCGCTCACCGCCTGGAAGTCATCGACGGTCAGCGGCACCTCCACCGAGCGGGCCATCGCGATCAGATGCAACACGGCGTTGGTGGAGCCGCCGAGGGCCATCACCACGACCATGGCGTTTTCGAAGGCCTTGCGCGTCATGATCTCGCGCGGCTTGAGATCGAGCTCGAGCAAGTGCGCGATCGCCTTACCGGCCGCCAGGCACTCTTCGAGCTTCTGCGGATCTTCGGCGGGCGTCGACGAGCTGTAAGGCAGCGACATGCCCAGCGCTTCGATCGCGCACGCCATGGTGTTGGCGGTGTACATGCCGCCGCAGGCGCCGGCGCCCGGGCACGCATGCTCGACGATGTCCCGACGCTCGCCTTCCGTGATGCGCCCGGCGAGGTACTCGCCGTAGCACTGGAACGCGCTCACCACGTCGAGCACTTTGCCATCGGCTTTGCCGTGCGAGTGGCCGGCGCGGATCGTGCCGCCGTAGATCATCAGCGCCGGCCGGTTGAGCCGACCCATCGCCATCAGGCAACCGGGCATGTTCTTGTCGCAGCCGGGGATCGTCACCAGCGCGTCGTACCACTGCGCGCCCATCACGGTCTCGATCGAGTCGGCGATCAGGTCGCGCGACTGCAGCGAGTAGCTCATGCCGTCGGTGCCCATCGAGATGCCATCGCTGACACCGATGGTGTTGAAGCGCATGCCCACCAGCTGCGCCTGCACCACGCCCTCCTTGACCTTCGCAGCGAGGTCATTGAGATGCATGTTGCAGGTGTTGCCCTCGTACCAGTTGGAGGCGATGCCGACTTGCGGCTTCTTCAGGTCGTCGACGGAGAGACCCGTGCCGAGCAGCATGGCTTGCGAGGCGCCCTGCGAGCGCGGCTCGGTGATGCGCGAGCTGTAGACGTTGAGTTTTCGCTTGCTGGTCATGACGTGGCTCCCGGACTTGGGGAGCCACGTCTAACACGGCCGGGCTTCTGGGCCCACTGTCTATCGCCCTGCGCTCAGCCGCCAAACCCGCCGAGAGAAGCGTTGATGCAGGTGTTGCCGTTGCCGCTGACGCCCGTGTAGCCGGCAGCTCCAGCGAGCGCGCCTGCGGGGTAGGCGACCACGAAATCGTAACACATCTCCTGCGTCGTCTTGGTTCCGAACTGTGCCGCCGCGTTGTACGTGCACGTCGTCTCCAGCGAATCACCCTGGTTGATGGTCGCCGGGGTCTGGTACGAGAGCTGTGTGCCGAAGTCGAACGGCTGATCGACCAGCGTCTCGGTCGTGCCGTTGGCGCGGTGGATCACGGTCTTCATGTGCGTGCCCGTTTTGTGCATGTGTGGGCTCGAGGTCAGGATGGTGATGGGGAACGGACCGCGTGGCACACAGGTGCCGACCACGTCGCCAGCGCCTGCGGTCGCGAAGGCCTCCTGACCCAGCGGATGCGTGGCCGCGGTGTGGGCGCGTGGCGCGGTCGTGACGCACAGCTCCACGCCGCTCTGGTCGGTCATGCCCGCGCTCGGCGCGTTGTAGTGGATCTCGAGCTGATAGCCGGCGCCCGGCAACTGCAGGCCGACATCATCCGGTAGCTTCATGTCCGGCGCGCCCGGCGCCCAGCCCACCACGAACTGACCGCCCGGGTGCGCGCCCACGCCCGGCGAGTTGGTGCCGTCCTGCAACGCCGTCGAGCTGGAGTAGAGGATCCAGTGGTGCACGGCCTGCTTGTTGTCGATGAGGCTGTGCGCGGTCACACCCAACACCTGTGCATTGCCCCAGGGTGGAGCGAAATTGAACTCCACGTACGAGTCCGGCGTGCTCGGCACGTTGAACTTGGGCCCGGTACTGCCACCGCTGTCGTTGGCAAGAAACCTGTAGCACGTCACGTCGGTCGGCATGCCGCCGTCAGCTGCACCGCTGGTGCCCGCGCTGCCGTTGGTTCCTGCGCTGCCGCCGCCGCCGGCCCCACCGCTGGTTCCTGCGCTGCCGCCCATGCACGACGGATCGGTGCCCTTCAGCGTGCCGCCGCTCACCCACGCCTGCAGCGTGGCGATGTCGGTCGCCGCCAGCAGCGGGTTCGGTGGCTGGGGCATCGGCTTCTGCGGGTCCTGGATGCGCTGCAACATTTTTTGGTAGACCGGCACGGTCGGGTCGGTCTTCGAAGGCGCTTGCAGGTCTTCCCACGTCACCAGTGGCATCGGCGCGCCGTAGCTCGGGACGGCGCTGTGGCACAGCGAGCAGTGGGTCTGCAGGATGCTCGACACGCTGCAGGGCAGCGGGCTGCCCGTGTTGGCGGTGCCGCCGAGCGAGCTGCCGTTGCCGGAGAACCCGCCCGTCAGACCCGCGCCGCCGACGCCCGTGCCGGCTGCGCCATACCCGGCCGCGCCGCACTGGCACAGGCTGTAGGACTGGCCGTCAGCCGCACACATCTGCGAGCCCGTGGTGCCGCCGGGGCATGCGCACGAGATCGAGGCGTTGGGTTGGCAACCGGCGACGCCGTTGCTCGCATTGCCTGACTTGCTCGTCCCGCAGGCCGTCGCCAACAGGGCTGTGGCGCCAGCCACCACCAGCGCAGAAAAAGTGACTGTACGTGACATACCTGCCTCCACCTTTGCCCGTCCCCACCGATTTTGAGAGTATTGACTCTGGTTTCGGTTGCGCAAGTCCCGTACTGTCAAAGGTGACGTTACGATAATGCCCATTGCTTTCAGTCAGTTGGCTGCTTTCTTCCGATTCGCGCTCCAGGGTTTTCGCCTTTTGGTGAGTCGCTTCGTGTCCGAATTGTATGTGTG
>DASVHQ010000457.1:0-1504 GCA_036382515.1 Polyangiales bacterium | reverse complement strand
TTCGTACTTGGCTGGGTCCATGGCTTGCAGTGCCTTCCGTGCGGCTTGGCTGAGCGAGGCGAAGACGAGATCAACATACAATCTCGACCTGTCGGCGTCGAGACCAGCGCTCGCGGCCATCGCGGCCACGGCGATTTGTGCTGCGGTTCCCGGGGCATCGTGCCCGTGCGACATCGCCGACAACACAGCCAGCTCGGGATCGGCTTTGCGCACCAACGCGCTACTGCATCGTTGTGCGTGAAAACGAACAAGCAGACCGGACACTTGATGCGCGCGCGCAGGCCAACGGCGTAGACCGGCCACGCAAAGCGCTTGCGGTCATCGTCCGTCAGCTGCACCTCGACCACGACGCCGAGCACGGGCTTGTCGTCGAGCAGCAGCACGACGAGATCGGCGCGGTACTCGGCCGGTTGGATCTCGGTGAGGCTCTCCGAGCGGATGCGCACCTCGGTGTAGTGGGGCAGCTGCACGTCGAGCGCGTCACGCAACAGCTCCGGCGCGAGCTCGGGGCGGTTGCGGAACAAGAAGAGCAGGGCTTCGTGCAGCTGCGAGGGCATCGGTGCTCGGGATGCCATCGGCCGAGGCGCGCTGCGGTTGCGCCAGAGCTGCGAATCGAGCCGCGGGACGCAGACGACACCGATGTCTCCGGCCCAAGTTCTGGCACTCTCGATGCGCGCCGACCTTCGAGCCGCAGAACTTCTGCACTCGGACGCAGCTTGAGCGCAACGACGCCTGTTGCGCTGGCGCAACCAAGAGCTCGGCCATCGAGCGAATCCTCGAACCCAGGCCACCGCGTACTGGCTCTCATAAGCGGTGCGCACACATAGGAGGCTGCGATGCGATCTTGCTTGGCCATCTCGGTTTCGGTGCTCGCGGCGATCCTTCTGGCCGGCTGTGCCAGCAACGACACGGGCGTTGCTCAGCAGGCGCTGAGTAGCGCTCTGCAACGCGCCGACGACCACAAAGCAGCGGCGGCATCGGCCCCGGACCCTGGCAGCTTGCGCCGCGAGACGCAGGCCTACGATCGCGACATGCACGGCATGCTCGACGACATGACCGCCGCGTGCGAGGGCATGATGGGCTCGATGCATGCGGGCGCGAACATGAACATGGGCGAGCTGACGCAGACCGCCGACGCAGCGAGCACGGCCGTCGACCAGCACCGCGACCGCATGATGCAGTTGAACGACTTGCAGCAGATGCGCAAGGAATGCAGCGAGCACAGCCAAGCGATGACCGGCATGCTGGGAAACATGCGCACCACCATGTCGCGAGGCGGAATGATGGGTGCCGGTGGAATGATGTAGTCCCGCGCGCCCCGAGGTTCCGTATCCTACGGAACCTCGAGCTTCCTTGCACCGCGGGGCGCCGAACCAACGCCGCTCAGCGCTTCTTCTTCGTCGCCTTCGCCTGTGAGCCAAACACCTCGCGCAACGTCTTCGCGCTGAGTACGCGCTCGGCGAGCCCATCCAGCTCCATGGCGCTCGCGCTCGCGACGCGCTTC
>DASVHQ010000456.1:0-2082 GCA_036382515.1 Polyangiales bacterium | reverse complement strand
GTGAGGTCGAGCCGGTCGAGGAGGGGGAGGAAGACGCGCTCGACGCGGTCCTCGCGGCTGACGGAGGAGAAGGGCACGACGCCACATTGGTTGGGGCCCATGACGTACGGCATGATCTCGGTGCGCCCCTCGTCGAAGGCCGCCGCCAGGGGTAGCTGCTCAGGCGGGTGACGCGGAGCTGGGCGGCTGGCAGACTGGGCACATGCTTAATGCCGGCTACCGTCCTCGCCGCTGACCACCACCACAGCGCCGCGCCCACCCAAAGCGGCCGCCAGACGTTCGCGCAGCAGTGCGAGCTCCGCGTCGCGGCCTCGAAGATCTTCGGCCAGGGTGTGCACGCAGAAACCGTACCACGACTGATTCGATCAGCGAGGCTGCAGGAGGATGTCGTACGTCGCGCGCTGTGACCCGTCCATCAGCGTGACGCCGCCAGGCGACCAGGCGATGCGATCCGGGTGCGTATCGTCGCGCTGGTAACGAACCGAGATTGCGACAATGCCATGTTGGTCGAGGCTGCTCACTTCGCCGGCCTCACAGCGGCCGTCGCCGTTGGCATCGTGCCAGATGGCGATCCCCTGCAGCTCTTGATTTCGAAGGACACCATCGTCGTCGCGATCCAGCATCGAAAGCGGCTCATAACCGTTGTCCCAGAACATCGAGAAGGTCACCACGCCAAAGAGCTGTAGCGCCGACGTAATGTTGGCCGCGTGTCGCGGGTCGTACACGAGCCAACCTGCGTCGGGACTGATCCACGTCCAGCTTCGTTGCAGCCCCGAGCCGTCAGCATCGAACACCACGGTCGCGGTCGGGTCCTCCAAATCACTCGCTTCCAGCCCATCGCGCAGTGGAACCACGATCGGGGACGAGCCGTGCGCCGGGAAGCGCGCCCGCTCGGCGAGCTTCGCCAGTCGAGCGAGCTCTTTCTGGTCCTTCTGCGGGTCTAGCAGAGCGGTCAAATAGCCGACCGCTTCCCCCGAGACGAAAGGCCAGGCCTGCGGACGATGCGTGTCGATATGTTTCTCGCGTTGCGAGGCGGCCCTGACCACCGTGCGGTATTCACGGAGCGCCCGCTTCTTGTCGCCCGATTGGTCCACGCACCAAGCGTGGCCGAGAGCCACCACCAGATCGCGCGGAGCGAGTTTCGCCGCCACCGCGTACGCCTTGATTGCGGCGTCCAGATGCGCCCTGGCAACGTTGAGCTTGTCGGCGTCCTCGGTCGGCGCGACGTCAAATGGAATGTGAGGCGGCTCATAGCCGAACCAGACCCCTTGCTCCTCCGCGTCGCGCTGGACCGTCAGCGTGTCTGTCCGCCTGGCATACGCCATGGCGTGTGCCCGAGCCAAGTTGTGCTGGGCAGCGGCGTTCTTGGGATTCTTGCAGACCTGCTCCTGCAGCTTCTCGATCAGCTGGTCCACCGGCACGTCGACCAAGTCCGGAGTGCGATAACGGGCCTGAAGCACCTGCGCGGGAACGAGGACCAAGGTCAGGACCAACACCAGCCAGTGCGAACGCGTCATAGGGTTCTCCAGTATAAGGTTGTCTGCGACTGACCGTGTGGACGGCTTCTCCGGGCAAGGTGATCTCGGGAACGGATTGCCACGAGCCGTGTCTACGGCCCCCACACCGACGTGCGCGAACATCGGGTCGGGCGCTGCGCGACCAAGACTGAATCCCGCTGTGGCACACGACCTCGCAGGATGACGGGTTACGGATGGCAGAGATTCTGGCTCTCCTCATGGGTGAGTGGGTGCGCGGCGGCTGGTCGACTGGCGCGACGGGCTTGGAAAGCCGAGAGATTTGAGCGCGTGAGCGGCTTTGGGAGCCGCGTGGTTCAAGTGCATGGCAAGGCCGGGGTACCTTCGGGTTGCAACCCTAACGGAGGCCCGCGACCCGCCATGCAAGTAACGAAGCTACTGTCGAACATCTTGGGAATGAAGTGCGTACGGGTCCGAGGCTGCGAATTCGAGGAGTCGGGCCTGGTGATCGACGTCGCGCCCACGACGCGGATCGGGCGCTGCAGCGGTTGCGGGTGCCGCGTTCGAAAGCTGTATGACCACCGCAGCGGCCGCCGATGGCGGCACC